>NZ_CP059692.1:629166-943333 GCF_014058705.1 Aureimonas mangrovi
ACCGAAGCGCCCATAGTCCCGCAACGTGGCACTGATGCCGCTTCCGCCGATCTCGACGCCATCGGGCGAATCCAGCCACCAGCTGGCGTCCGCTTCCATCCCATAGGGAACCCAGATCTTTTCGGAAAGATACTCCGCCAGCGGCTTGCCGACGGCGCCGCGCACGATCTCGCCGAGGACCTGTGTTTCGCCGGTGCTGTAGTTGTTGACCGTGCCCGGTTCGGCTGCACGAGGCAGTCCAGCCATGATCTCCATCGCCGATCCCGGACGCTGGGCGATCTGCGCATCGAGGAGCGCTCGTCGATCCGAAGACGGGTCGGTGTAGGTCTCGTTCCACTGGACGCCGGATGACATCATCAGCACATCTTTGACCGTCACGCCGTCGTATGCGCTGCCTTCCAACGCCTCGACGTAGTCGGTGACCGGAGCATCCAGCCCGTCGATAAGACCCTCTTTGATTGCGACCGCGGCAAGGGTCGACGTGATTGACTTCGCCACCGACATCGACATCCATCGGGTTTCCGGCGTGTTGCCGCGCTGGTAGGTCTCGTAGGCGATCTCGCCGTCCTTCAAGACGAGAAGGGCGGTGATGTTGTCGAGAGCCATGAAGTCGTAGAGGTCGTAGGTCTCACCATCGACGTCGAATTCGACACTGCCCAGCGATTGTTCTGCCATCGGCAGTTCACGCGGGTCATCGCCTGCCGCAATGGCGCGGGTCGGAAAGAGACGATCGATGTTCCGGAAGGTCGAGACCGCTTCGTCGGGAAGGAGCGTGCCGTTGTAGACCTGCTCGACCGTGCCGATCGTTTCCTCAGCGTGCAAGTAAGTGCTCTCTTGCGCCGAAGCTGCGATGGTCGGGGCGAAGAGCAGCATAGCGCCGATCTGGGCAATCTCGCGAACATGTAGAGACTGCGTTGCCTTGCGTTTGCAGTGCATTTGACCCTCATCCATCACATGATGCCCGTGGCCACTCTCCGCGAGAGATGGTGCAGGTGCAAGCGGTGTCGTCACTTGACTGGCGTAGCTCGAGAACGCCCGGATAAACCTTGGCGCTCCTCCCAGGGCGTCCTACGCGATCGTCAGGAACCACTGGAGATTGCAGTGGCGACGATCGGAAAGCTCAGGGGACGCTGGCAAGCGCAGGTGCGCCGCCGGGGGATGAACCCGAGAGCCAAGTCCTTCGACACGAAAACCGAAGCCGAACGCTGGGCGCGCGCCCGGGAAACGCAGGTTGATCGGTTCGGTGCTGCGCCAGACACGGCGATCCTCGAAAGTACTACGCTTCACGATCTCCTCGAGCGTTACCAGCGCGAGGTCACCCCAACGAAGCGTGGCAGAGAACAGGAGCATCAACGCATCGACGTGCTTCTCCGGCATGACGTCGGACACCGGACGCTGATCGGTCTGGCAGCGTAAGACTTTGCTGCCTACCGTGACGAGCGTCTCCAAACGGTCAGGCCCGCGACGGCACTTCGAGAGATCGCGATCCTATCGCACGTTCTCGAAGTTGCGATCCGGGATCGGAGCTTTCATCGATACTATGATGCACTCGGCACGCCGGTCGAGTACGAGGCTTAAAATCCACGACGGAGTAGTAAGGCGAGTACCGGCGCACCGATGAGCGCAGAGACGATTCCAGCCGGCAATTCGTAGGGAGCGAAAAGACTTCGCCCGGCGAGATCCGCGAGAATCCCGAGCACTGCGCCAGTTATGGCGGCCGCAGGCAAAAGCAGACCGTGCCGAGGGGCCCCCATCAGCCTTGCGGCGTGGGGCGCAAGAAGGCCGACGAAGCCGATCGCCCCGGCGGCGGCGACAGCGATCGCAGTCGCCAGGGCCGCAGCGGCCACTGCCGCAAGGCGCGCGCGCGAAACCGGCAGGCCTAGAGAGTGCGCGCTGTCTTCCCCGAAGAGGAGGAGGTCGAGCCTCGCGTGGAGTGCCGCCCCGGCGAACGCTGCGGCGAGGAGCCAGATCAGAAGCGCGACTGCCGCTGGCATGGTGCGGCCATGAGTGGAGCCTGCAAGCCAAGAGAGCGCCTGCGCCATCTGAAGGTCCGCCTTCAGCACCAGCACAGTGCCCAGCGCGCCGAAGCCGGCAGCCATCGCCAGACCACCGAGGACAAGCCGCTGTGCGTCGCGCTCCACCTTCAGGGTGAGCAGAAGCGCGACGACGAGAAGCGAGCCAAGCAGCGTCACGAGAAGAAAGAGGAGCGAGCCCGGCACGACGCCCGCCAGCAGCGCGAAAAGGCTAAAAAGCGCCGCTCCCTGCGTAAGGCCCAGCGTTTCGGGGCCGGCCAGCGGGTTGCGTGTCGCGGCTTGGAGAAGGGTTCCAGCAAGCGCTAGAAGCGCTCCGGCGCCTGCCGCCGCGAGGACGCGCGGAAGGCGCAGCCCGGCAAGAAGCCCGAATTCCGCCCATGAGCCTGCCACGCCGTCGCCAAAGGCGAGGCCCGCAAGCGCTACGAGAAGAAGAATGCCCACAAGTGCCGGAAGAAGGCGCCGGGCGGACCAGCGCCATGACGAAATCCCCGTGCGCTCCGGTGCAGCCTGATTGTTCGCGCGCATTCGCAACACCACGACGATCATGGCGGGCGCGCCAAGGCAGGCGACAACGGCTCCGGTTGCGACGCGGGGGCCGAGATTGAGCGCCAGTATATCCGCCAGCACCAGGAAAAGTGCTCCGCCCAGCGCCGAAAGAGGGATCACGTGGATATGGCGTGCGCCGGCGAGGGCTCGCGCGACATGCGGTGCGGCAAGACCCGCGAATCCGATCGGCCCGGCGAGCGAGACCGCCGCTCCCGACAGGAGGATAGCCGCAGCGAGGCTGGCAAAGGCGGCCGCGCGGGTGAGGCCAAGCGAACGCGCCGTTTCCTCGCCCAGCATCATCAGGTCGAGCTGGGGGATGAGAGCCAAGGCGATGAGTAGGCCCGCGGCGATGGCTGGCGCGGTGAGCAAAAGCTTCGTCCAGCCCGTCTGGTCGAGTAGCCCGGCGGTCCACAGGACGAGGCCCGACGCTCGATCGTCCGCGAACAGGATGATGGCCGAGGAGAGCGCGCCGAGCGCCAGGGAGACCGCGACGCCTGCGAGGGCGATGCGCATGGGGGAGGCGCGCGGCCCGCCCGCCGCCAGAAGGCACAGGAGGCAGCCGCACACACCCCCCGGCACCGTCAGGGCGAGGCTCGGCACCGCCAACGGGAAGAGAAGCGTCCCGGCGACCAGCGCGAGCTGCGCGCCGCTCGTGACCGCGACGATGTCGGGTGCGGCGAGCGGGTTGCGCAGGACGGTCTGCATCAGCGCCCCCGCTACGCCGAGCGCAGCGCCCACGAGGATCGCAGCGCAAAGGCGCGGCAGGCGCAACGTTTCCAGCACCGCCTGTTCGATGCCCGGCGGGCGCGCGAAGGCGGCGACGAGGTCGGAAGCGTCGAGGAGATCGGTGCCGGCGAGGAGGGCGATCGGAGCAAACCCCGCAAGCGCCAGAAGGCCGAGGAGAAATAGCGTCACCGGTCCGGGCGCGGTCGCGCGCCGCCCCTGCCTCGGCCCCGACGTCACGCGAGAGGCTCCGTCGCCTCGCCGCCCCGCCAGTCCACCACGCAGAAGGGCCTCCCGTGGACCGGGTGCGGCACGATGTCGAGTTTGCAGCCGAAGGCCTGGCCGAGCCTCTGCGCACTCAGCGTATCGCGGGGATCGCCGCTGGCGAGGATACGTCCGCGCTCCATAAGCACCACCGCGTCGGCGAAGTCCATCACCTGATTCAGGTCGTGCAGCACCGTGACGATGGTCAGCCCGTCTCTGCGGTTGAGGCGGCGAAGCAGCGCCAGAAGCTCGGCTTGATGGCGCAGATCCAGAAAACTCGTCGGCTCGTCGAGAAAGAGGATGCGTGGCTCCTGCGCCAGCGCCATGGCGATGAAGGCGCGCTGGCGCTCACCGCCCGAGAGCGCCTCCACGGGCCGCGCGGCCAGCGCCTCGAGGTCCATGGCCTGCATCGCCCGGGTTACGGCCGCGCGGTCGCCATCGCTGCGACGCGAAAGCCAGCGCCGGTGCGGGAAGCGCCCTTGCTCCACGAGCTCGTGCACCAGGAGGCCGGCCGGGGTCAGCGGGTTCTGCCCCACCACAGCGATCTGGCGGGCGAGATCGCGCGCGGAAATCTCGCCCAGCGCAAGTGTCCCGAGGCGCACTTCGCCTTCGAAGCCGCTTTCGAGCCCGCAAAGGCAGCGCAGCAGGGTCGATTTGCCCGAGCCGTTGGCGCCGCAGAAGGCGGTGATGCGGCCGGGCGCAATCTCGATCGAAACGCCGCTCAGCGCCTCCACCGGGCCGAAGCGCATGCGCAGGTCGCGCGCCAGAAGCGCCGGAGAACTCACGAGAACGCCTCGCGAAGCACAGCGCGCAGGGCGGAAACGCTCCGATAACCCACGCGGGCAGCGATCTCCTCCAACCGTCCGCCCTCGGCCTTCAGACGCAGGACATGGGCGACGCGCAGGCGTCGCCGCCATTCGGCGAAGCTCATGCCCGTCTCCGTGCGGAAATGGCGGGTCATGGTGCGGCGGCTCATGCCGATCCGGTTCGCCCAGCCGTCGATGTCGAGGTCGATGGCAGGATCGGCGGAGATTTCGCGGCACAGGAGCTGAAGTCGGCGGTCGGCCGGCTCAGGAAGCGCAAAGGCGCCTTCGCGAGCACGTGCGATCTCGCTGAGGATCAGAGCGGCGAGATGAGCGCCGCGTCCGCCCTCGTCGTATTCCACCGGCTCGTCCAGAAGCGCCGCTATCGCGGCCGAGAGCAGCGGGGAACAGTTGACCACGCGCGCCGGTTCCCAAGCGAGTTCGGGCCTGGTCTCGGGTTCGATGTAGACGGAACTGAAGCGTACCGGACCGTGAGCCTTGACCGCGTGCGGCCGGTCGGGTGCGATGAGAAGCCCGTATCCCGCCGGGATGATGAAGGACGCGCTCAGGATGCGCGCGGTCAGGAAGCCGTCCTCGCATTTCAGAAACTGGCCGCGACGGTGGCTGTGCCAGCCGAAATCCATGGTTTGCTCATAGTCCCGGGTCATGACCGCGACGGGACGAGGAACGGTTTGAAGATCGAGCGCTTGCAGCCGCACGGCGCCAGGCTGCGCGGTCGCGGCGGCCTCCGGTTTCGTCCAGCCGTTGTTTTGCGCTTCGGCGCCTGAGGAGTTGTGTTGCATCATCGCGTTTGCTCCGGCTCCTTGGGCACCCACTCCGACGATGTCAAAGCGCGCAACTGGCCCATTGTGCGGCTTTTCGCGGTCTTGTCGCCGAACGGGCCTGTTATCGGCCCGAACCCGCCCTTCTTTGACCTGACAAAGTTGACCTGAAAAGTCTAGTTATCGCGCGGATTTCGAGCCCGGCTTCAGGTTTGGGCTGATGCGGCAGAGGGGCTGGAACATGGCGGGACGCGCAAACTACGAATGCCGGCATCGTGCGCCGGTGCAAACCACCGCAACCGCGCGGGTCGCATACGCGGCTTCCGCTGCTTGCGGCGCGCTGCTCATCGGCGTTTCGGGTGCCTTTGCCCAGACGAGCCAGTCCGTCGTGGTTCTCGATCCGGTCGTGATCGCGGTGGGAGCCGAGAGTGGTGAAGGGGGTGTCGGCGCAGAAGGACCCCGCTCGAACCCTGATGGCTACCTAGCACGTACCAGCGCCTCGGCCACGAAGACCTCGACGCCGATTTCCGAGACGCCTCAGTCGATCTCGGTGATCACGCGCGACTCGATGGACGACCGGGCGGTGCAGAGCGTCGCCGACAGCATGCTCTACACTACCGGTGTCAATGCCCAGCGCTACGGCAACGATCCGCGCTCCGACTATTTCACCGTTCGCGGCTTTCCCGCCGATCTCTATCTCGACGGGCTTCGCGTGCCCCAGATCGCCAACCAGACGGGCGGCTATGCGGGCTTTCGCATCGAGCCGTTCTTCCTGAACCGGGTGGAAGTGCTGCGCGGGCCGAACTCGGCGCTTTTCGGCCAGACCAATGTCGGCGGCGTGGTCAATATGATCTCGAAGGACCCGCAGGCGACGGCGGGCGGCGAAGTCTACACACGCTTCGGCACCAACAGCCAGAAGGAGGTGGGCTTCGACGTCACCGGCCCGCTGAACGAAGACAAGACGCTGACCTATCGCCTGATGGGCGTATGGCGCGACGCTGACACCGACATCTATCTGGGTAAGAACGACCGCTTCGCGATCAGTCCATCCATATCCTACAAGCCGGACGCGGATACGAGCTTCACGCTCTACGGCGCCTTCATGCGCGACGACCTCGGCCAGGTGGGAGCGATCGTTCCGGCGCTCGGCAGCGTCTATCCCAACAGTCTGGGCCTCACCATTCCCCGGGACTTCTCGGACGGCGATCCGCACAATGCCACCTATGAGAAAGACACGGGCTATGTCGGCTATCGGTTCGAACACCGGTTCGAAAACGAGATAACGGTCCGCCAGAACTTCCGATACTCGCATCTCGACGTCGCCTATGACAACCTGTTCACGCGCGGCATCCTCCCCGACGAGCGCACGATCACGCGCATGAACTACAGGGCCCATCCCACCCTGGACGCGCTGGCGCTCGACACCAACGCCGAGTATCGCTTCCACACCGGCGCCGTAGCCCACACGCTGCTCGCCGGCGTCGACCTGCAGTGGCAAAAACTTGACAACAGCACCGGCTCGACGACGGGCTTCCGGCAGGACCTCTTCGATCCCCGGTACGACAGCCCGATCGCTCCCCAGCCGGCCACGAACCGGCTCCAGCAGGTGCAGCGCCAGACCGGCGTCTATCTTCAGGACCAGATCGAATGGGGCCGCCTGCGCGTGACGGCGGGCATCCGCCAGGATTTCGCGGAGATCGAGTCGGATTCGACCGCGCTGACCAGCGGTGTCACGACCTCCTACACACAGGACCCGAACGAGTTCACCGGCCGCATCGGCGCTGCCTACGTGTTCGACAACGGCATCACGCCCTATGCCCTTTACTCCACCTCCTTCCAGCCTGTGCTGACGCTGGCCGACGTGCCGCTCAAGCCGACCACCGGCGAACTGATCGAGGCCGGCTTGAAGTTCGCGCCACTTGAGCTGCCCTACTCGCTGACCGTTTCGGCTTTCGAGGCCACGCAGCAGAACGTCGTCAATCGCACGGCCGGCGTCTATTACCAGACCGATGAGGTGCGGGTGCGCGGCGTCGAAGTGGAGGCTACCGCGCGGCTCTTCGAACGGCTGGACGTGATCGCCGGACTGACGTTCCAGGAACCGGAGATCACCCGCAGCCGGACGGCGGGACGCGAGGGCAACATGCCCTATACCGTTCCCAAGCAGCAGCAGTCGATCTTCCTCTCCTACGACGTGCCCCTGCCCGAGGCCGTGCCCGGCGAGCTGAAGATCGGCGGCGGCGTTCGCAGGATCGGCGAGACGGCAGGCGACGACGCGAATACGTTCTTTGTTCCCTCCTACACGCTGGCCGACGCCTTCGCGCGCTACGAGATCAACAATCTCAGCCTTCAGGTGAACGCCACCAATCTCGGCGACGAGGACTATGTCGCCGGCTGCAACATCTCCACGCAGTGCTATTACGGTCCCGGCCGCTCGGTGATCGCGACAGCCAGCGTCAAGTGGTGATCAGCCTCACCCGACGAACGATGATCGCCGGGGCGCTGGGCGCCCTGGCTTCCCAGCGGCCCGCTTTGTCCCAAGACAGGCCCGCTCCCCGCGTTGCGGCACTGGAATGGTCTTCGGCCGAGATCGCGTTCCTTCTTGGCGTGCCGCCGCTCGGTCTTGCCGAGCGGCAGGGCTACGAACAATGGGTCGGCATCGGCGCGAGTGAACTCCGCGAGGCCGTCGATCTCGGGCGCCGGCAGCAGCCCAGCCTCGAAGCGCTCCTGCGCCTTCGTCCGGAAACGATCCTGGCCAGCACGCACCGCCACAGCGCGATCGAGGGACAATTATCAGCCATCGCGCCGACACATCTCGTGCCGGACCAGCCCGCCGATTTCGACTTCTTCGGTGCCGTTCTGGACGCCACCGGCTTCGTCGGCAGCGTGCTCGGCCGGGAGCGCGAGGCGGAGCACCTCCTCGGCAATTTCCACCTCCGTCTGGAGCAATTGCGTGAAAGGGCACAGGCAGGCGGCCTTGCGGGACTGCGGGTGGTGCTCGCCCAGCCGCTGTCCGGCGTTGCCCGTCTTCGCATCTTCACAGCCAATTCCGCGGTGATTCAGGCGCTGGCGCGCATCGGCCTTGAGCCGGCCATGGCCGGCACGACCGAGCCGTTCGGGTTCACGACGATGGGACTGGAAGACCTCGCAGGTCTCTCTCCGGAAACGCGCTTTCTTCTTATGGACGAGCGAGAACCCGCCGAACTTGCCGCCAGCGCGGTATGGCCTCTCCTGCCCGTGGTCGCTGCCGGAGGCGTCGTCCCCATCGGAGCGCGACTATGGCCCTTCGGCGCAACCGGTTCCCTGATCGAGATCGCAGAGGCGGTGCTGGTTAGCCTTTCTGAATGACATTCGGACTGGAGCTTCGAGTTCGTGAAGCGAACCTGCCCCGCCCTCTCATCCGCGGCCCGTGGACTTGCCCCGGGAAAGAGGAGCCTTTCAAGGGCAAGCCGCAGCGTCGGTTCGGCAAATTCGAGGCAGACCGTTCGCCAGTTCAGTTGCTTGGCGTACGAAGCGGGGGACCAGTCGAGGCCCTCAGTTCAAGAGTGCAGGGGAAGCGCTGACGTTCGAGACGCGGGTCGGCTTCTCCCCCGATCTGGTCGAGCAGCATGCGAGTCCCGCCCTGGCCGAGTTCGAAGCGCGGCTGGCGGCGACCGTTCCGGACAGGATGATCGCTCCTTCCACCCGGCCCGACAGCATGAGATCGACGAGGTTGCGGCGTCGATCGTCGTCAAGATCCAAATTGCCGAGGATCAACGTGTATCCGCGTTCCGCGAAGACGTCGTCGAGCCCACGCAAGACCTCCGAGACGAGTTCTGTCGGCCGGGGTCGTGAAGCCTTTCGTCCGTGCATTTATCGCTGATAGGACGGCCTTCGCGCGCGTAGGTCACATTCGGCGGCATCAAGGCGGGAGACCCTAATCGTACGATCTGCGGTGCGGCGGAAGCGTTGGTGAGATCTCCGCCTGGGGAAGGTACGTTTCGATCTCCCGCAAGATGGCCAAAAGGCGACGCTTGTCCTCGTCCGGGACGTTCACCAGCATCTCGCCGTAAGCTTCCCGAGCGGCGGCGCGAACCTCGGGCATGAACGCTTCTCCCCTCTCGGTCAACCTGACCAGCTTCTGCCGCCGATCGCTTGGGTTCTCCCGTCGCTGCAACAGCTCCATACGCACAAGGCGATCCACCAGCCGGCTGGTGGCGTTGTGACTGAGGTCCACCATCTCCGCGATCTCGGAGATCGTCCGCGCTCCTTCGTTTCCGACGACGAAGATCGCCACGAGCTGGCTGAACGTCATCTCCAGCCCGTGCAGCTTGCCGGCGAGGCGCGGGAACTGGCGTTCCAAGGCCGGACGATGAATGCGCTCTAGCGCGAGAGCCAATTCAGCCTGCAGGTCGCCGCCTCCCATGATGCCTCCTTGCGCAATGTGCGCACATGCACATAATGCAACCTAGTATGTTTTTGCCATCTATGCCTAAGGGCTGCGCATCTCTCAAGGCCTTGGGACGCCAACAAATGGGGTAATGGAGGCGTGTTTCGCCTCCAGAACTGCCGAACCGCCCCTTCACCACCAGCCGGAACGATCATGATCTCCAAGTTTCTGAACGCGACGACACTGGTCTTCCTGGCGATTGTCGCACTCGTCGTCTTCTGGATCGGGAGCGGCATGTTCGGGCGCGAACCGGAAACGCCGCCGCAGCGTGCCGAACGGGCGCTGCCGAGCGTCGCGGCGAGCGCCAGCCAGGCGAGCGAGGTCACCACCGAGCTGACACTCTACGGCGACGTTGAGCCGACGCAGATCGCGACGGTACGGGCTCGGGTCGAGGGTGTCGTCGAGGAGGTCGTCTCGCAAGGTACCGTCGTGGCCGCCGGAGACGTTCTGGCTCGGCTCTCCACCGACGACCGCCAGGCGCGTGCGGCGCGTGCCCAGGCGCAGCTCACTACCGCAGAGCAGGCAGCCGCGAACGCTCGACAGCTGTTCGAGCGCGGCGTCGGCCCGGAGACCAACGTGCAGACGACCATGGCCGAACTGGAGGCGGCGCGGGCGGAGTTGCGGGCGATCGAGCTCGAGATCGCCAACACGCAAGTGGTCGCGCCCATCGCAGGTGTGGTGAACAGGGTGATCGCCGACCTCGGTGCCTACGTCTCGCCCGGTGGCGAGGTTCTGGAGATCGTCGACAACGATCCGCTCCTGGCGGTCATCACCGTCCAGCAGGGCGACATCGCCCGCGTGCGCAGCGGCATGCCAGCGCGTGTCTCGTTTATCGGCGGTGACACGCGGGACGGGCGCGTGTCCTTCGTCTCGCCGATCGCCGAGGCGGCGACCCGAACGTTCCGGGTCGAGGTCGAGGTCGCCAACCCCGACGAGAGCCTTCCGTCGGGGATCAGCGCCGAGGTGGTAATCCCGATCGAGACGGTCTCGGCCCATTACATCTCGCCGGCGCTCGCGCGGCTCGACACCGAAGGACTAATGGGGGTCTACGTCGTCGACGACGCCGATCGCATCCAGTTCGCTCCGATGGAGATCGTCAACGCGGACGCGGGCGGCATCTGGATCACCGGCATCGAGGATGGCGCGCGTCTGGTGACGATCAGCCAGGGCGGGTTGCAGCCCGGCGAGGTCGTCGCGGTCCGCGAAACGCCCGCGGAGTACCTTCGGGGTGAAGCAGGCCTCGACGCGTCCGCGCCGGTGGACGCTGCCTCATCGGGCGGCAACGGCGACGAAGAGGCGCGCTAATGCTCGCGATCATCGCTGCCGCCTTCACCCGCGCGCGCACCGTCTGCCTGACGCTCGCGCTGATCATGATCGCCGGAACGCTCGCCTACGTCACGATCCCGAAAGAGGCGAACCCGGAAGTCGAGATCCCCTTCTTCATCGTCACCGTCACCTATTCGGGCGTTTCGGCGGAGGACTCGGCGCGCCTGATGGTCCAGCCGCTGGAGCGCCGTCTCCAGTCGATCCAGGGCCTTCGCGAGATGACCGCGCAGGCGAGCGACGGCTTTGCCTCGATCATCCTGGAGTTCGAACCCGGCATCGACAACCGGGGCGCGCTCCTCGACATCAACGACGAGGTCGATCAGGCGATCCCCGACCTGCCGGACGGTGCCGATCAGCCCGTGGTAACCGAAGTCGACCTGTCGGCCTTCCCGATCATCACTGTGGCTCTTTCGGGAGCGGTGCCCGAGCGCGACCTCATCTCGATCGGTCGCCAGCTGCGCGACGACATCGAGGCCGTCTCGGGCGTCCTCGAGGTCGATATCTCGGGCGAGCGCGCCGATCTGATGGAGATCATCATCGATCCGCTCGCGCTGCAGTCCTACGGGCTCTCCTACGCGCAGATCCAGCGAGCGGTGCAGAACAACAACCAGCTGATCGCTGCGGGCGCCTTCGACACAGGCCGCGGACGGATCGGCGTATCCGTGCCAGGGACCATCGAGGGGATCGCGGACGTTCTCGCCATCCCGGTCCAGACGGTGGAGGGCACGGTGATCCGTGTCCAGGACGTGGCGGAGGTTCGACAAACCTTCGAGGATCCGCTGTCCTTCGCGCGCATCGACGGCGAGGCGACCATCGGCCTCGACGTGCGCCGGGCGACCGGTGCCAACGTGATCCAGACGATCGCAGCGGTGCAGCAGGTGGTGGAGACCGCGAGAAGCGGCTGGCCGGAGGCGATCACCGTGGCCTATCTCCAGAACCAGGCGGACGACATCACGACGCTGCTCGGCGATCTGGAGAACAACGTCATCGCTGCCGTGCTCCTCGTTATGCTGACGACGCTGATCGGCCTCGGCATCCGCCCATCCCTGCTCGTCGCGCTCTCGATCCCCGGATCGTTCCTCGGCGGCATCCTCGTCATTTGGGCGATCGGCTTCACGCTCAACATCGTCGTCCTGTTCGGCCTGATCCTCGTGGTCGGGCTTCTGATCGACGGCACCATGGTGGTGGTGGAGCTCGCCGAGCGCTACCGCTCCGACGGCCTCGACCGGCGCGAGGCGTTCCTGCGCGCTGCCCAGCGCATGTGCTGGCCGGTCATTTCGGCGACGGCGACCACCATCCTCGTCTTCGTGCCCCTCCTGTTCTGGCCCGGCATCGCCGGCCAGTTCATGCTCTTCCTGCCGGCCACCGTGATCGTCACGCTGATCGTCTCGCTTGCTATGGCGCTGATCTTCGTGCCGGTGATCGGCTCTGTAACCGCCGGAGGCACGCCGACCCCCCCGGTCGAGGGGGGACAGCGCCCACGTGCCTACGACAAGGTCCTCGACACGACGATCGCCCGTCCCGGCCTTGCGCTCGGGATCAGCGTCCTCGCCCTTCTCCTCGCCTTCTTCTTTGCGCTGAGCAACAATCCCGGCGTGGAGTTCTTCCCCTCCACCGAGCCCGAGCGTGCCCAGATCCAGATCGGCGCCGAAGGAAACCTCTCGGTCGCGGAGGCGGACCGGCTGGTCTCGCTGGTCGAGAACGCGGTGATCGGCACTGCGGGCGTCGAGCGCGTCTATGCGCGGACGATCGGCTCGGTGGATGACCGGCTGCGCCAGAGCCTTCCACCGGATACGGTCGGAACGCTGCAGGTGGATTTTCTCGACTGGCGCCAGCGGGAACCGGCGTCCGAGATCGTCGCCGAGTTGCGCGAACGGGCGAATGCCGTTCCCGGCGTGAGCGTCCAGATCGAAGAGCAGTCCGGCGGCCCTGGCAGCGGGCGTCCGGTCGATATCCAAATATCGGCCGAGGATCGCGCGGCGTTGCCCGGGGCTGTCGCGCAACTGCGCCAGCTGATGACCGAGCAAGGGAGTTTCGTCGACGTCGCCAGCGACGTACCGCAGCCCCAGCCGGAGGCGCGGATCATCGTCGATCGCGAACAGGCTGCCCGTTACGGTGTCGACATGGCCTCGGTCGGCGCGGCGGTGCAGCTCCTGACCAACGGCGTCGTGCTCGGTAATTTCCTTCCGAGCTTCGCCGACGAGGAGGTCGACATCGTGCTGCGCTACCCGGTGGACGAGCGCAACTTCGCTCAGCTGGCGAACCTGCGTATTCAGGCCGACGGCGGACTGATCCCGATGACGAACTTCGTTCGTCTGGAGGCCGGCCCGGCCACCGCCGTGATCAACCGGGTGGATTCGCAGAACGTCCAGTCGGTAACCGCCAACGTCGCGCCCGGCACGACGGTCGCCGCCGAACTGGCAACGCTCGGCGCGACGATCGATGAGACGGATTTCGGTGACGGAGTCGCCGTGACGTTCGGCGGCGAGCTCGCCGATCAGGAGGAGGCCGGAACCTTCCTCGTGATCGCGTTCCTGCTCGCCGTGTTCCTGATGTTCCTGGTTTTCGTCACGCAGTTCGACTCCTTCTATCAGAGCCTCGTCGTCGTCTCAGCGATCCTGTTCTCGATCGGCGGGGTGCTCGTCTCCTTGACGCTGCGCGGGGATCCCTTCGCGATCGTGATGACCGGCATCGCTATGATCGCGGCCGCCGGCATCGTGATCAACAACAACATCGTCCTGATCGACGCCTTCAACGAGCATCGGGCCAGCGGCTTGTCGCCGAACGAGGCTGCGCGTCTTGCAGGCACGGAACGGTTCCGGCCGGTTCTCCTGACGGCCGCAACGACCGTGACCGGCCTCCTGCCGATGGTGCTCGGGCTGACCGTCGACTTCATCAACCGGGACGCCTTCTTCGGGGCGCCATCCGGGCAGTATTGGATACAGCTCTCCACAGGCATCGTCGGCGGCCTCGTATTCTCGACCGTCATCACGATGTTGCTGACCCCGACGCTGCTCGCCTGGGACGGGCGCCGCCGCGAGAGCAAGGGAAAGCGCGAAGCAGGAGAGCGGCCTTCGTTGAAGCTTGAGTATGGCTTGATGCAAGGATGCCTTTCACGAGCGAGGAATCGATGAGAAACCTCGGTCGCGTTCCCGAAACGCCCTGTTCGAACCCGTTCGGGCTGGCGTCGTCCACCTCGCCAGAGCGATGCAGGTAAGGGCAAGTCCTTGTGTGGGGTTCTGGCCATCAGAGGGACTTGCCAAGACGCCGCGAGCATCCCGGTGGAAGAGGCCAGGATAATGATCGGGTGCGGAGGTCGTGCGACCTCCGCACTTCGTTCAGGTGTCAGGCGTGGTCGTACCTGCGCACCGGACCGGCTCAGAATTGCTGGCTGGTCGGCCGCAGCACGACGGCGTTCACGTCAACATTCGCCGGTTGCTCGATCGCGAAAGCGATCGCGCGTGCGATCGACGACGCAGGAATTGCCTGCTTGTAGAAGTCGAGCACCGTCTCCGTGGCGGTGCCGGATGTGCCGAGCTTCAGATCGCTTTCGACGGCGCCGGGTTCGATTGAGGTCACGCGTACCTTGTCGCCGACTTCCTGACGCAGGCCTTCCGAGATCGCACTCACCGCGAACTTGGTGCCAGAGTAGACGGTGCCACCCGGGGCAAAGACCTTGATGCCGGCCACTGAGCTGAGGTTGATGATGTGCCCGCTCTCCTGCGCCAGGAAGCGCGGGAGCGCGGCGGCGATGCCGTAGAGAACACCTTTCAGGTTCACGTCGATCATCTGATCCCATTCCTCGGTGTTCACCTCGGACATGGGGCGGATCGGCATCAGACCGGCATTGTTGATCAGGACGTCGAGGCGGCCGAAATCGGCCACGACGCTGGCTACGACCGCTTCAACCTGGCGCTTGTCGGTGACGTCCAGCGCATAGGCCTTGGCCGTGCCACCAGCTGCGGCGATTTCCGCCACGACATCGTCCAGCCGGTCCTTGCGGCGGGCCGCGACCGCGACCTTGGCGCCACGCGCGGCGAGCAGCCGTGCGGTCTCTGCGCCGAGACCCGTGCTGCCGCCCGTTATCAGGATGACCTTGTTTTCGATGCCTTCGTTCATGTTCATCTCCATTCGTTGAAATGACTGAGCCGCGGGTTCCACAACCTCGGTCTGACAGGTCCGATCTTCGTGGGCGCCACCGCCGACCACGGGCGGCGGCAGCTCACGTTGAGGGATTGCTGTTCAGGCGAACTGCGGCCGCGTTTGCTTCAGAGCGGCCACGAGCGCTTCGGCGGCCTCAGCCGAGGACGCCGGGTTCTGGCCAGTGATGAGCTGGCCATCGACTACGGTGTGAACTCCCCAGTCCTTGACCTTCGAGAAGACCGCCCCGAGGCTGATCAGTTCGTCCTCGACCAGGAACGGCACGACCTTGGCCAGGCCAACGGCCTCTTCTTCCGTGTTGGTGAAGCCGGTGACGTAGCGACCCTGGACGAACGGTGTGCCGTCGGGATTGGTCACCCGATGCAGAACGCCCGGAGCGTGGCAGACGAGCGCGATCTTCTTGCCGGCTGCTATGAAGGACTCGATGAGTCGGATCGAATTCTGGTCTTCCGCCAGGTCCCACATCGGCCCGTGGCCGCCAGGATAAAAGACCGTGTCAAAATCCTTCTGATCGACGCTGTCGAGGCGCACGGTCGCGGCAAGCTGAGCATTGGCCTCGGCGTCGGCCTCGAAGCGACGGGTGGTGTCTGTCTGGAAATTAGGCTCGTTGCTCTTGGGGTCGAGCGGCGGCTTGCCGCCCTTTGGCGAAGCAAGCGTGATCTCGGCCCCGGCATCCTTGAACACATAATAGGGGGCCGCAAGCTCCTCCAGCCAGAAGCCGGTTTTCTTGCCGGTATCGCCGAGCTCGTCGTGGGAGGTCAGCACCATGAGAACTTTCATCGTCGTATCCTTTGTCATGTCGCGGTTCTTAACGGCCGCGGCTGAGTTGGGCCGATTGGGATCCGCCGCGTCAGCCTTTCGATGAGAGGAAGATGGGACCGACTGAGATATTTAAGAAATTTACTTTTTCGATTTTAGATATTCATGAGGGGCTAGCTCTCGAGGCGGATAGCCTGATGAAGGAATCCTCCAACCGCCATTCGTCATGCGCGTCCTGGCCATGGCGGGTTGCGTCGACACCTCAACCGCATCTCGATGTCGGGCAAGGGCAGCTCGAGCCTGTCCTCGGGGTTGCCAAAGGCAAGCCGGCGGCAACGACTACGGTCGAGACCTTCTCCACGACGCTGAAGGCCGGGTTCGTCTGGCGCACCGTCATCCAGTGCCGCGCCGACGCGACCACCTCGATCGGCCACTACATCGACGGATTCTCTAACCCGTCCGGCGACAGTCGGCGCACGATTTCAGAAGCCCCTTCAGTTCGAAAGCACGCCGGTAACCCGAAGACGCTCTCTACAAATACAAATGCGGGGCAGTCCGATCGCAAGGACGTCAGAATGATGGAATGTCCGGCGAGACCGTGCGCCGTCTCAAAGCGGTCTCGAAGATGACCTTCACAGTAGGAGCGAGCGAGAGCTACGTGTCTGCCGCATCATAGGTCCGTCGCGCAGACTTCACAGCGTCTCGCCGATACAAAGCCCATTGAGCTAGCGTTATGGACGCAGGCAGCAGCCTCGGATTTCGTACGGGATCCAAATCGTATCGGTGGATCGTGGTCCCAACCGCACGCCGATGAGTGAAGGGGGCGGGATGCCAGGATGGTTAAGGCTGCTCGTCCCTTTTGCTTGCAAGCACCCTTGAGTGGGCGCGCGATTGCTGAAAAGTGCCGCCGACGCAGCTACGGCCGTCGCACCGTTGAGGTACAGCGGGGCCGAAGGTGACGTCCGTACGGTTGCTAATGCCGAAGCGGGCCTTCCTTCAGGGCGAGCAGGACGGTCAGGGCGGCAAGGTAGGAGGTGATGCCGGTGCCGACGTCGAGCGTCGGATTAACCTCGACGAGATCCAGGCCCTTCACGTCGAGACGCGATCCAATCGCCCGGAGGAGTTCGCGCATCATCTGGAAGGTCAGCCCATCGGGCTCCGCCGATACGCAACCGGGCACCAGCGGCATGTCGTAGGCATCGATGTCGATGCTGAGATAGCACGGCGCACCGGCCGGAATATGGTCGAGCGCATCCGCGAGCGGGCGCGCGCGCAGCATGTCCATCGTAACGATGCGGCTGCCCGCATCGCGCGCCTGCCTCAGGTCCGCCGGGTTGGTGCGCAGGCTGCGGATGCCGATCTGGGTGAGGCTGGCGACCTGCGGCAGCTCGTGGATCTGCCGGAACCCCTGGCCGTTGCCGTAGCGAAATTCGTCGTCATACGTGCCGTAGTCGATATGCGCGTCGAGCTGGACGACGTGGATGGGCTCACTGAAGCCGCGCACCACCGGAAAGCTCGTCGCATGATCGCCGCCGAGCACGATCGGCATCGCGCCGCGCGCGCGAACAGTCTCGACGGTCCGGGTGAGATTGGCGAAAGTGCGCGCCGCGCTCGACGGCACGACGTCGGCATCGCCTAAATCCACCAGCGCCCCGGAGGGGACGAGGTCGCCGAGATGGGTGGCGCCGGTCTCGACGTCGACGATGCCGCGGTGGCCGAAGCGCAGCGAATGCTCTCGGATGGAGCGGGGCGCAAAGCGCGAGCCCGGCGCGAAGGGCGAGCCCTCGTCGAAGGGCACCCCGATCACGGCGAAGCGCGCATCGAGCGCTTCGGGGTCGCTGCAATAATCGGCGCGGCAGAAGGTCGGGATCCCGACGAAGCCCCGGTTCAGGCGGCCTTCCGCCCCTCGCATGGATGTACGCATCGCTTGTCTCCGCCTTTTGCGGCTTCAGTGCTGGATCGAGCCAATCAGCGCGGCGAGGCGCTGTGAACGCGGCGCGCTCAGGAGTTCGGCCGGGGGGCCTTCCTCTGCGATCTCCCCGTGGTCCATGAAGATCAGCCGCGTCCCGAAGGCTTTCACGAAACCGAGTTCGTGTGTGACGCAGACCATCGTCATGCCGGCAGCGACGAGCTTCTGCAGCGCGTTCAGCACCTCGCCGACGAGTTCGGGGTCGAGGGCGGAGGTCGGCTCGTCGAGCAACATCAGCTTCGGCTCCATTGCCAGGGCACGGGCGATCGAGACACGCTGCTGCTGGCCGCCGGAAAGCTGCGAGGGATAGGAGCCCTTCTTGTCGGCAAGGCCGAGGTCGTCGAGCAGCGAAGCCGCGCGCTCGTTCGCCTCGTTCCAGCTTCGCTTCAGGACGCGAACCTGGGGGAGGGCAACGTTCTCGATAGCCGTTTTGTTGGTCCAAAGGTGGAACTGCTGAAAGACGAAGCCGATCTCGGCCCGCAGCGGCGCGAGCTCGCGGCCCGATTGCTGGCGCCAGCGATCGCCGCTTACCGGCACGCGACCGATGAAATGGCCCGCGATCTCGACGCTGCCGCTGTCGAAAGCCTCCAGGCCGTTGATGCAGCGAAGCAGCGTGCTCTTGCCGCAGCCGCTGCGGCCGATGACGCCGAGCACCTCGCCCGCCTTCACCTCGAGATCGACGTTCTTGAGGATGTGGGCCTGCCCGTAGGACTTGTTCAGACCGCTGATCTTGAGTAGCGCGCTCATTTCAGCCTGTGATCCAGCGAGAGATACTGCCGCGCGACACCGCTGCGGCCGACAGCTGCGCTTTCGGCGACGCCCACGCGACGCTCGACGAGCACGAACAGCCGCGAGAGGATGGCGGTGAAGGCCCAGTAGAGGCCGGCGGCCATGAAGAAGACCTCGAACGGCGCAAAGGTCATGCCCTGCACGATGAGGCCCTGATAGGTCAGCTCGGCGACCGTGATGGTGCTGAGGATAGAGGATTCCTTGACCGTCATCGTCGTGGTGCCGGCCATCGGCGGCAGCGCGAACTTCCACATCTGCGGAATGATGACGTCGCGCAGGATCTGCGGATAGGTGAAGCCGACGGCGCGCGCCGCCTCTACCTGTCCGCGCGGGATCGACGCGATCGCGCCACGCAGGATCTCGGCGTAGTAGGCCGAGGCGAAGAGCGAGAGCGCGATCGTCCCGGCCACGCGCTCGGGCATGCGAATACCGGCGAAGGGAAGACCGTAGAAGAACAGGAAGACGAGGATGATGAAGGGGACGTTGCGCAGCACCTCGACATAGACGGTCGAGCCTGCGCGCAGGACCGCGTAGGGCGCGGTGCGCGCCAGCGCCATCGGAAAGGCGATGACGAAGCCGAGGACGGCGGCGCTGAGCGAGATCGTGATCGTCAGCCAGAGCCCTTGCAGGAAGTAGGGCCAGTAATTTGCAATGACGGCGAGGTCGAGCATGGGTCCAGCCTCCTCAGACGCCGCGCCGAAGGGCAAAACGGCGCTCCAGGGCCGCACCGCACTGGCTGATGACGAGGCTGAGGATCAGGAAGATCGAGCCGGCCGCGACGAGCGTCTCGAAGGGGCGGAAGCTGGTGGAGCCGATCTGCTGGGCCGTGCGCAGGAGTTCCACGACGGTGATCACGGACAGGAGCGCGGTGCCCTTCACCACGATCGTGCATTCGTTGATGATGGCGGGCAGCGAGCGCATGTAGAGCTGGGGCAGGATGATCTTCGTCCAGATGGCACGCGGCTTGAGGCCGACCGAGGCCGCGGCCTCGATCTGCCCGGCCGGAATGCTCGCGAGGGCCCCGCGAAAGATTTCCGTCATGAAGGCCGCGTTGTTCAGCGTGATGGCGAGGACGCCGGCGGTGACCGGGCCGAGACGGATGCCGAGCGCGGGAAGAGCGTAATAGGCGAGGAAGATCTGGATCAGCAGCGGCGTACCGCGGATGAAGCTGATGTAGATCGCGATCAGCCGGTTGACGATGCCGATCTTCAGCGCACGCACGATCGTCAGCACGGTGCCCAGCGTCAGCGACAGGACGATGGTGATCGCCGAGACCTGGAGGGTGACGAGGGCAGCACGAAAGAGCGCGGGATAGGTCCCGATGAGGAATTCGAAGCTGAAGGTCATCGTGTCCGATCCCGCGCTGTCGTGAGCCTAGAGGGCGCCTTCGGGCAGATAGTTCTCGTCCGGCGTCTCCATCGCGAAGCCGAACCATTTCTCCTGCAGTTCGGTCAGCTTGCCGCTCGACTTCAGATCGGCAAGGACGCCATTGACAAAGTCGCGCAGGTCGTCGTCGGCCGGGCGCACGACCCAGGCGAGATAGCTCGGCGTGTCGCTGACAGGACCCAGCAGCTCGAAGATGCCGGGCCGCTGCTTCATCAGGACGGACAGGGCCGGTCCGCTTTGGACGACGGCGTCGATCTGGCCGTTGGCCAGCGCGACGTAGGTTTCCGGGTAGGAGGTGAAGAGCTTGATGTCGGCCAGGCCGTCCTTGCCTTCACTCTTCAGCCGCTCGTCGAAGGCGCGCACGACCGGCTCGCTCGCCGAGGCGATCTGGGTGCCCACGATCTTCCCGTCGAGATCCTCGACCGACGTCACCTCCTCGGCGTCGCCGACGCGGATCATGGCGGTCTGGTAGGATGCCGCGATCGGGCGGGTATAGGCGTAACGCGCCGCGCGCTCGGCGTTGATGCCGACCGAGGTGGCGACGAGGTCGAACTGTTCGGCGAGAAGCCCCGGCAGGATGCCCTGGAACGGCAGGTCGAGCTGCTCCAGCGTCACCTCGCGGCCGACTTCCTGCGACAATGCCGACATGACCTCGGTCAGGATGTCCTTGCCGTAGCCGACGATCTGCCCGTTCTCGACGAATTCGAACGGAGGATAGGAGGCTTCCGTCGCCACCGTGAACCGGCCCGTCTCGCGGATCTTGTCCATCATGGGCCCGGCGGCGACCTGGCTGGTCCCAAGCGCGATCAGCGCGACGGCACCGATCGATCTCATGAAAGCGAACGTCATGCTGCAGTCTCCGTCTGGAGGGGAGGGATCAGTCGAAATAGCCGGCGCGCACCGATGCGCCGATGAGGTTGTAGATGAGGCGCCCGGCCGCGATCACGGTCTGGCGGTTGTGATCGCGATCCGGGGCGATCTCGACGACGTCCATGCCGACGACGCGGCCCTTCTTGACGAGGCCGTGGATCAGCTTGTGCATCTGCGGGTAGAGCAGGCCGCCGAAGGCCGGGCCGAGGACCGCCGGCATCACCGAGGGATCGAGCCCGTCCGCGTCCACCGTGACGTAGTAGTGGCCCCCGTCGGGAATGCGATCGAGCACGGCCTGCATGCCGATTTCGTGGACCTCCCAGGCGGTGATGAGGTTGGCGCCGTAGGCGCGGGCCGCCTCGTATTCCTCGGTGCGCGCGCTGCCCGATGCGCGTAGGCCGATCTGGTAGATGTCGCCGAAATGGGGCATCTCGGACGCCCGGCGGATGGGGCTGGAAAGGCCCTCGTGCTCGCCGTTGATCTCCTCGCGCCAGTCGAGATGCGCGTCGATCTGGATGAGGGTGATGTTTTCGCCCAGCTCCTCGAGCGCCTTAAAGATCGGGATCGGGGTGGAGTGGTCGCCGCCGAGCACGATCGGCATGGCGCCGGCGCGCACGATCTTGCGCACGGCCTCCTCGGCATTGCGCTGGTGGACGCGCGGATCGGCGGGGTTGCCGGCGACATTGCCGCAATCGACCATGCGGATCGGCTTCCCGTCCATCAGCGTCCCGCCAACGTCGAAGTCGAAGTGATCAAGGCCGCGGGTGATGCGGTCGCTCGCGCGGCGGATGGCGTCCGGGCCCTTCGACTGTTCGCTCGACACGGCGAACTGGTCGTAGGCCGCGCCGTACGGGATGCCAAGAACGGCGATGTCGGCCTTCAGAGCGTCGAGATCAGTGCACAGTTCCGAGAAGAGCAGGGTCTGGTGGGTGACGACGGCAGGGGTGGTCAGCACGTTATGCATCCTTGGAAATGATGGTCCGCACGCGACCGGTGTCGGCTCGGACATGACGCGAGGATGAAAGCGACCCAGGGAGATGACAAGAGCGCCGATCATGGGGGCCGGCGGCGCCGACGGCGGAAGGTGCGGGGCCTTTCCTCGCCTTTTGATCCGGAAAGTAAAGGGATATCAGCGGCCGAGGTGTGAATTGGACGCCCGGTCGGCTTGCGTGATCATGCTCTTGAGACGATTCATTGGCCTGTAAAACTTGAGTGCCTTTCATGTTGCGTGATGCCGCGATAGGCGCTCTCTGCTGCCGGGAAGGGCAATGGTATGCGCATCGAGGATGCCTTGGGCTTCGACCTGGCTTCGCTGGAGATTTTCGTGATCGTCTGCGAGACGCGGAGCATGGCGGAAGCCGCACGCAAACTCGGCGTGACCGAATCGGCTGTCTCGCACTCCATCCGCGCCATGGAACGCAAGCTCGGCGTCTCGCTGTTCGACAGGAGCTTCCGCCCCATCAAGCCGACCATCATGGGGTTGCAACTCTTCGAGCGGGGCCGGCGGCTGCTCGTGGAGGCGAGCGCCATCACACACGATCTGCGCTCCGTCGGTCATGTCGCGCATGCCGAGCTTCGCGTGGGTGTCATCGAGACGATGAGCACCTGGTTTTCGGCCAAGCTCATCCAGAATCTGGCCGCGAGCGCGACGAGCTGGCATCTGACGATCGCCAGCAATGACGAACTCTGGCGGCGCTTCGAGGAGCGCGAACTCGACATCATCGTCGTGATCGACGACGAGGGCCTGCGGGGCGACGTGGAGCAGAGCCTGCTGCTCACGGAAACCGCGGTCCTCGTGACGCCCGCCTCGATGGACGAGCGGTCCATCGAGGAGCTGGCCGCGAACGAACCGCTGATCGGCGCGCACGCCAATTCCGGCTTCGGACGGCTGACAGCTCGCTACCTGCACCGCCTGCGGGTCGGCCGCCAAGTGACGAGCAGCATGGATACGCTGGAAGGCGTGCTAATCATGGTCTCTCTCGGCTTCGGCTGGGCGATTCTGCCGTCGCTGCTGATGCTTCGCGACGCTCGTGAACGCCATCTCGTGCGCGTGCGCCCGCTCCCCGCACCCGGGCTCCGGCGCAGGATCAACCTCGTCATGCGGCATCGCGAGATCGGCCAGCTTTCCGATGTCATCCGCCGTCAGGCCTTGCGGATCATCGCCGCTCAGATCGAGGAGACGGCGCGGCTGATGCCTTCGCTGGCCGACGTTCTCGACATCACGCTCGACAGGCGGCATTGAGCGAGACCGCATCCGCTTCACGACGGTCCAAAAGCCTGATCTGGGCCGATACCGGAATGGCAGCCTTAAGATGAACGGAGCGAAAGGCGGCCCTCGGGTTCATCCGGCGGAGTGCTTTACCTGGAAGATCACGTGCGCAGCGCTCCCTGCACCCTTGCCTTCTCGGCCTTCCGTCATTTATAGGCCACGCATTCATCCTGGACCCGGTGCAATTCCGGGTGGCTCTTCCGGCCGCCGATCCGCCGGACAATCAAGAAAAGCCTCGACCGTCGCCCATCGGCTCGCCCTCGCGCGCCGGTCCTCGGCTCCATGTGTTCTTGATGCGCTTCATTCACACCATTCGACAGAACTGGTTCTCCAACCTTCCCTCCGACGTCCTCGCCGGCATCGTCGTCGCGCTCGCCCTCATCCCTGAGGCGATCGGCTTCTCGATCATCGCCGGCGTCGATCCACGTGTCGGGCTCTACGCCTCCGTGGTGATCGCGATGGTCATTTCCTTCGCCGGCGGGCGTCCGGCGATGATCTCGGCCGCCACGGCGGCCACAGCCGTCCTGTTCGGCACGCTCGTGCGCGAGCACGGGCTGCAGTATCTCCTGGCCGCCACCATCCTTGCCGGCATCATCCAGATCCTCGCAGGTTGGCTGCGGGTCGGGCTCCTGATGCGCTTCGTTTCGCGCTCTGTGATGACCGGCTTCGTCAACGCGCTCGCCATCCTCATCTTCATGGCGCAGCTTCCCGAACTCATCGGCGTGACGGCGCAGACCTATGTGATGGTCGCGGCGGGGCTGGCGATCATTTACCTCGTTCCGCGCCTGACGACGATGGTTCCTTCGCCGCTGATATGCATTCTGATCCTGACAGGCATCGCGCTCGCTTCCGGCATGGATGTACGAACGGTTTCTGACCTCGGGGAACTGCCGAACGCCCTGCCGATGCTGCTCCTGCCGGATGTGCCCTTCAATCTCGAGACGCTCTGGATCATCCTGCCGACCTCGATCGCCGTCGGGGCCGTGGGGCTCTTGGAGAGCCTTTTGACGGCCTCGATCGTCGACGACATGACCGACACGCGCAGCGACAAGAACCGCGAGAGCGTCGGGCAGGGCATCGCCAACATCGCCAGTGGCTTCTTCGGCGGTATGGCGGGCTGCGCGATGATCGGCCAGTCGGTCATAAACGTCAGGTCGGGCGGGCGAACGCGGCTGTCGACCTTCGTGGCCGGCGCATTCCTCCTGTTCCTGCTTCTGGCCTTGGGCGAGTGGGTCGGCCTGATCCCGATGCCGGCGCTCGTCGCCATCATGGTGATGGTCTCGATCAGCACGTTCAACTGGCGCTCGCTCGGCGAACTGCGCCACCACCCGCGCCGCTCCAGCGTGGTGATGCTGGCGACCGTCGCGACCGTCGTCGGCACGCACAATCTGGCCCTTGGCGTCGGCGTCGGCGTGCTCCTGTCCGGCATCTTCTTCGCCTGGAAGGTGTCGCAGATCCTGCGCGTGTCCTCGACGCTTTCAACGGACGCATCCGCGCGGCATTACCGGATCGAGGGACAGGTCTTCTTCGCTTCGGCAGAAGCGCTGCTCGATGCGTTCGATTTCGCCGAGCCTCTGGAGCGGGTGCGGATCGATCTTCGCGAGGCCCATATCTGGGACCTGACCGGCGTCGCGACGATCGACAAGATCGTCGTGAAGTTCCGCCAGGCGGGCGCCGCCGTCGAGGTCGAGGGGCTGAACGAGGCGAGCGCGACCATCATGGACAAGTTCGCCGTCCACGATCAGCCGGACGCCATGGACAAAGTGCTCGGCCATTGAGGGCCGGAAGCGGAGGACCAGCTTACTGCGCGATGGGATGGAAAGCTGCCATTCCGCGATCGGGCCGGTTCCAGACGCTGCGGATCGGGACCGAAGATGCTGAGAGTTGCCGTTCCGCCCGGCTTCGTACGGCTCGGGTCGTGCACACAATCGCGGGCAGCTTCGGTGCTCGTGTCGAGGGAAGACATTTTGCCAGCGCTTGAGAGCCGCTTAAACAGCAAGAGCGGCTCTGGTGCAGCGCCCGTACTCTTCATGTTACATGTGGTTCATGTCGAACGCATTGAGGCTCGCGAAGGGAACGTTCGGACGTGTCGCCCTACTCGACATGGATCGTCCCCTCGTGCGCCATGCGCATCCGCATTGCCATGTCCTCCTTAAGGTCGAGGGGGCCGACACGCAGTTCTCAGTCAAGGATCGCATAGTCCCGTTGACGGACGAGAGTGCGGTGCTGATCAATGCCTGGGAGCCGCACGCCTACGCGCATTTCAACGGCCAGCCGGCCACGATCATCCTCGCGCTCTATATCGAGCCGAAATGGCTGGGCGAGTTCCGTCCGAACTGGCGGGCCAGCGGCGCGCCGGACTTCTTCACGCAGACGGTGGGGGCGACGAGCCCAAGGACCCGTGCGCTGACGCGCGAGCTCGCCGAGGCGATGGTGCATGATCCGGGCGATGCCCGCGCGCACGAGCGTCTGCTGGCCGAACTGATGATCGCGGTGGTCGAGCGCTTTGCGGCATGGCGCGAGCAGCCTGCCTCGCTGCGCCTCGCTGCATCCACAGCCGTCGACCATCGCATCCGAAAGGCCGTCGCGACCATCCGCGCCGACCCCGGCGCCATCTCCGAGATGGATGGGCTCGCCGCGGCCGTCGGACTGTCGCGCGCGCATTTCTTCCGCCTGTTCGAGGCCTCGCTGAACGTCAGCCCGCGCGTCTACCTCAACGTCGTGCGGCTGGAACACGCCGTGCAGGCCGTGGCGGATGGTCGACAGTCCTTCGGCGCGCTCTCGCAAAGTCTCGGCTTCTCTGCCCCCTCGCACTTTTCGCGTTTTTTCCACGACCACGCCGGCTCCTCGCCGATGGCGTTCCGCACGGTCGCGGCGCTCGGAACATCCGATTATGAGACGCCTCGGTAAGTCGCGCGACGCCTGGGGATCGCGGCCGGCGGCCGTCTCCTCCTAAGCCTGTCGAAATGCCTGGAGGGGCATTCGGGAGGCTCAAGGATGATCAATCCGCCCGTCGATCGGTGGATCGGCCAGTCGGTGCCGCGCGTCGAGGACGCCGCGCTCCTAACGGGGCGCGCTTCGTTCATCGACGATCTGCCGACGCGCGCCGGAACGCTCGAGGCCGCGATCGTGCGCTCGCCGCATGGTCACGCCGCGATCCGTTCGATTGACATCGCCGAGGCGGCGAACGTCGAGGGCGTCGTGGCGATCCTGACCGGCGCGGTCATCCAACGCCTGACCCGCTCGATGACGGTGGGCGTGAAGGCCGACGTTGAATGCTGGCCGATCGCGACGGATCGTGTGCGCTATGTCGGCGAACCGGTGGCGATCATCGTCGCCGAGAACCGCTACGTTGCGGAGGACGCGGCCGAGCGCGTTGCGGTGGATTACGAGATCCTCCCCGCCGTTGTGGACCCGAAGGCAGCGCTCGACGTCGACGCGCCGGTGCTGCATCCCGCGCTCGGCTCCAACCTCATCAACGAGCGGCTCTTTTCCTACGGCGACCCTGACGCGGCCTTTCGCGAAGCACCGCACACGATCGCCATCGAAACGGCCTATCCGCGGAATTCCTGCACGCCGATCGAGACCTACGGCGTCGTCGCCGGCTACGATCCGGGCGAGGACGCCTACGACATCTGCGCCAACTTCCAGGGGCCGTTCTCGATCCACGCCGTCGTCGCGCTCGCCCTGAAGGTACCAGGAAATCGCGTGCGCCTGCGCACGCCGCCATCGTCCGGCGGCAGCTATGGCGTCAAGCAGGGGATCTTCCCCTACATGATCCTGATGGGCGTGGCCGCGCGCGTGTGCGGCCGGCCGGTAAAATGGATCGAAGATCGGCTGGAACATCTGTCGGCGTCTGTGTCGGCGACCAATCGCGTGACGCGGCTGGAGGCTGCGGTCGAGGCGGACGGCCGGATCACGGCGCTGTCCTGGGACCAGATCGAGGATTGCGGCGCGCATCTGCGGGCGCCCGAACCGGCGACGCTCTACCGAATGCACGGCAACATGACCGGCGCCTATGCGATCCGCAACGTCGCTATCCGCAACCGCGTGGTCCTGACGAACAAGACCCCGACCGGCCTTAATCGCGGCTTCGGTGGCCCGCAGGTCTACTATCCGCTCGAACGGCTGATGCAGCGCATCGCCCGGCAACTCGAGCTCGATCCGCTCGAGGTCGTGCGGCGCAATCTCGTGCCGGCGGACGCGTTCCCCTATCGCACCGCGATGGGTGCGCTACTCGATTCGGGAGACTACGAGGCGGCGCTCGATCGCGCGGTCGAGAAAGGCGGATTCGCGGAACTGCTTGCGCGCCGAGACGCGATGCGGGCCGAGGGGCGGCTCTACGGCATCGGTCTTGCGGCCGCCGTCGAGCCCAGCGTCTCGAACATGGGCTACATCACGACTGTTCTGACGCCGCAGCAGCGCGAGAAGGCCGGCCCGAAGAACGGCGCGCAGGCAACAGCCACGATCGCGATCGATCCGCTCGGCTCGGTCTCCGTGAAAGTCGCCTCCGTACCGCAGGGCCAGGGGCACCGCACTGTGCTGTCTCAGGTGGTGGCCGACGAACTGGGGCTGGCCCCGTCCGTGATTGCGGTTGTCGCCGACGTCGATACCAGCCGCGATGCGTGGTCGATCGCCTCCGGCAACTATTCCAGCCGCTTCGCGCCGGCGGTGGCGGGTGCGGCGAAGCTGGCGGCCGGCCGTATTCGCGCCAAGCTGGAGACGATCGCGGCCAGCCAGCTCAACACCACGCCGGACGACGTGGAACTCGCCTCGGGTCGAGCGCGCTCGAAGGCCAACCCGGACAATTCGCTCTCCTTCGCCCGCGTCGCGGCCGCCGCCCACTGGGCGCCTGGGACACTGCCCGACGCGGCCGACCAGACGATCCGCGAAACGGTGTTCTGGACGCCGGAGGAACTGACCGCACCGAACGCCGACGACGAGGTCAATTCCTCGCTCTGCCACGGTTTCATCTTCGACTTCTGCGGCGTCGAGATTGATCGTCAGACCGGCGAACCCCGGATCGACCGCTACGTCACCATGCATGATTGCGGCCGTATCCTCCACCCGGCGATGGTGGACGGACAGGTGCGTGGCGGCTTCGCCCATGCGCTCGGCGCGGCGTTCTTCGAGGAATACGCCTACGGCGCCGACGGCAGCTTCCAGTCCGGGACACTCGCCGACTACCTGATCCCGACGGTGATGGAGGTGCCGGATCTGACGATCCTGCATCACGAGACGCCGTCGCCCTTCACACCGCTTGGCGCCAAGGGAGTGGGCGAGGGCAATTGCATGTCGACGCCCGTCTGCATCGCCAACGCGGTTGCCGATGCCCTCGGCGTCGATGACGTGTCGCTTCCGCTCAGCCCGTCGAGGATCTCCGCGTTCCTGGCAGATGACGAGCCGCCGGCACGAAACCCGAAGCGCAGAGGGGAGGCGAGCGCGTCCGCCGGCCAGCGCAAGCTGACCGGCGAGGGGGCGGCGGACGTCGCGGCTCCGCGAGAGGACGTCTGGCGGATGCTTCTCGACCCCGCGACGCTAAACGCGATCATCCCCGGCTCGCACGGCGTGCGGAAGCTGTCCGAGACGCATTTTGCCGCCGACGTGACGCTGGGCGTCGGCCCGGTGAAGGGGCGCTACAAGGCCGATATCGAGCTTTTCGATCTCGATGAGCCCAACGCCGTGACGCTGCGCGGCAAGACCACCGGCGCGCTCGGCTTCGGCGGCGGTGAAGGGCGCATCACGCTCACCGAGACGGCACCCGGTCAAACGCGCATCGCCTACACCTACGAGGCCGGCATCGGCGGCAAGGTGGCCTCGGTAGGCGGTCGGCTGCTCGACGGCGCCGCGCGTGTCGTCATCGGCCAGTTCTTCAAGGCTCTCGCGAACCACGCCGGTGGCGGTAAGCCGGGCGTCGTGGCGCGCCTCAAGGCCCTCTTCGGGAGGCGCGCATGAAGCCCGCGCCGTTCGACTATGTGCGCGCTCATTCTCTCGCCGAGGCGCTCGATGCCCTGCACGAGGCCGGCGAGGAGGCGCGGATCATCGCGGGGGGGCAGTCCCTCGTGCCGATGCTGAACATGCGCCTCGCGCGGCCTTCGGTGCTGGTCGACGTCATGGGCATTGATGCGCTCGCTCGGATCGAGGAGAGCAAAGGCAAGATCGTGGTCGGTGCCGGCGTGCGCCAAATCGGCCTTGAGCGCTGGGCGCCGTTGGCGCAGACGCTGCCGCTCGTGGCCGCCATGCTGCCCTGGGTCGGGCATGCGCAGACCCGTTCACGCGGGACGATCTGCGGCTCGCTCGCTCATGCCGACCCGAGCGCTGAAATGCCGCTCGCCCTTCTGGCGCTTGAGGGCGAGGTGCGGCTGCGCACGAAGAGGAAGCAGCGTGTCGTTCCAGCCGCGGAGTTCTTCCTCGGGATGATGGCAACCGCCGTCGCGCAGGGCGAGATGATCGAGGCGATCGCCTTCCCGGCCCACTCCGGGAAGGGTGTGGCTTTCCGCGAAGTCGCGCGTCGACACGGCGATTTCGCGATCGTCGCCTGCGCCGCCATCGCGCGGCCGGACGGTGGGGTCCGGCTCGCCGTTGGCGGCGTCGCCGACACGCCCCAGGCGAAGGCGCTGCCGGCTCCTGCCGACCCCGCCTTCGACGATGAGCTCAACGAATTCGCCTGGTCGCTGAACGCCCGCGACGATCTACATGCCAGCGCCCGCTATCGGCGCGACCTTGTCCGCACGCTTGGCCGCAGCACAGCCGAGGAGGCCGTGTCATGCCCAAGCTGAGCCGTGATGCCAAGCATGAGATCGCCTTCACGCTCAACGGCCGCGTGGTTCGCGCGCGTGGCGAGGCGCGCACGCTGCTGACCGATCTCATCCGCCACGAACTTGGCGCGACCGGCACCCATGTCGGCTGCGAACACGGCGTGTGCGGCGCCTGCACCGTGGAGATCGACGGCGAGCCGGTGCGCGCCTGCCTGACGCTCGCCGCGCAGGTCGAGGGTGCCGAAATCCGGACCGTCGAGGGGCTGGAACCTTCGCCAGGCGAGCTTTCGCCGCTTCAGGCCGCGTTTCGCGAGCATTTCGCCCTGCAATGCGGCTTCTGCACCGCCGGCATCCTGATCAGTCTCGACAATCTTTTCCGGCGCAGGCCCAACGCCTCCGAGCAGGAGATCCGCGAGCAGTTGTCCGGCCATCTCTGCCGCTGCACGGGCTACGCGCCGATCATTCGGGCGGCGCTCGCCGCCCAGGCCACTATCAGGGAGGAGGAGCCCGCCGATGCTTGATCTCGGAACCAGTTTCATCGCCAGCGTAGAGCGCGACCCTAAAGCGCTCGCGATCTGCGAAGGCGATCTGGAGCTCAGCTACGAAGCGTGGTTTGCGAGGATCTCCGCGCTCGTGGCAGGCCTCGACCATCTTGGCCTCAAACCCGGCGACCACGTCCTCACGGTCCTTCAGAACAGTTGGGAGAACGCCTCCCTTCACTGGGCCTGCCAGTTGGCGGGACTGATCGTGACGCCGCTCAACTGGCGCGCCAAGGCCGACGAAATCGACTACTCCATCGAGGACGCGGAGGCGCGCGCGCTCGTCTACGAGGACGCGACCGCCGAAGCAGTCGGACAATCGGAGAAGGCCCGGCATCTCCTGCGCCTGAAGGTCGGCGAAGCTGACGGCGATGTCGCCTCGCTCGACACGATGATGGAGGCATCGGCCCCCGATGCCACCCCCCGCGCCCGGGCGGATGACTGGTCGCTGATGCTCTACACGTCCGGGACGACGTCGAGGCCGAAGGGTGTGCCGCGCCGACACCGTGCCGAGAGGGCGGCGGCCATCGCCCATGTTGCGCAGAACCTCTACCGCCGCGGCGAGTGCACACTCGGCGTCATGCCGCTCTATCACACGATGGGCGTCCGGTCGCTGCTGGCGAGTTCCGTGATCGGGGGTGCCTTCGTGTGCCTGCGGCGTTTCGATGTCGCGGACGCGCTCTCGGTGATCGAGCGGCGCGGTGTCACCAACCTCTATCTCGTGCCGACGCTCTATCACGACATCGTCCACCACCCGACCTTTTCAAAGGCGCGCGTCGCGTCCGTCACAAAGATCGGTTACGCCGGCGCACCCATGACGGACGGGCTGACCAAGAAGCTCGTCGCCGCCTTCGAGCCGGAACTGTTCGTGAACCACTACGGCTCGTCGGAGGTCTACACCTTCACGATCGACCAGAACGCGGCGGCCAAGCCGGGCTCTGCCGGGCGCGCCGGCATCAACCAGCGCGTCCGGGTCGTGCCGCTCGGCGCGGCGAGCGCGGGCGAGCGCGCCAAACCGGGCGAGGAGGGCGAGATCATCGCTTCCCTGGTCGGCGACGAGAGCTTCGAGGGCTACTGGAAGCGCCCCGGGGCCACCGCGAAGGCGCTGCGCGACGGCTGGTACTTCACCGGGGATACCGGCTTTGTCGATGAGGCGGGCGATCTCTTCGTCACCGGCCGGGCCGACGACATGATCATCACCGGCGGCGAGAACGTATCTCCGGTCGAGGTTGAGAGCTGCCTCTCACTCCACCCGAAGGTCGACGAGGTCGCCGTCGTCGGGCTTCCTGACGAGCGCTGGGGCAAGGTCGTGACCGCATTCGTCCGGCGCTCTGGCCAGGTGCAAGAGGCCGAGCTCGACGCTCACTGCAAGCGATCCGGCCTCGCCAATTTCCGCCGCCCACGCGCCTACGTCTTTGTCGAGGCGATCCCGAAATCCCCGGTCGGCAAGCTCCTGCGGCGCATGCTCGTCGCCGGTGAATACACGCCCGAGGTGAGCGCCGCAGAACGGCGCGATCCCGAACTCTTGTAATGACAAGCAAGGACGACATTCACGCCATGAGCGAAGCATACACTTTCTCCGACCCCCGCCTCACCGAACTCGACGGCTTCAAGGTCACGATCGCGCCAGAGAAGGAACGGTGCGACATCGTTCTCGACCGGGCGCCTCTCAACGTCATCTCCATGGCTCAGCGCGACCAGCTCCGCCTGGTCTTCGAGGCGCTGGACGAGGACGAGCGCGTGCGCATCATCGTCCTGTCTGGCACCGGCGAGCACTTCTCCTCGGGCGGCAACATCCGCGGCTTCATGGAGGCGAGCCCGGAGCACGTCTCCAAGCTTGCCTGGAACATCGCCGCGCCTGCGCGCTGCTCCAAGCCGGTCATCGCCGCCAATCGCGGGTACACCTTCGGCGTCGGCTTCGAGATCTCGCTGGCCTGCGACTTCCGCATCGTTTCGGAGACCTGCCGCTACGCCCTGCCGGAGCAGAAGCTCGGCCAGATCCCGGGCTCGGGCGGCTCGGCGCGGCTGCAGAAGATCGTCGGCGTCACGCGGACCAAGGACATCGTCATGCGCTCCAAGCGCATTCCCGGCCGCACGGCCTTCGAGTGGGGCATCGCCACCGAATGCGTCGCCGACGGCGAACTCGAAGCGACCGTGGACGCCCTCGTCGACGAATTGCGCGCCTTCTCGCCGCTCGCCCAGCGCACCGCCAAGAAGATGCTCAACGACACCGACGACGCCTTCCTGACCACCGCGATCGAGATCGAGGGCCTGAACTACAGCCGTCTGCGCCAATCCGAGGACTTCAAGGAGGGCGTCGAGGCCTTCCACGACAAGCGCAAGGCGAACTTCGTCGGCCGCTGACGGCCAATTCGTGCAACGGGCGCCGTTGGCCGGAGAGGAGGGCGGGCGGCCGTCCCACCAGGGAGGATTAAACGTGGAAACTGCGAGACGACAGATCATCGAGCCGGGTCCGGGCATTGCATCGGGCCTGCGGGACCTTCCCGGAAACCTAAACCTGAAGACTGGCAGTGCCGGCCTCGTCGCCGCGATCTTCGGCTGTTCGGGACCGGCGCTGATAGTGATCGGCGCCGCGGATGCCGGCAATCTCACAGACGGGCAGACTGTGGCGTGGCTGCTCGCCATCTACGGCCTTGGCGGACTGATCAGTTTCGTGCTGGCCCTTCACTACAAGATGCCGGTCACGGGAGCCTATTCGATACCCGGGGCGGCGCTCATCGCCGGATCGCTCGCCACGTTCCCGTTCAGCGAGGCCGTGGGCGCCTTCATCATGGCCGGCGTCATCGTGCTTTTCCTTGGCGTGACCGGCCTCATCGGCAAGGTCATGCGCTGGCTGCCGATGCCGATCGTCATGGCGATGATCGCCGGCGCGTTGATCCGCTTCGGCATCGGCGCCGTGACGGCGGTCTCCGCGCTGCCGATCGTGGTCGGCGCCTCGGTGGTCGCGTTCTTCGTGTCGATGCGCTTCGTGAAGGCCGTGCCGCCGGTGCTGAGCGCCCTGGTGGTCGGGCTGATCGCCGCCGCCCTCACCGGCTCCTTCGGCACCAGCGAGGCGGGGATCAGCTTCGTGCTGCCCGAGCTGACAGTGCCGACTTTCACGCTCGACGCCTTCTTCGCGATCGCCGTGCCGCTTGCGATACTGGTGGTCGGGGCCGAGAACGCCCAGGCGACCGGCGTGCTGCTGGCGGAGAAGTATGCTCCGCCTGTCAACGCGATGACGGTGATCTCGGGCGTCGGCGGTATCTTGGCGGGCTTCCTCGGCGGGCACAACGCCAACATCGCCGGCCCGATGACGGCAATCTGCTCGTCCGACCAGGCCGGTGAGAAGCGTGAGGGGCGCTATGCCGCCACGGTCGTCAACGGCGTGCTCTTCGCCGGCTTCGGTATCTTCGCCGGGGTGGTGGTGCCGCTGATCCTGATGCTGCCCGCGCCGCTGATCGGCGCCATTGCCGGGCTTGCCATGATCAACGTCCTGATCATGGCGTTCCAGGCGGCTTTCACGAAGGCCGACGGGTATCAGATCGGTGCTTTCGTGGCTCTCGTGGTCTCGATGTCCAACATCACGATCCTCGGCATCAGCGCGCCGTTCTGGGCACTCTTGTTCGGTGCCATCGTCTCGATGCTCGTCGAAAAGCCGGTGGAGATCGGTCGACGTTCACCAGCCGCAGGCTAGAAGCCTTGCTTCGGGCGAGATGTGCTCTTGGGCGAGGACTTCGTCGGGATGGCACCTTTCCGTGCATGATCTGCACGGAAGCTGCCTGATCGGTTCCACACCGAACTGACGACGTGTTGCAGCTGCAGAGGCCCTGGCCGAACGTCGTTTTTTCTGCCGTCCGGCCGGAACGACCGGTCGTCTTATTTGAGGACTTGCAGGAAGAAGGGCCCGTCGATCTGGAGATCGACGGGCCCTTCCTTGCTACGAAACGACGAAACCTGCGTCGACGGGATCGTTGCGGTTGATCGTCCAGCGCGCGGTGCCCAGGATGCCAGCGGTGCCCTTCACGGTCGGACGGATCGCCTTGAAGCTGCCGAGGGTCGTTTCGCCGACGATGCAGCCCTCGAAGGTGCCGCTGCCGAGAAGGCCCTCGGATCGGATCGGCTGGTTGACGCCGACCTTACCACGCGCTTCGAACATGGCGAGCATCGCGCTCGTGCCCGTACCGCCCGGCGAACGGTCGAGCTGGCCGGCGCTGAAGACGTGGACGTTCTTGTAGAACGCGCCCTCGATCGTCGGCTCGTGCCAGAAGGTCATGAAGTTCAGATTGTTGATGTGCTTCTCGGTCGGATGCTGGATCACCAGCTTCTCGCGAAGCTGCTCGCGCGCGATCAGGCCCATGCGGGAAAGCTCGCTGCCGTTCTCTGGCTTGACCACGAGGCCCGAGCCGCGCAGGTCTATGATGCCGAAATAATTGCCACCCCAGACGAGGTCCGCCTTTAGCTTTCCGTAGGTCGGCAGCTCGATCTCGACGTCCTGCGCGGCGACGTAGGCCGGCACGTTCTCGAAGCGCGTCCAGAGCACTGTGTCGCCCTCATTGGCCACTTCGGCCACGACCAGACCGGCCGTCGTCTCAAATCGGATGGTCGTGCGGCCGTTCTCGCCCCGCGGCACGAAGCCGTGGGCCACCATCGCCATGGCCACCGCGATCGTGCCGTGCCCGCACATGTGTGAATACTCGGCGCCGTCGATATAGATGAGCCCGGCGTCGTATTCACGGCTCGAAGGAGGCGTCAGGAACACCCCGAACATGTCGGGATGCCCTCGCGGCTCGCGCATCAGCGCCTTGCGAAGCCAGTCGTAGTTCGCCTCGAGGAAGGCGCGCTTTTCCAGGATCGAGGAGCCGGCGGGATAGGGGATGCCGCTGTGGATGATACACAGGGGCTCGCCCTCGGTATGGGTATAGATGACGTCGAACGCGTCCTGGATGCGCATCTTTCTCTCCTGGAGATGGGGCACTTGCTGGGGGGTCAGTCGTCGTCGGGCAGGAAATCGAGACCGACGGTCAGATCGATGACGACGATCGCGACGGCCGCAGCGAGGATGGTCGCAGCGGAAACGGCGGCGATCGACGGGTCGACCGAGTACTGGACGTAGTTGAAGAGCTGGACCGGGATCGTGTTAAGGGCCGCGGTCGTGTTGAAGATCGACAGCTCGACGTTGATGAAAGAGGTGATGAAGGCGAAGATCGCACCGGAGACGATGCCTGTGCGGATCTGCGGCAGCGTGACAAGGAAGAAGGTCTGGAACGGCCCGGCGCCAAGGTCGCGCGATGCCTCCTCCAGCGCCAACTGATCCTTGTCCAGCATGGGCAGCACCGTGCGCAGCACGAAGGGCGTCACGATCACGACGTGGCCGACGAGAAGCGCTGCGAAGTTGCGCGTCAATCCGATCGCTCCGCCGAACTGCAGGAGTGCTGCGCCGAGCACGAGATGCGGCAGCACGAGCGGGGAGAGAAGCAGCGACGCGAAGGCGGCCTTGCCGCGGAACTCGTTGCGCGCGATCGCAAGCGCCGCCGGAATGGCGAGGATCACGGCCAACGCCGTTGCGCAGAGTGCCAGCGCCGTGCTCGTCAGGAACGAGGCCACGTAGGTCGGGTCGGAGATCACGACCTCGTACCAGCGCAGGGTCAGGCCCTGCGGCGGGAAGGCCAGGAATTCGCTCGTCGTCAGCGACGCACCGACGATCACCACCAGCGGCAGCAGCAGATAGGCTAGGGCGAGAAACGCGTGGCAACGCAGGAGGGCTCGCACGATCATCTCAGCGGGCTCCCCGGTTGGACACGAGCGAGGAGAGCCCGATCATCGCCAGCGTGAAGGCGAGGAGCGTGATCGCGAGCGCGCCACCATAGTGGAAATCGAACACCGTCGAATATTGCTGGAAGACGAGGACCGCGAGCACCGTCACCCGACCGCCCGAAAGAAGGGCCGGTGTCACATAGGCGCTGACCGCGAGGGCGAAGACGATGATCGCACCCGAGACGACGCCCGGCACGCTGAGCGGAAAGGTGACGTGCCAGAAGGTGGAGGCCGGGCTCGCGCCGAGATCGGCAGACGCGTGCTCGACCGAGCGATCGACCTTGGCCAACGCGTTGCCGACGGTGAGAACGACGAAGGGCAGTAGGATGTAGACGAGGCCGATGAGGATGCCCGTCTCTGTCCCGAGGAAGCGCATCGGTCGTTCAATAAGCCCCACCGATTCAAGGGTCTCGTTGACGAGGCCGTTGCGGCCGAGAAGCACCATCCAGCCGAAGGAGCGCACGATATTGGAGGTGAAGAGCGGCAGGATCAAAAGGATAACGCAGATCCGGCGCCATGATCGCCAGCGCACAATGCGCACGAGGTACCAGGCGAGCGGATAGCCGATGACGACGCAGATCAGCGTCGTCAGGATACCCAGCCGGAAGGTCACCGCCATGACCGACCAGTGGTACTCGTCGAAGAGAATGCGCGCGTAGCTCGCGAAGGTCAGGCCCGCGCCGTCCGCGCTCGTCACGCTGGCGGCGAAGACGGTTGCGAGCGGCACGAGGAAGAAGGCGCAGGAGAAGGCGAGCGGGAGGGCGATGAGCCCGATCAGCGCCGTCCGCGAAGCGGTCATGATCGTTCGTCCCGAATGAGGTGGACATCCTTGCGCTCGAAGGAGACGGTCACGGGCTGGCCGGCCGAAAACTCCTCCACCAGCCCGATGCGGCGGGCGAGAAGGGTGTGGCCGTCCGCCACGATGTGGATGTCCGTGGCACCGCCTATGGTGGTCACCGCTTCGATCCGGCCCGGAAGGCGAACGAGGTCGGGCGTATCAGCGCCGTCCGTCCCGACCTCGACGCGAAGGTGCTCGGGGCGCAGCACTGCGAGCGTTCCGTGTTCAGCGTCCGACGGCAGAATCTGCAAGCCGGCGGCTTCACCCTCTTGCGCGCGAACGAGGTTGGCCTCGCCGATGAATTCGGCGACGAAGCGCGTGGCCGGGCGGCGGTAGATTTCCGAGCCCGTGCCGAGCTGCTCGACGCGCCCCTTGTTCATCACGGCGATGCGGTCCGACATCGCCATCGCCTCTTCCTGGTCGTGCGTGACGAAGACGAAGGCGACGCCGAGCTTCTCCTGCAACTGCTTCAGCTCGATCTGCATGCGCTTCCGCAATTGCAGGTCGAGCGCGCTCAGCGGCTCGTCGAGAAGCAGGAGCTTCGGCCGATTTACGATCGCGCGGGCAAGCGCTACGCGCTGCTGCTGGCCGCCCGACATCTGGCGCGGGTAGCGCCCACCGAATTCGGCGAGCCCGACCAATTCGAGCGCCTCGGCAGCACGTTTCGCGGCTTCCCCCTTCTCGACACCGGCGCGGCGCGGGCCGTAGGCGACGTTTTCGGCCACCGTCAAGTGCGGAAAGAGAGCGTAATTCTGGAAGACCGTGTTCAGCGGCCTGCGATGCGGGGGAAGCCCAGTGAGATCTTTTCCCTCGATCGAAATGGTGCCCTGGTCGACGCTCAAGAAGCCGGCGATCAGGCGGAGCAGCGTCGTTTTCCCACAGCCGCTCGGGCCGAGGAGGGAAACGAACTCGCCCGGCTGGATGTCGAGCGAGATGCCGCCCACCGCCTGGTGCTTTCCGAACGTCTTGGAGACGCGGTCGATCGAGAGAAGAGCCATCTGATTCCCGTCAGCGCGCGATTTCGCGGTTCCAGGTCTCGGTCAGTTCGGCTCGCCGTGCATTGACCTCGTTCCAGTCGAAGAACATCAGGTCCTCGACCGAGCCGTTCTGCCCCCAGGGCAGCTTGCGGCTTACTTCAGGATCGAGCTCGACCTCTGAAACGGCAGGTCCGAGATAGAGCGTCTCGGCAAGGCAAGCGGCCGCTTCCGCGCTCATCGCCATGTCAAGGAACTGTGCAGCACCTTCCGGGTTCGGTCCGCCCTCAACGATGTGCAGCCGCGCATCGGTCGCCCAGACACCCTCGCTCGGGACCGTGAAGCCAATCGGCAGGCCGCTGTCGATCAGTGCCCAGGCGCCGACGTTGAAGTGGGCGCCGATGACAACTTCGCCGCTCTGGAAAGCGTTGTTCGCTGCGCCCGAGGATTCGAAATACGACGCGACGTCGAGCTCTTTCAGCCGCTCGAAGGTCTGCGTGAAATCGTCTGGCGTGCCGCCCATCATCTGATTGAGGAAGAAGATGAAGGGGATGCCGGCCGAGTTGTTCGGCGAGGGAATCGTCACCGCACCCGCGTAATCTTCGTCCCAGAGCGCTTCCCAGGACGTCGGCGCCTCGCCGATCTCTTCGGTGTTGTAGGTCAGGCCGAGCGAGTAATAGCCGCCGCCGATGGCGAACACCTTGTTGCCGTTCCGGTAGGCTGCGTCATCGGTGAGGTTGGCTCCGTTCGGCAGCGCGTCGAGATCGATTGCGGCAAGGACACCGGCTTCCTCGGCCAGCTCGCTGATGCCGCCGTCCATATAGGCGACGTCGAGCGTCGGCGCCGAGGCCTGCTGCTGGAGCTTCGCGAGGGTCGTTGTAGAGGTGCCGATGTCGGCAACGACCTGGATGCCGGTCGCCTCGGTAAAGGGGGTCGCCACGCACGCCTGGAAGGCGTCGCCCCAGTTGCCACCGTACCACGCGACGGTGATCGACTGCGGCTGTGCGCTGGCCGTGGGCGCGGCCACGAGCAACGCGCTCGCCGACGCGCAGAGAAGAACTGTCAGATGTTTCATCGTAGTCTCCTTTTGCTCGCTCTTTAAGCAAGCCTCGCAAGCTGGCGCTTGCACGGCTTGAAGCCTGTTGTCAGGATGTTGAATAATTCCGACAAAGTTCGTGACACGTTCGAAGTCGCTGGAGGTGCCTTGGCTGTGCAGCAATCGACAACCGGAGTGCCACTCCGTGTTGGCTTTCTTCTTGGTGACAAGTTCACGTTGGCCGCTTTCGGAGGGTTGATCGACGCGCTGCGGCTGGCTGCGGACGACGGTGGCCATAGCCGGCAGATCCACGCATCGTGGCGCATCATGACGCCGGGAGCGCAGTCATGCACCGCCAGCTGCGGACTGAAAGTCGAGGGCGGCGATTTTCTCGATCCGAAGATGTTCGACTACATCGCAGTATGCGGCGGGAACGACTATCTCGGCGACCGCCCGGCGCCAGCGACCGACGCATATCTGCGCCACGCCCATGCGGGCGGCGTCCGGCTTCTCGGCATCTGCACCGGAAGTTTCGATATCGCCCGCGCGGGGCTCGCCGAGGGGCGCACGGTCTGCGTCCACTGGAATGTGCAGGACGCGTTCGAGAAGCGGTTTCCGGGGGTGCAGACGTCGGTCGACCGCCTCTTCATCGACGAGGGAGACCTCATCACCTGCGCGGGATCAACGGCTGCGATCGACCTCGGTCTCTATCTCGTCTCGCGACATTGCGGGCGCGATCGTGCGCAACAGGCCGTGCGGCACATGATGCTGACGGGCATCCGCGCGCCTTCTCTCCCGCAGGCGAACTTCCGCGAGGACCTGGGCGAGGTGAGCGATCCGCGCGTGCGCAAGGCCGTTCATTTCCTGGAACAGCAGCTCGACCACCCGCCGACGCTGCCGGCGCTGGCGCGCTATGTCGGTGTCAGCGCACGCCAGCTGGAACGCGCCTTCAAGACCGAGCTCGGCGTTTCGCCCATGCGCTTCCACCGCACTATGCGGCTGAACTACGGACGCTGGATGATCGACAACAAACTGGAGAGCATTACGCAGATCGCCCTCGATTGCGGCTTTGCCGACACGGCCCACTTCTCGCGCGAGTTCCGGGCGCATTTCGGCCTATCCCCAAGCCGCTACCGGCAAACCCTCTGAGCCCGTGCGGCCGGCGAACTCGAACTTCCGTGGCCATAGCGCAGCAGCCTGGACGGCGGGTCCACGGCGCCCGTGTTCGGCCGTTCGGCGGCCGCCCTTGGAGGCGTTCGCTGTGGTCAGCCGAAGACAGCTGCAGCGTGAAGCAGATCGGTATATTCTCTCACGCTCGCGATCTTCCGATCCCGCACCGTGAACAGCAGATGGTAGTCGTTCGCGTAGACCGCTCCTGCCTTTGTGATCGCATGGGAGCGCGCTTCGGCGGCGACCTGATTTCCTTCCGCGATCATCGCGGTCGGATCCATCGAGAGCGTGCCGTCCAACCGGCCATAGAGATCGAGCCAGACATCGGCCATTTCGGCCTTGGTCCAACTCCGGGCACCGGGATAGAGATCGGGCCGACCGTTAACCCACCATGTGGCATCATCGGTCATCATGTCGAGCACCGCGCCGATGTCGCCGGATCTGAAAAGCTCCAGGAAGTCGATGACGACGAGCTTGCCGGCATTGAGGTCCCCGATATCCCCTGACCTGAGCGGCGCTGAGCCTTCCGATCGGGCCGGTTCGCCCGAGCGGTCCAGACATGGGCGGGGTTCGACGTCCGGTACAGCGAAGACATCGCGGATGTTCATCAGGTCCGTATATTCGCGCACGGAGGCGATCTCTGCGCCGCGGACCGTGTAGAGCATGTGATATCTGTTGTCGTACGCCCGGCCGGCTATCGTGGTGGCTCGGGCGTGCAGTTCCGCAGCGACCTTGTCGCCTTCGGCCACCATGCCCACGACGTCCATCCTCATGCCGTCCTGCAACGACGCGTGAACGTCGCGCAGAATCTTGCCGAACTCCCGGTTCGACCTGGTGCCGGTAACAGGGAACAGATCGGGCTTGCCGAGCACCCACCAGGTGGCATCATCCGCAAGCAAGCTCAGCGCGGCATCGATGTCGGAACCCGTCAAATGGCTGTTGAAATGCGCAACCAGGCGCTTGTTGTCGCCGAGACCCATCATCTCACCCTTGCGTGGTTTCAAGCAGGCAGCCGGGAGTCGGGCCGCAGCGATCTCATTATCTCGCGACCTCGGTTGGGCGCCTCAGGCAAGCTTCACGATCAGCTTGCCGTCATGGCTGCCATCGAACAGCCGAAGGAAGGTTTCCGGTGTCTTTTCGAACCCTTCGACGAACTCTTCAGTATATTTGATCCTGCCCTCCGCCACCCAGGGCGCCGCTTCTTCGAGGAACTCGGGATAGCTTGCGAGATGGTCGAGAAGGTTGAAGCCCCTGATCTCGATGAGCCTGTAGAGGAACAGGTTGAGCAGGCGCGGCAGACGGTCACCCCGGTCCGAAAAGCCGGTATCGCTATACCCTGCGATCGTGCCGCCGATGAGAATGCGGGCCTGTTTGTTGAAGGACTCCATCAGAGCCTCGAACATATAGTCGCCGACGTTGTCATAGAGGCCGTCGATCCCGCCCGGCAGGGCCCGCTGGAGCTGTTCCTCGAAGTCGGAGGCCTTGTAATCGACGGCCTCGTCGAGCCCGAGATCGTCTTTCAGAAAGGCGACCTTCTTCGCGCCACCCGCAATGCCAACGACGCGGTATCCACGCATCTTCGCGATCTGCGCGGCCATCGACCCGACTGAGCCCGCCGCCGCAGTGACCACCACGGTCCCTCCCGGCCTGGTGTCGGCGATCAAGCGCATTCCGTTCCAGGCTGTCAGGCCGGTATGCCCCAGCACGCCGAGGGCGGTGGAAACAGGAGCCGCCGTTGGATCGAGCTTGCGCAGGTCCGACCCGTCAGACACGCCATACTCGCGCCAGCCCGACCACGTCTGGACATGATCGCCGATCGCGAAGTCGGCGTTGTTGCTGTGCTCGATCACGGCCACGGTCGGACCAGGCATCACGGCGCCGACGTCGATCGGGGGCAGTTCCGAAGAACCGTTGCCCATGAGATTGCGCTGGTATGGATCGACGGACAGGAGAGTGTTGCGGAACAACACTTCACCCTTCTGCAATGTCGGAAGAGACGCCTCCTCCAGCCTGAAATCACTTGCCCTCGCTTTGCCTTCAGGACGGCCCGCGAGCACGAATTGGCGGTTCATCGTTTTTGTCACGTCATTTCCTTTTCAAACTCCAGAGGGCATCGCACGCGCCAAACGACGCTTGCCGAACCACCGGCCTGAACCTACTTTTCTGTATCGATCGACAGATAAATAGCTACGGCGCCTGTCGGGCCAAGTCAATGGATTGTGTATCGATCAATGCAAAATAAATCCGAGGCGACTGGATTACAGGATCGGGCAGCGTCTCCTGACGCCGGAGCGCAAGGTCCGGCGACGGACGGCGCCAGGGCGGTCAGGGCTCGCGGCCGTCCCCGCGCTTTCGACCGGGAGGCAGCCCTGGACCGTGCGACCCGCCTCTTCTGGGAGAAGGGCTATGAGGCCACTTCCATCTCTGACCTGTGCAAGACGATGAGAATCGGCTCGCCTAGCCTCTATGCCGCATTCGGCTCCAAGGAAGCGCTCTATGCCGAGACGCTGAAACACTACTCGACCAGCTGGAGCCATCTAGTCTGGGAAAGGTTCATGTCGGCTCCCACCGCGCGCGACGCGGCGGCGGCGCTGCTCTTGGATTCGGCCGCTGCGCTGACCGGGGAAGCAGCCGAAATTCCACGCGGATGCATGATGACACTTTCGGCTGTCGGCAATGAGGGACATGAGGAACTGGGAACTCTCGTCCGCTCGGGACGCGCCGCGACAGTCCAGCGAATCCACGAGCGGATCGAGCGCGCAGTTGTGGAGGGAGAGGTGCCGGCATCGCTGGACATCCGTGCCCTCGCTCGCTTCGTTCAGACGGTTCAGAATGGCATGTCGATCCTGGCGCGGGATGGCGCAGGGCGCGAGGAGTTGGAGGCGGTCGCCGGTATCGCAATGCTGGGCTGGGACGCCCGCGTCGGGACAACCGACTGAGCGATCGTTGGCAAGGCTCGAGGCCGCCATGAGACCTATGACGAACGACCCGCACGCCCGTACGGGACGGGCCGGAGGTATCAGCCCTCGGCCTCGGTTGCATGGGCATGTCCGAGCTCTGTGGCCAGACTGATCACCAAGCGTCGATCGCCTCGACCGTTCTGCGCGAAGTCGAATGCCGGCGGCGGAACACGCTCCGCCGCCGGAACATACTGGCCACATTTGCAACCCATGTTTACAATATACACCCATAAGTAGCGAATCGGTCAGGATGACGGCGCGTTTATGGATCGGCGACTTTCGATCATCACCCCTTTCTTCAACGAGGGGAGGGGCGTCGAAATCTTTTCGCGCGAGATCGACCGCATCGTCGACGATCTGGCAGGATACGACGTCGAGATCGTGTGGATCGACGATGGGAGCACCGACGACACGCTCTCGCATCTTCTGGCGATATCGGCGGGAAAGCCTCGGCACACCGTAGTCGAACTCTCGACGAATTTCGGAAAGGAAGCCGCCCTGACGGCGGGGCTCGACGTGGCGAGCGGAGACGCCGTCATTCCGATCGACGCCGATCTGCAGGACCCGCCCGATCTCATTCCAGCGATGGTGGCCGCCTGGGAGGCGGGAGCCGAGGTCGTGCTCGCAAAGCGCTCGTCACGCGCGAGCGACAGCGCCGTGAAGCGCAAGACCGCCCAGTGGTTCTACCGCGTCCACAACCAGCTTTCCCGCACCAAAATTCCGGAGAATGTCGGAGACTTCCGGCTGATGGACCGCACCGTCGTGGACGCCGTGAAGCGGCTGCCCGAGCGCCAGCGTTTCATGAAGGGGCTGTTCGCCTGGGTGGGATACCGGACGGTGACGATCGAGTATGTCCGCCCGCCGCGCCACGCGGGCAAGACGAAATTCTCGGGCTGGAAGCTCTGGAACCTCGCGCTGGAAGGGCTGACGGGGTTCAGCACAGCACCGCTGCGCGTGTGGACCTATATCGGTCTTCTGGGCGCCGCCGTCGCCATGTGCTTTGCGCTGTACATCCTCGTACGCACGCTGCTCTTCGGGATCGACACGCCGGGCTACGCCTCGCTGCTTATCGCCATCGTGCTCTTCGGATCCCTGCAACTCGTCAGCATCGGGATCATCGGTGAGTATGTCGGCCGCATCTACACCGAGACCAAACAGCGACCGAACTATCTGGTCCGGCGCATCCATCGAGGGGCTGCATGAAGCCCGATGCCTATCGGGAGATCGGGGCTGCGGTGGTGTGGGGCCGGCGTCGCAGTTGTGCTGCGGATCGCGCTTCGCCTGCGGGATCGGAACCCGCCCGCTCGTCGCCCAGCGCCATGCATGAGCCCTCGCTTCCGAGTTTGCGGACGCGCGTCCTGCGGTTCCTGACTTCGGGCGTGTTGGCGACCCTCGTTCATATCGCCGTCGCGAGCGCGATGGCGGTGAGCGGTTTCAACGCAACGGCCAGCAATTCGGCAGCCTTCGTCTGCGCGAACGTCGTGTCCTATCTCGCCAACTGCCTGTGGACATTCGAAGCCACCGTCTCGGCGCGCAATGCAGTGCGGTTCGCGTGCATCTCGCTGGGCCTGTTCACGGTGATCCTCGGCGTGTCGCTCGCGGTCGACGCGTTCGGGCTGCATCCCTTCGTCGCGATCGCGCTCATCTCAGTGCTGGTCCCCGCGCTGTCTTTCGCCGCCCACAATCTCTGGACCTTTCGATGAGCCACGCCATGCCGGCAGTATCGAAGGGCGAGCGATCTCCCGTTGCTCGAGCATCGGTCATCCTGATGGGCTGGGCCGCCTTCATGATCGTCACGGGGGGATTGATCCTTCAGCCGAGCAATATCGGGTGGATGGAGACGGGCGATGGCCGGCAGCATCTTCTGGGCTGGCTGTTCTACAGCAGATCCGAGTGGGCGTTTCCGCTCGGGCTGAACCCGGCCTACGGGCTGGATGTATCGAGCGCCCTGATCTACTCGGACTCACTGCCGATCCTGGCGATCCCGCTTAAGGCGCTGGGCACGCTCTTCCCGGATGGCGGCCAGTATTTCGGCATCTGGGTTCTCGCGTGCTTCGTCCTCCAAGCCTGTTTCGCGTACAAAATCGCTGGCTTCATCACCGCTGATCCGATCCTTCGCGTTCTGATCGCCGGTTTCGCGGCTTTCGCTCCGCCAATGGTCTGGCGCCTTCACGGGCATATCAGCCTCGTCTCGCACTTCCTGATCCTTGCCGGATTCTATCTGTTCCTGTGTTCGCTGACGGCGCGCCGGCCGCTCGCCTTCGCGGTGCTCCTGGCGGCCGCGGCGGCGATCCACTCCTATCTATTCGTCATGGTCGCGGCGATCTGGGCGGCCAGCCTTCTGCAAAGCCTGTGGGACAAACGCGTATCGTTCGGTGCTGCGGCCATCGAAGTCGCCCTCGCGATCGGGCTGGTTGTGATCGTCTGCTGGCAAGTCGGCTATTTCAGCGTCGATGGGGGGCTGCAGGGCGGCGGTTACGGCTTGTACCGTGCGAACCTCCTGACGTTGATCGACCCTGACGGATGGAGCTACGTCCTCAAAGACATCCTGGGGCGGCCCGGAGACTATGAGGGCTTCAACTATCTCGGGCTCGGCATCCTCCTTCTCCTCGCCGTCTCCATTCCCTTTGCCGGCAGAGCCGCTCGGTCCATCGCACACGGCTTGCGGCGCTACCCGCTGCCTTCACTGATCCTGCTCGCGCTCGCGCTTTTCGCGGTGACGAACGACATCGGTCTCGCTTCGATGACGATCGCGTTTCCCATTCCGGCGCAGATCGACCATCTGGCGAACATCTTCCGGGCGTCGGGGCGGATGCTCTGGCCGGCCTTCTACGTCATCACGCTTGCGGTCCTCGCCCTCGCTGTCACCTCATTCCCGCGACGGACAGGCATCGCAGTGGTCGCGGCGGCCTTGCTCGTGCAGATCGTAGACACCAGCGCCGGATGGTCCTTCCGCACGCGACTGACGGCCGAGCCCAGGGGGACGTGGGAGACACCCATGACCGATCCGTTCTGGGCCGAGGCTGCGACGGTCTATCGAAACGCGCGCTATGTGATGCCTCGAAACCAGGCGCCGCAATGGGACGTGATTGCCGACTACGCGGCACGGAACGGTCTGGGGTCGGGAGCCTTCTACCTCGGCCGAGTCGATCCTCATGCGCAGGAAGCGGCTGAGCACCGCCTGCTCCACGCTTTGATGACCGGCCGATACGAAAGCGCCTCACTCTATTTTCTTGAAGACGGCTACGCGCCGCTCGCCGCGGCGACTCTGCGGGAGGGAGACCTCCTCAGCGAGGTCGACGGCTTCTTCGTTGTCGCGCCGGGCTGGGGCCATTGCGGAACCTGCGTGCAACGGCCGCTGCCCTGGGCGCCTGAATGGTTGCCGGTCCCCGTCGGGCTGTCGGCGAACATGCTCGAGAGCGCGAATGAGGGCTTCCTGCTTTACGGGTGGGGACCCATCGAGGGGCATGGTGCGTGGTCCCTCGGCGATCGCGCCTTGCTCCACTTCGCCGATCCGCTACCGCGCGAATTCCGGATCGAATTCACCGCGCGCGCTTTCGGTCCCAACGCGGGAGAGCCCTTCGAGATGGTCGTTGCGGGGGTCTCTCAGACCTTCCTGCTCGACACGGAACCCACTCACGTCGCGCTGCGCTTCGAAGTGCCCACCGACACGGCAACCATCGAGATCAGGATTCCACGACCGACCTCTCCACGCGATCTGGGGATCAACATCGACGGCCGTGAACTCGGACTCGGCATCATCGACTTCACGATCTCGCCCTGACGGCACTGCTTCAGCCTATGACCCGTCGCGTGGTCGTTGGCCGCTCTGCGCGTCCGAAGCGATCATGGTGACTGCGGCCGCCGACAGCCGCTCGGCCATCTCCTCCGGAGTGGTGCTCTCCGCTGTGCGCAGCCAGCGCACCATCAGCCACATCGCCCCGCCGGCCATCAGTGCCATGAGGTCGTCGCGCTCGGCCGTGCTGCTGCGCGCCGCCATCTCGAAGGCGTCCGGCAGGAAGCGGCTGGCAAGAAAGGCGACCACCTCCTCGAAGAAGACGGCATTTCCCGCGCCGTCGAGCACGCGCAGATAGAAGACACGTTCCTTCTGCAGGTGGCGAATGACCGGCAGGGCCTGCTTGCGCACATGCTCGAAGAGCGCGGCCTGCGTCATCTCGAAGTCGGCCGAAAAGGGCTCGGGCTTGGGGAAGGCGGTGTCGAGGCGTTTGAGGGCGAGGCGCCGCGCGGCGTCGGCGATATCCTGGAAATGCTGGTAGAAGGTCGGCCGCGTCACGCCCGCCGCCTGCACGAAGGCGGTGATGGTGATCTCGTCGAGCGGACGTGTCTGGAGAAGGTGCAGAAGCGCACTCTCCAGCGCCTGCAGGCTCCGCCTGTAGCGCGGGTCGTCGCTTCGCGAGACGGTGGCAACGGAACTCGTCAGAACCTTCTCCCTTGTCATTCTAATTTACGTTTGTAACTTAATGGCAATCATTGAACGCCGTCAAACGGCTCTGCCACGAGCGTCCCGTCATGTCCGAACACCATGTCGTTCCGCAACCCGCTGTAAAGCCGATCATCGGCAATCTGGCGGAAATCGATGCCGAAGCACCGGTCCAGAGCATTATGGAGCTGGCGAAGCGCTACGGCCCCTATTTCAAGCTGAAGATTTTCGACCGCACCATCTTCATCGCCAGCTCGCAGGAGCTGGTGGATGAGTTGTGCGACGAGACACGGTTTTCGAAGCGCTCGCATCCGCCGCTGGAGGAGCTGCGCGCGCTGGCCAAGGACGCGCTCTTCACCGCTTATGACGAGGAGCCCAACTGGGGCAAGGCCCATCGAATCCTGATGCCAGCCTTCGGGCCGATCGGCGTGCGCGCGATGTTCGACAAGATGCTCGACATCGCCGACCAGATGTTCGTGCGGTGGGAGCGGTTCGGTCCCGAGGCGGTGATCGACGTTCCCGACAACATGACGCGGCTGACGCTCGACACGATCGCGCTGTGCGCCTTCGACTACCGCTTCAACAGCTTTTACCAGGACGAGATGCACCCCTTCGTGGGGGCGATGGTGGGCGCGCTTCAGGAGGCGGGCGCTCGCGCGCGCCGGCCGAAGCTCGTCAACAGCCTGATGCTGCCGAGCGCCAGGCGTTTCGAGGCCGACAACCGGCTGATGCGCGAGGTCGCTGAAGACCTGATCGCCAGGCGGCGGGCCGATCCGTCAGGCGCCGCGAAGGACGATCTTCTGAGCCGCATGCTACACGGCGTCGACCCGCAGACGGGCGAGACGCTGAGCGACGAGAACATCGGCTTTCAGATGATCACCTTCCTGATCGCCGGGCACGAGACGACGAGCGGCCTTCTGTCCTTTGCGATCCATCTCCTGTTGCAGAACCCCGAAAAGCTCACCGAAACCCGTAGGGTCGTCGATGCGGTGCTGGGCGAGGAGATGCCGCGGGTCGAGCATCTGGCGGAGCTGCGCTATGTCGAGCAGGTGCTGATGGAGACCCTGAGGCTCTGGCCGACGGCCCCCGCTTTCGCCGTGAAGCCGCGCCAGAAGACGCTTCTGGGCGGGCGCTACCCGTTGACCCCGGACGACACGGTCCTCATCCTCCAGCCGATGCTGCACCGCGATCCGAGGGTGTGGGACGATCCGGAAGCCTTTCGGCCCGAGCGCTTCGCCCCAGAAAACGCCGAAAAGCTGCCGCCCAATGCGTGGAAGCCCTTCGGCAACGGCGCGCGGGCCTGCATCGGCCGGCCCTTCGCCATGCAGGAGGCGCAGCTCGTCCTGTCGATGATGCTTCAGCGCTTCGACTTCGTGCTCGACGATCCTTCCTATCGGCTGAAGGTCCACGAAACGCTGACGCTGAAGCCCGAGGGCCTGCGCATCCGTGTTCGCGCGCGCCACGCATCGGCCGTTCTGGTGCGCGGTGCGCCGGCAGATCGCCAGCCGCAGCCCCTGCGGCGGGCCGCCGTCCCCGAGACGAAGCTTTCCGAGGACGCGCCGCGCCTTCTCGTCCTCTACGGCTCGAACACCGGCTCCGCCGAAGCCTTCGCCCAGCGGATCGCGGCGGACGCGGCCGTCCACGGCTTCGCCGCCGGTGTCTCGACGATGGACGAGCATGCCGGCAGCCTGCCGACGAGTGGCGCTATCGTTGTCGTCACGGCGTCCTACGAGGGCCGGCCGCCGGACAATGCGCGCCAGTTCGTCGCTGAGATCGAGGCTTTGGAGGAGGGCGCGCTGCCGGACCTTCGCTTCGCCGTCTTCGGTTGCGGCAACCGGCAATGGGCGCGGACCTATCAGGCGATCCCCAAACGCGTCGACGCTGCCCTCGAAAAAGCAGGCGCGATGCGGATCGGCAAGCGGGGCGAAGCGGATTCGGGCGGCGACTTCTTCGGCGCTTTCGACGAATGGTACGCCGCCTTCTGGCCACAGATGGCGGAAGCCTTCGGGCTCGAGGCGGCCGAGCCGCAGCCCACCGCGTCGTTGAAGGTCTCCTTCGTGCGCGGCGGGCGCGAGAGCGCGCTGCGGCTCGGCGACCTGAAGCAGGGGGTCGTCGAGGAGAACCGCGAACTTTGCGAGACGAGCGCGCCGAACATCCGGTCCAAGCGCCATATCGAGTTCCGCTTGCCGGACGGAATGCGCTATCGCGCCGGCGATTATCTGGCGGTTCTGGCGCGTAACCCGGTGGAAAGTGTCGAGCGCGTCCTCCGACGCTTCGGCCTCGCCCCCGACACGCAGATCGTGATCGAGGCCACACCGGGCTCGACGGCGCTGCCGACCGGCCGTCCCGTCGCCTGCGGCGATCTTCTGGCAAGCTATGTCGAGCTGGCACAGCCGGCGACGAAGGCACAGGTCGCCATGCTGGCCTCCGCGACACGCTGCCCGCCGGACCGGGAGAAGCTCGATCGTCTGGCCGGAGCCGACCATGAGCGCGAGGTGCTGGAGAAGCGCGTCAGCCTGATCGACCTCCTCGACCGCTTCCATGCGTGCGAACTGGACTTCTCGGCCTATCTGTCGATGCTGCCGTTGATGAAGGCGCGGCAATATTCCATCTCCTCCTCGCCCCTGTGGAAGCCGGACCATGTGACGCTGACAGTGGCCGTGGTCGATGCGCCGGCGCTCGCCAGCTCGGGCCGCTTCCAGGGCGTCGCGTCGAGTTATCTCGCCGCGCTCGCGCCCGGAGATCGAGTGGCGATCGCGGTGCGCCCGTCCGACGCACGCTTTCATCCGCCGGGAGAGCCGTCGGTCCCGCTGATCCTGATCTGCGCGGGTTCTGGCATCGCGCCGTTTCGCGGGTTCCTGCAGGAGCGTGCCGCGCAGAAGGCGAGCGGGCGCAAGGTGGGGCCGGCGCTCCTGTTCTTCGGCACCAGCCACCCCGAGGTCGACTATCTTTATCGAGACGAACTGGCCGCATGGGCTCGCGACGGCGTCGTCACGGTATTTCCGGCCTTTTCCGAAGAGCCGGAGGGCGAGATCCGCTTCGTGCAGCACCGCGTCTGGGCCGAGCGCGAGAGTGTCGCGGCGCTCTTCCGGCAGGGGGCGACGGTGTTCGTGTGCGGCGACGGGCGCCATATGGCGCCGGCTGTCCGCCAGACGCTCGTCCACATCTTTCGGGAGGCAACGGGCGCCGGCGAGGCCGAAGCGGAGCTATGGGCCGATACGATCGAACGCGAACACGGCCGTTATGTCGCCGATGTCTTCGCATAGGCCGCCGGGAGTGACGACATCCATGACACCATCCCCCGCCAGGCGCGCCGCGATCGGCGCCGTGCTCGCCCTCTCCCTAGCCCTCGGGGGCTGCCTGGCGCGCCCGCAGCCGGGCGTCCTCCAGTCGATGGGCGAGACGGTGGAGGGCGCCGAGGTCGTGAAGATCCTGGCGATGACGACCCGCGGTCGCGCGGCGCCGGACGCCAACGTCTTCACGACCGAGCGGGTATCCAGCCCCAACCTGTCCGCGTTCACGATCTCCGTGCCGCCGACCCACGAGCCCGGCAGGATCGAGTGGCCCGAGCGGAGCATCGATCCGGCAACGACCTTCGCGACTCTAGATCAGGGCATCCTGACGACGCGCGGCTTCTACGAGGCTGCGGCCAACCCGGAAAACGGGGGCCGCGACGTGACCGTCTTCGTCCATGGCTACAACACGAGCTTCGTGGAGGCACTCTACCGCTTAGCGCAGATGCGCGCCGACACCGGAGAGGACGGATCCGCCGTTCTGTTCGCCTGGCCCTCCGAGGAGGCGATCGCCGGTTACATGGCTGACCGCGAGGCCGTGACCTACTCGCGAGATGCTCTCGCGCAGATGCTCGCCGAATTCGCGCGCGATCGGCGGATCGGCTCGATCAACCTCGTCGCGCATTCGATGGGCGGCTGGTTGACGATGGAGGCGCTGCGCCAGCTTCGCCTGACGGGGCAGGGCGATGTTCTGGATCGCCTGTCGGTCGTCCTCGCGGCGCCCGATATCGACGTCGACGTCTTCGAATCGCAGCTTCGCGTGCTCGGGCCGATGGACCCGCCGCTGACGGTCCTCGTCTCGACGGACGACCGCGCACTTCTCGTCTCCAACCGTCTCGGCGGCGCGCGTGATCGCGTCGGCGCGCTCGACATCAACGATGTGCGGGTTCAGGAGCTGGCGGCGCGCGACAATGTCGCGATCGTCGACATCTCTTCGGTGCAGTCGGCGGACGGGCTCAACCACAGCCGCTTCGCCCAACTCGCAGCGCTCTATCCTCAGGGAAGCGAGGGCGAGGACGAGGATGCCGGCTTCCAGATCAGGCAGGCGGGCGCCTTCGTCTTCAACGCGGCCGGCCGCACGATCGCAAGCCCCTTCGATCTGATCGGGCAGATTCTCGATCCGCAGCAGTAGCGCGCTGTTTCGTCAGCGCGCCGCCTTGGCCGCGTCGAAGGCCGCTACCGCGAGCCTGGCTTTTTCGCGAACCGCTTGCGCGCTGTCGCCGGGGCGGTAGAGGCTGGAGCCGAGACCGAAGGTCTCGATGCCGCTCGCCATATAGGCCGAGAAATCCTTTTCCGAGATGCCGCCCACCGCGCCGATCGTCGTGCCAGTGGGCAAGATGGCGCGGATTGCGGCGATGCCGCCGGCACCGAGAACGCTGGCCGGAAAGAACTTCAGCGCCGAGGCGCCCGCCGCGAGCGCCGCCAGAGCCTCGCTCGGCGTCAGGACGCCTGGCATCGCGATGAGGCCGCGCTCGGCGGCGCGCCTGATCACCGCCGCGTCCACATTCGGCGTCACCATGAGGCGCGCGCCGGTGTCGGCCAGCTTGTCCACCGCCTCGGGCGTCAACACGGTGCCTGCGCCGATCAGCGTCGCCTCGCCGTGCCGGCGCGCCATGCGCTCGATCGATACGAAAGGGTCCGGGGAGTTCAGCGGCACCTCGATCGCCTCGAAGCCCTCCTCGACGAGGGCATCGGCGACGGCTTCGGCATCTGCCGGGCCAAGGCCGCGCAGGATGGCGACGAGCGGCCGGCGAAGCTGCGGCCATGCAGGACAGGCGGTCATCGGGCGTTCTCCTCAGCGCTCGGCCAGAGCCGGCGCGCCATTGCATGAAGGGCGGTGCGTGTCGTCTCCTCGGCATCGACCGTATCGACGTCGAAGCCCGCTTCGGCAAGGGCGCTGCGATAAAGCGCCCCGAGGCGGCCGGATGAGACGAGGAGCAGCTTCCGGCTCTCTGCGGCAAGACGACGGCGCGCGGCGCCGATCTCGGCGCCGATGAGAAGACCGGAGAGGCGTGTGGCGCCGGCGGCGGGGTCGGCAAGCGACAGGAGCGGGCCGGCGCGCAGCGCAAAGAGCTTCGTCGTCAGCACATCCGGCTCGGCCAGCGCCTCGCGAACGGCGGCAAGAAAGGTCGTCTCGTCTCCCTCTTCGCCGGCGTCCATCACGTGCCGCAGGATCGAATGGCGGCTGAGGAGATCGAAGATCTCGCCCGTCATGAAGGTCGCGAAATCGGCGATCGCACCCTCTTCGATCCGCACCCATTTGCTGTGCGTGCCGGGCAGGCAGACCAGCGTGTCGCCTTGAACGCCGAGGCCCGCGATCTGTGTTTCCTCGCCGCGCATCACGTCGGGCGCATCCGCATCGATCTGTGCGACGCCGGGCAGGATGCGCACGTCGCCCAGAGAGGTCTCGACCCGCACCGCGTGCGCTGCGAGTTCATCGAGCGGCGCAGGGACGGGCCGATAGGGCGCTTCCATCCAGCCCTGCCGCGCGCCGGCCATGCCGCAGATGATGACCGGTGTGCCGGCCGGTGCGCCGATCTTGTCCAGATGTTCGGCCAGCGTCGTCTCGAAGCCGCGTTCGCGCACGCGCTCCATGCCCTCCGTGCCGCGGCTTTGCGCGATGACAGCGCCGCCGGCATCGAGGAGCCACAGGCGGAAGCTCGTCGTCCCCCAATCCACAGCGGCGCAGAACGCGTTCCGCCTCACGCTTTCGTCGGACGTCATTCGGCTTTCTCCCTGGCGAGCCGGGGTGGCCGCGCCTTGACGCGCGGCGTGATCTCGCTCACCAGCCGCCGCGGGACACATCCCTAACGACAGGAGACTGCAATGACCATCCAGCGCTTCAAGATCGGCAAGCGAATGAGCCAGGCCGTGCGCGCGGGCGACACGATCTATCTCGCCGGCCAGGTCGCCGACGACGCGAAAGGCTCGCTCGAGGCGCAGACGCGGGAGGTCCTTGCCAAGATCGATGCGTTGCTGGCCGAGGCCGGTGCCGACAAGTCCGCACTCGTCGCCGTCAACGTCTTCCTGCCCAACATCGCCGATTTCGACGCGATGAACGTGATCTATGACGCCTGGGTCGACACGGCGAACCCGCCGGCCCGCGCTTGCATCGAGGCTCGCCTCGCCGATCCGGACCTGCGCGTCGAGATGACGGCCGTCGCCGTTCTGTAAATATGCAGCCGACTGCCCACCATGTGGGCAGTCGGCTGCATTGCACGGCATTCCATCTACTTTTGACCGTATGATCAAAAATCGTCGTTGACGCCCGCCGGCGATCCTGCCCAGTCTTGTCTGGAATGGTTCGAAGGAGGCGCATGGCGCATGGACGAGCATTCCCCCGCCGCCCCCGATATCGCCGTCGGGCGTCTCGAGCCGACCGTTCTGGCGGACAATTTTTTCGACCTGCACCCGCCGCTCGATCGGCACGAGGCTCTGGTCGAGGCGGATCGCTGCTATTTCTGTTTCGACGCGCCCTGCATGCAGGCCTGCCCGACGTCGATCGACATCCCGCTCTTCATCCGGCAGATCCAGGCCGGCAATCGTGCCGGCGCCGGCCGCACCATCCTCGAGGACAACATTCTTGGCGGCATGTGCGCGCGCGTCTGCCCGGTCGAGACGCTGTGCGAGGAGGCGTGCGTTCGCGAAAAGGCCGAGGGCAAGCCGGTAAAGATCGGCCTCCTCCAGCGCCACGCGACCGATGCCGTCCTGGCGAGCAAAACGCATCCCTTCGTAAGGGCGACGTCCACCGGGCGGCGCGTGGCTGTGGTCGGCGCCGGCCCCGCCGGCCTTTCCTGCGCCCATCGCCTCGCCATGCTCGGGCACGAGGTTGTCCTGTTCGATGCACGGCCGAAGCCCGGCGGCCTCAACGAGTATGGGATCGCCGCCTACAAAGCGACGGACGGCTTCGCACAGGCCGAAGTCGATTTCGTTCTGTCCATCGGCGGCGTCACGCTGGAGACGGGGCGGCGGCTCGGCGAAAACCTCGATCTCGGCGAACTTCGTGGCTCGTTCGACGCGGTCTTCCTCGGCATCGGGCTTGCCGGCGTCAACGCGCTCGGCGCCGAAGGCGAGGAGGCCTCCGGCAGCCACGATGCCGTCGCGTGGATTTCCGATCTGCGTCAGGCGGACGACCTGTCGAGCCTTCCGGTCGGGCGGCGCGTCGTCGTCATCGGCGGGGGCATGACGGCGGTCGATGCGGCGGTGCAGGCGAAGGCGCTTGGCGCCGAGGAGGTGACGCTCGCCTATCGACGGGGGCGCGAGGCGATGAACGCCTCGCGCTACGAGCAGGAACTCGCGGCCTCGCGCGGGGTCCACATCCGTTGCCATCTGCGCCCGGTGCGGCTTTTGACGGCGGACGGACGCGTGCGCGGTGTCGAGATGGAGCGTACGCGCGAGGAGGGCGGGCGCCTCGTCGGCACCGGCGCGTTCGTGACGCTGGCGGCCGATCAGGTCTTCAAGGCGATCGGCCAGTCTTTCGATGGCGCCGGCCTCGACGAAGGGGCCACGCGCGTCGCCATCGAGGGCGGCCGCATCCGCGTCGACGCGGATCGCCGCACCAGCCTCGATGGCGTCTGGGCCGGCGGTGACTGCGCGCTTGGCGGCGAGGACCTCACCGTCGTCGCCGTGGAGGACGGCAAGCGCGCCGCGCTGAGCATCCATGCCGAGTTGACCGCCAGGCGGGACGAGGGCGCGAGCCTTTTCGAGCGCGTCGGGGAGGTGCTGTCCGACCTTTCCCATCTCGTGCGGCCTTAAGGGAGAACGCGATCATGGCCGACCTTGCGACGAACTTCATCGGCATCCGCTCCCCCAACCCGTTCTGGCTCGCCTCGGCGCCTCCGACGGACAAGGAATACAACGTCCAGAGGGCCTTCGAGGCCGGCTGGGGCGGGGTCGTTTGGAAGACGCTCGGGCAGGCGGGACCGCCCGTCGTCAACGTCAACGGGCCACGCTACGGCGCGATCCACGGGCCGGATCGCCGCCTCCTCGGCCTCAACAACATCGAGCTGATCACCGACCGCGATCTTGAGATCAATCTGGAAGAGATCGCGCGGGTCAAGCGCAACTGGCCGGATCGCGCCGTCGTCGTCTCGCTGATGGTGCCCTGCGAGGAGGAGGAATGGCGCTCCATCCTGTCGCGCGCCGCCGAGACCGGCTGCGACGGCGTGGAACTCAATTTCGGCTGTCCGCACGGGATGAGCGAGCGGGGCATGGGCTCGGCCGTCGGGCAGGTGCCCGAATACATCGAGATGGTCGCGCGCTGGTGCAAGCAGCATGCGAGCCTGCCCGTCATCGTCAAGCTGACGCCCAACATCACCGACATCCGCTATCCGGCGCGCGCCGCGAGGGCCGGCGGGGCGGACGCGGTGTCCCTCATCAACACCGTCTCCTCGATCGTGTCGGTCGATCTCGACAGCTTCGCACCAACGCCCACCATCGACGGCAAGGGCTCGCACGGCGGCTATTGCGGGCCGGCAGTGAAGCCCATCGCGCTCAACATGGTGGCCGAGATCGCGCGCGACGGGCAGACGCGCGGCATGCCGATCTCGGGCATCGGCGGCATCACCACATGGCGGGACGCGGCCGAGTTCATAGCGCTCGGCTGCGGCAACGTGCAGGTCTGCACCGCCGCCATGACCTACGGCTTCAAGGTCGTGCGCGAGATGACCTCCGGCCTGTCGCAGTGGATGGACGAGAAGGGCTACGCCTCGATCGAGGACTTTCGCGGCCGCGCGGTGCCCAACGTCACCGACTGGCAGTATCTGAACCTGTCCTACGTCACCAAGGCGCGGATCGACCAGGACAAGTGCATCGAGTGCGGGCGCTGCCACATCGCCTGCGAGGACACCTCGCATCAGGCGATCACGTCCGAGGTCGACGGCAAGCGCCGCTTCGAGGTGATCGACGCCGAATGCGTCGGCTGCAATCTTTGCGTCAACGTCTGCCCGGTGGAAGACTGCATCACGATGGAGCGGATCGAGGGCGTCGACCCGCGCACCGGTCAGGTGATCCCGGACGGCTACAGCAACTGGACGGCCCATGCGAACAACCCGATGCGCCGCGAGGCGATGCAGTTCGCGCCCGAGCCCGCCGAGTGAGCTCAGCGCGGGCGCACACCGCCGAGAACGATCGCGATGACAGCCTCCGCCGCTTCCTCGGCAAAGTCGCGCGCGTCGGCGCGGGGGCCGAGGATCGCGCGCACCTGAACCTCGAAGTCGGCGTAGTGCTGGGTCATCGCCCAGATCATGAAGACGAGATGGACCGGATCGACACGCGCGAGCTTGCCATTCTCCATCCACCGCGACAGGACGGCGGCCTTCTCCTCGACGAGCGTCTTCAGGCGCGTTTTCAGGAAGCCGCCGACGACGGGCGCGCCATGCAGGATCTCGTTGGCGAAGAGGCGCGAGGCCTCCGGCTTCCGTGCCGAAAGCCGCATCTTGGCGCGGATGTAGCGGGTGAGTTCTGCCACCGGATCGCCGGCGGGATCGAGCGCCTCCAGGGGCGCGAGCCAAGCCTCAAGCGTGCGCTCCAGAACGGCGGCGTAGATGTCCTGCTTGCGCCGGAAATAATAGAGAAGGTTCGGCTTCGACATGCTGGCGGCCCGCGCGATCTCGTCCAGCGTCGCGCCCTTGAAGCCATGGGCCGAGAAGACCGGCAGCGCCGCTTCCAGGATCAGCTCGCGGTTGGCCGCCTGGATGCGGGTGGGCGTGCGCGCCGCCGCCTCGTCCTCGTCCCTGCCCAAGAGCGACATTCCGGCCTGCCTTCGAAACTTGCACGGCAGCAGCCCTGCCTCACGATAGGGCAGTTGCGCTTGACCGGTTTCCGGCGACCTTCTAGCCTCCTTTGCGGCCGGGTCGTCAACAAGGCTTCGTCCAAGCTGCGTGACCCGGACGAACGCCATGATCCATCGAGCCTGCCTGCCCGCCTGTCGCTCATACGCGGCACGGGTGATCGCATGCGCCTGAACGACAGGATTTTCGTCCGATGAGCCTTGCCTCCAATCTCCAGACGAATGGCGAGCGGCTCTGGGACGCGCTGATGGCGATGGCCAAGGTCGGCCCCGGCATCGCCGGCGGCAACAATCGGCAGACGCTGACGGACGCGGACGGCGAGGGTCGCCGGCTCCTCCAGAGCTGGGCGGAGGGCGCCGGCATGACGATGTCGCTCGACACGATGGGCAACATGTTCTTCCGCCGGGAGGGTGCCGAGCCGGATCTGCCGCCCGTCTACATGGGCTCCCATCTCGACACCCAGCCGACAGGCGGCAAGTTCGACGGGGTCCTCGGGGTCCTCGGCGCACTGGAAGTAGCGCGCACCCTGAACGATCTCGACATCCGCACGCGCCACCCGATCGTCGTCGTCAACTGGACCAACGAGGAGGGCGCGCGCTTCGCCCCGGCCATGCTCGCCTCGGGCGTCTTCGCGGGGCTGCACGAGGAGGGCTGGGCCAAGGACCGCGTGGACGCCGCCGGCAAGCGCTTCGGAGACGAGTTGAAGCGCATCGGCTGGGAAGGCGAGGAGCCTGTCGGCCAGGATCGCCCGATCCACGCGATGTTCGAGCTGCATATCGAGCAGGGGCCGATCCTGGAGGACGAGGGGATCGACGTCGGCGTCGTCACCCACGGGCAGGGGCTCTACTGGCTGGAAATCACGCTCACCGGCCGCGACACCCACACCGGCTCCACGCCGATGGGCAAGCGCCGCAACGCAGGGCTCGGCATGGCGCGCGTCACCGAGCACGTCCATGTCGTGGCGATGAGCCACCAGCCGCACGCCGTCGGCGCCATCGGCCATGTCGAAGTGTTCCCGAACTCGCGCAACGTGGTGCCGGGGAAAGTTGTCTTCACGGTGGACATCCGCTCGCCCGACCAGGCCGTCCTGGATGACATGCGCCAGCGCATCGAGGCGGGCGTCTCCGAGATCGCCGAAGACCTCGGCCTCGAGGCCGCGATCGAGATCGTCGGCCATTTCGACCCCGTCGCTTTCGACGAGGCCTGCGTCGGCACGGTGCGCTCGGCCGCCGAGAGGCTCGGCTACAGTCACCGCGACATCGTCTCGGGCGCGGGTCACGACGCCTGCTGGATCAACCGCATTGCGCCGACCGCCATGATCTTCTGCCCCTGCGTCGAGGGCCTTTCGCACAACGAGGCGGAGGAGATCACGCGCGAATGGGCAAAGGCCGGGACCGACGTTCTTCTCAACGCCGTCGTCGAGACGGCGGGCGTCGTGGAGTGATGGCATGACCTTCGAAACCGCGGCGAGTTTCGCCGCCATCGCCGCGCTTCTGGTGATGTCGCCGGGCCCGAACGGCGTTCTCGTCGCGCGCACCGTGCCGGGTTCGGGAAAGGTGGCGGGTTTTGCCAACATCGCCGGCTTCGTCACGGCCTTCTACGTGCATTGCACGCTCGCCGTCTTCGGCCTGTCGATCATCCTCGTCCAGTCGGCCAACGCCTTCCTCGCAGTCAAGCTCGCCGGGGCGCTGTATCTGTGCTGGATCGGCGTGAAGGCCCTGCGAGAGGCAATGACCTCCCGACGGCTCGCGGCGCTCGACAAGGCGGCGCCCGCGCGCCCGCGCAATCTGCGCGTCGCCTATGTCGAAGGGCTTTTGACGAACGTCTTCAACCCGAAGGTCGCGCTGTTCTATCTGGCCGCTTTTCCGCAGTTCATCGGCGCCGAGACGAGCCCCATCGCGGCCGGCTACGCGCTGGCGACGCTGCACGCGTCCATCAACATCGCCTGGTTCACGCTGGTCATCGTTCTCGTCGACCGAGCCTCGACCTTCGCACGCGGCGAGCGCTTCACGCGGCTATTGAAAGCCGTCACCGGCATCGCCTTCCTCGGCTTCGGCTGGCGGCTGGCCACCTACAGGCCTTGATTCACATCCGCAGGAGAGACCGCATGACCATCGCCATCAAGGGCGGCACCGTCGTCACCGCCGACCGGACCTATCGCGCGGACGTCCTGATCGACGGCGAGATCATCGCCGCGGTCGGTGACGATCTGTCGGGTGACGAGACGATCGACGCCTCGGGGGCCTATGTCATGCCGGGCGGGATCGACCCGCACACGCATATGGAGATGCCCTTCATGGGCACCCACTCTGCCGAGGATTTCGACACCGGCACGGCGGCCGCGCTCTCCGGCGGCACGACGATGGCGGTCGACTTCTGCCTGCCGGCGCCGGGGCAGGGGCTGATCGAGGCCCTGCAGGAGTGGCACCAGAAGGCCGGCAAGGCGCGCACGGACTATTCCTTCCACATGGCGATCACCTGGTGGGGGCAGCAGGTCTTCGACGAGATGCCGAAGGTGGTGGCCGAGGGGGTCAACTCCTTCAAGCATTTCATGGCCTACAAGGGCGCCTTGATGGTGAACGACGACGAGATGTTCGCCTCGTTCTCGCGTTGCGCCGAGATCGGCGCGCTGCCGCTCGTCCATGCCGAGAACGGAGACGTCGTCGCCACGCTTCAGCAGAAGCTGATGGCCGCCGGCAACGACGGGCCGGAGGCGCACGCCTTCTCCCGCCCGCCCGAGGTGGAAGGCGAGGCGACCAACCGCGCCATCATGATCGCCGATCAGGCCGGCGTGCCGCTCTATGTCGTCCACGTTTCCTGCGAGGAGGCGCACGAGGCCATCCGCCGGGCGCGCCAGAAGGGCATGCGCGTCTTCGGCGAGCCGCTTGTGCAGCATCTGACGCTCGACGAGAGTGAGTACGCGCACCCGGACTGGGACCATGCGGCGCGCCGCGTGATGAGCCCGCCCTTCCGCAACCGCGTGCATCAGGATTCGCTTTGGGCGGGTCTCTCCTCCGGCTCGCTGCAGGTGGTGGCGACGGATCATTGCGCCTTCACAACGGAGCAGAAGCGCGCCGGCCTCGGCGACTTCACCAAGATCCCCAACGGAACCGGCGGGCTGGAGGATCGGCTGCCGGTCCTGTGGACGCGCGGCGTGCGCACCGGCCGCCTGACGATGAACGAGTTCGTCGCGGTTACCTCCACCAACATCGCCAAGATCCTGAACATCTACCCGAGGAAGGGAGCGATCCTGCCGGGGGCCGATGCCGATCTCGTCGTCTTCGACCCGGCCGCGACGAAGACGATCCGCGCCGCGAAGCAGAAGTCGATCATCGACTACAACGTCTTCGAGGGCGTCGAGGTCACAGGCCTTCCCGCCATCACCTTCTCACGCGGGCGCATCGCCTATCGCGACGGGGAGGTGCTGGCGGAGAAGGGCGATGGCCGCTTCGTCGAACGTCCGGCCAACGCGCCCGTGAACACCGCGCTTTCGACCTGGAAGGAACTCGTCGCCCCGCGCAAAGTCGAACGCACGGGCATCCCCGCAAGCGGTGTCTGAGCTGTCTTGGCGGACGCGCAAAAGGTCGCTCTGACCAATTCAATAGACGCGTCGGGCCCGGAAGCGAACACGGCTGTCGAGCCGATGCTGCGCCTTCTCGCCGCGTGACCTGTGGCATCCGGGCAACGCTGTCCGTCAGGGGAGGACGCGCCGGGGTTTTCACGACCGCGGTGCCATTGTCGTGATCGTATGCCTACCTTAGAACCCATCCAGAGTTCAGTTCGGGTGTCCGCGGGTCGTCTTGGTCGGCGGGTGCCCGCTTGGAGGCGTCTTCATGACCGATCTGCCGGGCCGCCCATCGCGGCGTTCCTTCCTCAAGGGCTCGGCGGTCACAGCGACCCTCGCCGGCCTGTCCCTCCCCACCAAGGCGCAGCCCGCGCCCGAGCCGGTGCCGCTCGACCAGGTCGAGCGCGAATATCTGGAACCGGCGGAATGGGCCTTCGTCATGGCCGCCTGCGCGCGGCTGATCCCATCGGAAGGTGAGGGGCCCGGCGCCATCGAATGCCGCGTACCCGTCTTCATCGACCGGCAGCTCGCGGGCGATTTCGGCGCGGCGGCGGACTGGTACATGGCGGGGCCGCACAATGCGGCGGCCGACCCGCTGCTCGGCTGGCAGACGCCACTGACGCCGGCCGAGATCTACCGGCAGGCGATCCCGGTGGTCGACGGCTGGTGCCGGGACAATCACGGGGCGGTCTTCGCCGAACTCGACGCGCAGACGCAGGACAGCGTCCTCACCGCGCTCGAAGGCGGCGATCTGCCGCTCGCGCCCGAAATCCGCGGCTTCTTCACGCTCATCTGGCAGAACACGCGCGAGGGCTATTTCGCGGACCCGATGTACGGCGGGAACCACGGCATGCAGGCCTGGGTCTATATCGGCTTTCCAGGTGCGCGCGGCTCGTATCTCGAGTGGGTCAACAAGCACAACGTGGAGTACCCGCTCGGACCCGTCTCGATCTCCGGCGAGAGGGCCTGAGCGATGGCGAGAACGGCCGAACGCAAGGACGTCGTCATCATCGGGCTCGGCTGGACCGGCTCGATCCTGGGTATGGAACTGGCGAACGAGGGTCTCGAGATCCTCGCGCTGGAGCGGGGCGAGGACCGCAACACGGTGCCGGACTTCAAGTATCCGGAGGTCATCGACGAGCTGAAATACGCGATCCGCATGGGTTTCATGCAGAAGCCACGCAATTCCACGCTGACCATCCGGCGTTCGCTTGAGGAAACCGCGCTGCCCTACCGCCAGCTCGGCTCCTTCCTGCCGGGCAATGGCGTCGGTGGAGCGGGCATCCATTGGAACGGCCTCAACTGGCGCCCGATGGAAAACGAGTTCCGGCTGCGTTCCTATGTCGAGGAGCGTTTTGGGGCGCAGATCATCCCCGAGGACATGACGATCCAGGACTGGGGCGTCACGTATGACGAACTCGAGACCCATATGGATCGGTTCGAGTATGTCGCGGGAATCTCGGGGCAGGCCGGCAACATCAACGGCCGCATCATCGAAGGTGGCAACCCGTTCGAGGCGCCGCGGGCGCGCGACTTTCCGATGCCGCCGCTGCCCAACACCTACGATTCGACGCTGTTCCGCGAGGCGGCGAGCGCGATGGGCTACCACCCGTTCACGCGGCCCGCGGCCAACGCCTCGCAGGCCTATACGAACGAATACGGGATGAGCCTCGGGCCGTGCAACTACTGCGGCTTCTGCGAGCGCTTCGGCTGTCTGAACTATTCCAAGTCCTCGCCGCAGGTGTGCATTCTCGACGCGCTGAAGCGCAAGCCGAACTTCCAGTACCGCACGCACTGCGACGTTCTGCGCATCGAGAAGGCGACGGACGGGCTGACCTCCACGGGCGTGACTTATTTCGACGAGATGGCGAACGAGGAGGTCTTCCAGCCGGCCGATCTCGTGATCGTGGCGGCCTATTCTCTCCACAACGTGCATCTCCTGCTGCTTTCGCAGATCGGCACGCCCTACGACCCGGTAACGGGCACCGGCGTCGTCGGCAAGAACTACTCATATCAGATGAACGGCGGCACGACGCTGTTCTTCCGCGACCGCTTCTTCAACCCCTTCATCGGCACCGGCTCGAACGGCGTGTCGATCGACGATTTCGCCATCAGCCAGATCGATTTCGCGCGAGAGGGCTTCATCGGCGGCAGCTACATCTCGTCGGGCACGGCCAACGGACGTCCGATCGCCGGCTTCGCCATGCCATCCGACACGCCGAAATGGGGCGCGGGCTGGAAGCAGGGCATCGGCGACTGGTACGGCCACTCGATGTCGATCGGCGCGCACGGGTCGAACATGTCCTATCGCGACGTCTATCTCGATCTCGACCCGACCTACACGGACCGATACGGGCGCGCATTGATGCGCATGACGTTCAACTGGAAGCCGAACGACATCCGCATGACGCAGTTCATGAAAAGCCGCATCGAGGAGATCGCCACCTCGATGTCACCGGACCTCATGCAGTCTTCCTACAAATCGGACGGCGCGCAGTACGACGTGCGGCCCTACCAGACGACGCACAATGTGGGCGGGGCGATCATGGGGGCGGACCGCAACACGTCCGTGCTGAACCGCTATCTGCAGAGCTGGGACATGCACAACGTCTTCGTGATGGGCGCGTCGGCCTTCCCCCAGAACACGCAGTACAATCCGACAGGGGCCGTCGGGGGGCTCGCCTACTGGGCCGCCGACGCCATCCGCCGGGACTATCTGCCCAACCCGCGTCCGCTGGTCTGAGGATCACGAGCCATGAAGACCGCTCTTCGCATCCTCGCCGCCCTCGTCGTGATCGGCGTCGTGGCGCTCGCCGCCATCATCCTCGTGCCGCCACAGCTCACCCCACCGCAGGAAGAGCTCGCCGCGGACTGGGCGCCCGAGCCCGGCCAGGGCCAGTACGCCTCGCGAATGGCAGATTGCGCGGCCTGCCATACCGCCGAGGGCGGTGCGCCCTATGCCGGCGGGCGCGAGATCCACAGCCCGATGGGCACGATCTACTCCTCCAACATCACGCCGAGCGAGACGGCGGGCATCGGCGGCTGGACGCTCGAGGATTTCCGGGCCTCGCTCGTCGACGGCATCGGCAAGGGTGGCGTCCACCTGTACCCGGCCATGCCCTACGAGAACTATCGCAAGCTGTCCGAAGAGGACATCCGCGCGATGTACGCCTACTTCATGGAGGAGGTGCAGGCGGTGGACGAGCCGGTCGAGGAAACCGCGCTGTCCTTCCCCTTCGACCAGCGCTGGGGCATCCGGCTGTGGAACTGGGTGGCACTCGATGAGCCGGGCTTCCAGCCCAACATGGCCGATCCCGTCCTGGCGCGCGGCGAGTATCTCGTCGAGGGCCCGGGCCACTGCGCGGCCTGCCACAGCCCCCGCAACCTCATCATGGCGCAGGACGGCACCGAGACGACCGATGCAAGCTATCTCACCGGTGGCGAGATCGACGGGTGGTCCGCTCCGGACCTTCGCGGGCCGGACAGCGCGCCGCAATCCTGGTCGGCGGAAGACCTGCGCCAGTACCTGATGACCGGTCGCAACAGCCGTTCGGCGGTGGCGGGCGAGATGAGCCTCGTGGTCGAGCACTCGCTCCAGTATCTGACAGCCGAGGACGCCGAGGCGATGGTCGCCTATCTGCGCGAGATCGGCACCGAGGGGCCGGCGCCCGCCGAACCGGCGGAGGTCGCCGACGATCAGGCCGGCGGGACCGTGGTTCGGCTCGACGCGGCAACGGAGGGGACCGCGGCGATGCTGACCGAGGCGAGCCCCGACATGGACCTCGGCGCCCGGCTTTATCTCGACAACTGCAACGCCTGCCATTTCACCGACGGGCGCGGCGCGCCGCAGGTGTTCCCGCAGCTCGACGGCAATTCGCTCGTCACCGCGCCGCAGACGGCGGGTCTGATCGACGTCATCCTGCATGGCGCCAAACTGCCGAGCACCGCCGAGCGCCCGCAGGAGCTCGAAATGCCGGGCTTCGGCCATCGCCTTTCGGACGACGAGGTCGCCGCGCTGGCAACCTTCCTGCGCAGCGCATGGTCGAACGAGGCCGGTGCCGTTTCGGCGGCAGACGTCGCGGCGGAACGCGGTGACCCGGCGCCGGCGCAATAGCGCCAACTAGCGGGCACGGGCGGGCGGTGCGGCTTCGCTTTTTGCGAAGTCCGCATCGCCATACGCCAACTTCCCGGCGGGTGCGCGCGTATCCTCGAAGAGCACGGCTGCCCTCGCCTGGGACGGCCTGTCCGCTATCCAACCGAGGAGAAATCGATGGCACACCGCATCCGCCTTGTCGGGCTCGTCGCCGCCCTTTCCGCGTCGACCGTAACCGCCTTCGCCGCCGAACCGGCATCGTGTCAGGCCCCGCGCTTCTCGGATGTCGGCTGGACGGACATCACCGCGACCACTGCCGCGGCCTCGCTCGTGCTGGAGGAACTTGGCTATCAGCCGGACACCTCCGTCCTGTCGGTTGCCGTCACCTTCCAGGCTCTGCAACAGGGCGACATCGACATCTTCCTCGGCAACTGGATGCCCCTCCAGGAGCCGATCCAGACACCGCTGGTCGAGAGCGGTGCAATCGACGTCGTGGCCACCAATCTGGAAGGCGCGCTGATCGGCTTTGCGGTGCCCGCCGCGACTTACGAAGCGGGTCTTCGCACCTATGCCGACATCGCGAATTTCCGTGACGAACTCGGCGGGCAGATCTACGGCATCGAGGCCGGCTCCAGCGCCAACGAGACGATCTCCGGCATGATCGAGAACGACACCTTCGGGCTCGGCGACTTCACGCTGGTGGAATCCAGCGAGCAGGCGATGCTCTCGCAGGTGGAAAGCTCCATCCGCCGCGACGAGCCGATCGTCTTCTTCGGCTGGCGCCCGCATCCGATGAACGTGCGTCTCGACATGCGCTATCTGGAAGAGGGCAACGACGCCTTCGGCCCAGACGACGGTGCCGCGACCGTGCTAACCAACACACGCGCCGGCTATGCCGAGGAGTGCCCCAACGTCGGCAGGCTCCTGGAGAACATGGCCTTCACCGTCGAGGATGAGGACCTTCTGATGAGCTATATCCTCGATGAGGACATGGAGCCGTCGGCGGCCGCCGAGCGCTGGCTGAAGGACAATCCCGAGACGGTGGACGCCTGGCTCGAGGGCGTGACCACCTTTGAGGGCGAGCCGGGCGCCGCCGCCGTGCGCACCGGCCTCGATCTCTAAGGGCTCTGCCGCCGGGCGGCGGTCGGCGCCATGCCGTACTGCCGCCTGAAGGCCCGTGACAGCGAAGCGATCGAGGTGAAGCCGGTGCGCACGGCCGTGTCCGCCATCGACATGCGCGTGTCGACGACGAGCCGGCGCGCCGCCTTCAGCCGCAGCGAGAGATAATAAGCTCCCGGCGAGGCCTGCACGCTCTGGCGGAACAGCGTTTCCAGCGTGCGCGTCGAGACGCCGACGCGCGAGGCGATCGCGCCGACGGGCAGGGGGCGGTCGATGTGCTGCTCCATCAGCCGGATCGCGTGCCCGACGCGCGGCTCGGTCCGCCCGATCCGGCCGACCGAGACGAAAGGCTGCTCGTCCGTCGCGTTCTTCACCTGCTCGTAGATGTAGACGCTCGCGACATCCATCGCCGTCGAATAGCCCTGCCGTGTGCGGATCAGCGCGAGCATCAGATCGAGCGCGGGCATCGCGCCGCCCGTCGTGAAGACCGGCCCGTCGATGACCCAGCGGTCGCGCTGCACCTCGACCTGCGGGAAGCGCGCGGCGAACTCCTCCAGATCCTCCCAGTGCGTCGTCGCGCGCCGCCCGTCGAGAAGGCCGGCGAGCGCCAGCACCCAGGCGCCCGCCTCGATGCCGCCGGTCATCCCGGCGTTCCGCGCGCCGGCGTGGATGGCATGGAGCACGCCCGGCGTGCAGTGGTGAAAGACATTGAAGGCGCTGATGACGATGAGGATGTCGCAGCGCTCCTTCGGCGCGAAGCGTCCCTCGACGGGGATCGGCAGGCCACAAGTCGTCTTCGGATGCGTGCCGTCGAGCGAGACGAGCTTCCAGCGATAGAGTTTGCGCGCCGCCGTGCGGTTCGCCGCGCGCATGGGGTCGAGCGTCGCGGCGAGCGACATCAAAGATGCGTCCGGCAGGAGCAGGATGGTGATGTCCAGCGTGTCGTCCGAGCTCTCGAACAGCATCGGTGTTTTCGCTCTCCGAAAGGTTGGCTTCGCAAAACGACAAATCTCGATCGGCCCTCCCCGTCAAGATGCTCCTCGAAACGCATCCCAGACGGAGCCGACAATGCCGCTTCAGCCGAGCCGAGACGTCTTCATCACCTGCGCCGTCACAGGCGCGGGCGACACCACGAGCCGCTCCGACAAGGTGCCCGTGACGCCGCAGGAGATCGCCGAGGCCTCCATCGCCGCCGCCAGGGCTGGCGCGGCCATTGCGCATATCCATGTGCGTGATCCCGAGACCGGCAAGGGCTCGCGCGACCTTGCGCTCTATCGCGAGACTGTGGACCGCATCCGGGATTCGGGCGTCGACATGGTGCTGAACCTCACCGCCGGCATGGGCGGGGACCTTGTCCTCGGCTCGGCCGAGGCGCCGTTCCCGGTCGACCCGGCCGGCACCGACATGGTGGGCGCGAGCGAGCGCCTCGAGCATGTCCGCGAGCTTCTGCCCGAGATCTGCACCCTCGACTGCGGTACGATGAACTTCGGCGAGGGCGACTATGTGATGACCAACACGCCGGCCATGCTCAAGGAGATGGCGCGGCAGATCCAGGGCTTGGGCGTGCGCCCCGAGATCGAGATCTTCGACACCGGCCATCTGCTTCTGGCCAAATGGCTGAAGGACCAGGGCGTCATCGACGATCCGGTGATGGTGCAGCTCTGCATGGGCATTCCCTGGGGGGCGCCGGACGACATCGGCACCTTGAAGGCCATCGTCGACAATCTGCCGGCGGACTGGACCTTCTCGGCCTTCTCGATCGGCCGCAACCAGCTTCCCTATGCGGCGCTGGCGATGCTGGCCGGCGGCAACATCCGCGTCGGGCTTGAGGACAATCTCTGGCTCGGAAAGGGTGTTCTCGCCACCAACGACGCGCTGGTCGAGCGCGCTGTCCAGATCACGCAAGGCACCGGCGCGCGGATTCTCGGCCCGGCCGAGGTGCGCGAGAAGCTGAAGCTGACGAAGCGGTGGTGAGCGCCATGACCTTTCCAATCAGCAAGGCGGCCTGCGTCGGTGTCGGCGTCATCGGCGCGGGCTGGGTCGCCCGGCTCGTCCTCAGCGGCGTCGATGTCGCGATCTTCGACCCTTCCCCTCAGGCAAAGCGCATCGTCGAGGAGGTGCTGGCGAACGCGGCCCGCGCCTATGAGGGGCTGTATCGCGCCAGGCTCCCCGAGCGCGGCACACTCCGGTTTGCGACCTCCATCGCGGATGCGGTCGAAGATGCGGACTTCGTGCAGGAGAGCGTGCCCGAGCGGCTGGACTTCAAGCGCCAGGTCCTCGCCGAGATCAACGCTTCGGCGAAGCCGGATGCGATCATCGGCTCGTCCACCTCCGGGCTTCTGCCGAGCGACCTGCAGGAGGGGATGAGCCATCCCGAACGCCTCGTCGTCGCGCACCCGTTCAACCCGGTCTACCTCCTGCCGCTGGTCGAGATCGTCGGCGGCAAGGCGACGAGCCCGGAGGCGGTGGACAGGGCCAGGGCGCTCTACGCGGCGCTCGGCATGAAGCCCGTCGTGATCTCCCGCGAGATCGAGGCCTTCGTCGGCGATCGTCTGCTCGAAGCCCTGTGGCGCGAGGCGCTGTGGCTGGTGAAGGACGACGTCGCGAGCGTCGAGGAGATCGACGACGTCATCCGCTACTCCTTCGGCCTTCGCTGGGCGCAGATGGGGCTCTTCCAGACCTACCGCATCGCCGGCGGCGAGGCCGGGATGCGCCATTTCCTCGGCCAGTTCGGCCCGGCGCTGAAATGGCCGTGGACGAAGCTGATGGACGTGCCCGATCTCGACGAAGCGCTTGTCGAAAAGATCGCCACCCAGTCCGACGAGCAGGCGGCCGGCCTGTCCGTGCGAGATCTGGAGCGCATCCGCGACGACAATCTCGTGGCGATGATCCGTGCGCTGTCCGAACAGCAGGGCGGCGAGGGCTGGGGTGCGGGCGCTCTCCGCAACGCGGCCGATGCCGATCTCGCCGCGCGTGCGGGCGGCGCTACGGCCGCACCACTGAGACTCCACTCCGGCACGGTGCCGGCGGAGTGGATCGACTATAACGGCCACATGACCGAGCACCGCTATCTTCAGGTGTTCGGCGAGACGACGGACGCGCTCCTCGCCCATATCGGCGTCGACGAGGCCTATCTTGCGGGCGGCCACAGCTTCTACACAGTCGAGACGCATCTCATGCATCTCGGCGAGATGAGAAAGGGCGCCGCCTTCGAGGCGACGACGCAGATTCTCAGCTGCGACGGCAAGCGCCTGCACGTCTTCCACATCCTGACGAATGCGGACGGGCGTGAGGTGGCGAGCGCCGAGCAGATGCTCCTGCATGTCGACACCAGGGCCGGCCGTGCCGTTCCCGCCGAGGGAACCGTCGCCGCAAGGGTGGCCGAGCTGGCCGAGGCGCATCGCCCGATGGCCTGGCCGGCTGCCGCGCGCCGCCATGTCGGCCAGCGCCGGAGCTGAGCTGCATCATCACCACCGAAGACTGGAGAGGAATCCTTCGATGAGACAAGCCCGTATCGCCATGCCCGCCCTGGCGGCTTCGCTGATCACGTTCGCGGCGACCGGAGCACTCGCCCAAGATGCGCTGGACCCGGCGACGATCGACCTGCAGGAGGAGTTCGATCCCATCGGCTCAGAGGTCCATTCGCTGGAGCGTGACGGGCGCACCTCCTACTACATCGACGAGGGCACGGGAGAGCGTGCCGTCGTCTTCATCGGCGGCATGGGCACCAGCCTCGAGGCCTTCCAGCTCACCGAGTTCGCCCGCACGTCGCGCGAGGCGCTGGGCCTGCGCTTCGTCTCGGTGGAGCGCAACGGCTTCGGCGAATCCGAGTTCGACCCCGAGCTCGGCTATTCCGACTACAACGCCGAAGTGCTGGCCGTCCTGGACGAGCTCGGCATCGAGGATTTCTCGATCCTCGCCATTTCGGGGGGCGGCGCCTATGCCGCGCAACTGGCGGCGGAGGTGCCGGAGCGCGTCACGGGGCTCCATGCCGCCGCTGCCGTCTCCTCGACGCTCGAGAGCCGCTCCGAGCCGGAATGCTCGATGTCGATGGAGGAGCGCAACGAGGACAATCTGCGCTGGACGCGAGCTCCGAAGGACTGGTGGGGCGTTCCGGGCTCGCCCGTCCTCGCCGTGCCGGGCTGGCAGACGCGCGCCTATGCGGACGCAACGCGCTCCTTCTATGTCGGCGGCCACATGGGCGACCCGGCCGCGCTCAGCCACGAGCAGGCGCTGCCCTGCGCCGACGACGCGGTCGTCGACCTGTCCGATGCGCCGTTCCCGACCTTCCTCTACTGGGGCGAGGAGGACAGTTCCGTTCCGGTTCCGGTGATGGAAGAGTGGCAGGCAGCCGTACCGAACGTCGAGAAGGCGACGGTGTATCCTGGGGAGGGCCACACCGTGCAGTACCGGCACTGGGACCAGATCCTCGTCGATCTGGCCGGCCTGTCCGACAACACGGTGATCTGCCGCGACGGCGAGACGGTGCTGGTGCCGAACGAGGAAGCGGGCGACGCGCCGCTCGGCCTCTGCGCCTGGCACTGAGAAGAAAAGGGCGGGCGCTGCAAGAGCGCCCGCTTTATTCGAAATCAGGCGGCCTTGAGGCCGGCGATCGCGGTGAGGGCCTCGTTCGTCGCCCTCTCACGCTGTTCGGGGCCAACTGCGATGCCCTCGGCGACGACGACCTCGGGCTCGGCGATGCCGATGAAGGCGAGGACCGAGCGCATGTAGGTTTCCGCATGTTCGAAAGAAGCGGAGGGCGTGCCTTCGCCGTAGAAGCCGCCGCGGGCGACCGTCAGGATCACGCGCTTGTCGCCGGCCAGCCCCTCGGGGCCGCTCTCGGTGTAGCGGAAGGTCTTGCCGGCTACGAGGATGCGGTCGATCCACGTCTTGAGCTGGCTCGGGATGGTGAAGTTGTAAAGCGCCACGCCGATGACGACGATGTCGGCGGCCAGAAATTCCTCAAGAACCCGTCCGCCGAGTGCCAGATCCTCCTGCATCGCCTGATCGTGCTGCGTCTGCGCGCTCTGGCCGGCGAGGTAGCTGCCGGTGAGATGGCCGATCGGGTCGGCCGCGAGATCGCGATAGGTGACTTCGAGGCCGGGGATCTCGGCGCGCAGGCGTTCGACGGTCGCCTTCGAGAGCGCGCGGCTGACCGAGTTGCCGCCGAGAATGCTGGAATCGATGTGCAGGAGCTTCATTGGGGGAGCCTTTGCGGAAGCGGTATGGATTTGTTACCGAGGCTCATTAGATGACTGCTTACGGCCATCGCAAGGAGGCACATTCATGGAACCCAGTCACACGGATGTGACCCCTGACAGCCTGCATTCGGCGAGCCATTGCCAGCTGGTCAGCGTTGTTCTCGCGCGCATCGGCGACAAATGGTCGGTGCTCGTGGTGATGTTTCTGGCCGACGGGCCGAAGCGCTTCAACGAACTGAAACGTGCCATCGGCAGCGTTTCACAGCGTATGCTGACGCTGACGCTGCGCGGACTGGAGCGCGACGGTCTCGTCTCGCGCACCGTCACCCCGACCATCCCCCCGCGCGTCGACTACGAACTTACCGAGCTTGGCCATTCGCTGCGCGGGCCGGTGCAGGCGCTTGGCGGCTGGGCGTTCGAGAACCACCAGCGCATCTGGGATGCACGCAGCGCCTTCGACGCCCGCAAGGAAGCGTCCTAGGAAAGGTTTCGTGCGGCGAAAACCTCCAGCGCCTCGGCGCCGAGGATTTCGCGTGGGCTCATGGCGATGTCGATACGCCGATGGTGCCCGAGCGCGTCGTGGAGCGTGCGCAGATGCGCCTCTTCTTCCACCACACGCGCGGACCAGAAGTCGCCTTCGCTCGTTGGCGCGCGCTTGTTGACGACGAGCCCGCCGAGCGCAACCTGTAGCGTCTCCAGCTTGCGTGCCAGGTCGATCGTTTCCAGCACCGGCAGCCGTTCGGCGGCCAGCACGACGACGAAGGCACAGGCCTCGCGGTCCATCAGGATCGCACGCAGGGCGGTGAAGCGCTGCTGCCGGCGGAGAAGGACGGCGCGCATCTCGTGGTCGCGATCGGGCTCGCCGCCCATCACCTTGGCGCCGGGGCCATCGGCAGGCGCGGCCCGGAACTGGCCGAGCGCGCTTTCGAAACGCTGTGCGCGCCGGCGGTGGTCGAGCAGCCCCTGCGTCCAGCCAGCCATCAGCTCCGGCAACTCCAGGAGCCTTGTCGTGTGGCCGGTGGGCGCGGTGTCGAAGATGACGACGTCGTGGGTCGAAAGGCCCTCTTCGACGGTGATCGCGATCTTCTCCAGCATCGCCGCCTCGACCATGCCCGGCGCCTCGCGCGCCGCCTCCAGATGCCGACGCACCTCGCCGTGCAGGCGCTCGGGCATCAGCTTGCGCAGCGAGCGCTCGACAGCTTTCAGGTGTTCATCGACGGTGGAGGCCGGGTCGAGTTCGACGCCGTCCACGCCAGCTGCGAGACGAACCGGGCTCGGGCCGACATCGCGCTGCCACAGGTGGCCGAGATTGTGGGCCGGATCGGTGGAGACGACGAGGACCCGCCGGCCTGCCGCGCCAAGACCCGCGGCAGTCGCCGAAGCGAGCGTCGTCTTGCCCACGCCGCCCTTGCCGCCAAAGAACAGGACACGGCGCCGGCCCAGTTCGCTCAGCAGCATCGAAATCCGTCGAGGGGCGAGCGCTCGATCCCCATGCGGCGGTGCCAGTCGTGGAAGTCCTCGTAGAGCGTCGGCAGGAGTTCCAGGGTGTAGAAGGTCGCGGGGTTCGGCACGCCGAGGCTTTCGGAGAAGATGAGCAGCATGAAGAGGTCCTCCTCCTCCTGCTTCGCCTTGGCGAAGGCCCGGCGATACGGCGCGGCGTAGAACTCGCCGAGCCTGTCCGACACGGCGGCGAACAGCGCCGCCGTGCGCCCGGCGAGAGGGGGCTTCTGCGCCAAGTCTATTCGGCGGCCTGTGTGGCGATCGCCTCGCGCTCGCGGCGCATGGCCATGAACGCCTCGAACGCGACGATAAGCGCAGCCGCCAGCACCACGAGGTTCAGCGTCACGAGCAGCCAGTCGCCGTTGCCGATGAAGCTCCCGAGCTGGATGAACAGCGCGATGATCGACATGACAAGCAGGAAGACCAGCGGCACGGCGACGTAGATCACCGGGCGGCGCAGGCGCATCAGCATCACGGTGATGACGCAGAGCGTCAGACCCGCGAGGAGCTGGTTGGTCGTGCCGAAGAGCGGCCAGATCAGCATGCCGCCGGCACCGCCGGTGCCCGCGCCGAAGGCGAGCGCGAGGCAGCAGGCGAGCGCGACGAAGGTGGCGATCGTGCCGTTCTTCAGCGCGCCGATGCCGGTGATCTCGCCGACCTCCTGCACCACGTAGCGCTGCAGGCGGAGGCCGGTGTCCATCGTGGTGCCCGCGAAGAGCGCAGCCATCACCGTCAGGATCGTTGCCGAGATGCCGACGCCGAGGCCGAGGCCGGCGGAGACGATGTTGGCGCCGCCTTCCACGAAGGCGTTCACGCCGCCCGCCGAGAACTGCGAGTAGATGCCCTGCCAGTCCTCCAGCGAGGCGAAGCCCGCCGTGGCGCAGATGATGGCGGCCACCGCCAGCATGCCTTCGCCGACCGCGCCGAAATAGCCCACGAAGCGCTCGTCGGTCTCCTTGTCCACCTGCTTCGAGGAAGTGCCGGACGCCACCAGCCCGTGGAAGCCGGAGACCGCGCCGCAGGCGATGGTGACGAAGAGGAGCGGGATGAAGCTGGGAGTGCCCGCCGGCACGTCGCTGTTGAACATCGGGGCGACGATGTTCGGCCCGGCGATGAAGGTCGCGCCGTAGAGGAGCAGCAGCCCGACGAAGAGCTGAAGGCCGTTGATGTAGTCACGCGGCTGGAGCAGCACCCAGACAGGCAGGATCGAGGCGATGCCGGCATAGATGAAGAGGTATAGGATCCACTGCGTCGTCGGCGCCATGCCGAGGAAGCTCTCCGGCAGGACGATCGGCACGGCCTGGCCGACGAAGACCAGCGCATAGAGAACAATCACGCCGATCACGGAAGGCCAGAGGAGGCCGACCTTGTGGCGGTAGATGAGCTGGCCGATCACCAGCGCGACGCCGATCGCGCCCCAGATCGGGATCACGGCCGTCGGGAAGTTGACGAGCAGGCCTGCGATGACCACCGCGAAGACCGCGTTGACCATCAGGAGGAGGAGGAAGATCACCATCATGAAGATGTTGCGAGCGCGAGGCCCGAGGACGTTGGCCGTCAGCGCGCCGATCGAAAGACCTCGGTTGCGCGCACTGGCCCACAGGGCGCCGAAATCGTGGACGCCTGCGAAGAAGATCGTGCCGAGGACGACCCAGACGAAAGCCGGGCCCCAGCCCCAGATCACCGCGATGGCCGGGCCGACGATGGGCGCGGCGCCCGCGACCGAGGTGAAATGGTGCCCCCACAGGACGAACTTGTCGGTCGGGACGTAGTCGACGCCGTCGCGCATCGTGTGCGCGGGTGTCTTGAAGTTCGGGTCCAGTGCGTAGATCCGCTCGGCAATGAAGCGCGAGTAGAAATAGTAGCCGGCCGCGAAAGCTGCCAGTGCGATGATGATCAGGATCGTCGCGTTCAAGATGAAGTCCTCCCAGACCCGCCGCCTCAGGGCGCCTAAACCGTCCTACGGTCGGAGAAAGCCGTCGTCAACACGCATGCGTTGCGTGCGCCGCAACCTTCCCGCGTTCGCCCGCCGTTTCACCACACGACCGCGTGTTGGTACTCATACGCCGCGGCGGTTGCCCCAGATCAGAACGTGAAGCTGCGGGAGAACGCGCGCGGCGAACCAGCGGTCGGCGACCACCTTGTCGACCAGCCAGCGCATGCGGTCCATCACGCCGTCGATGTCGATCGCGGCGTCGTCAACCTGCGGCGGTGGCGGGGTGTGGTTGCCGGGCTGGAGATAGAGCTGAACGTCGGGGTGGCGCTCGTGCGTCGCGCGCGCGAAGGCATAGTCCGCCTCGTCGAAGACGACGATCTTGAGGATGGTTCGCGGCCTCTCTCCGGCCGCGGCGCGGCATGCCGCAAGCGCATCCCAGTCGATACGCATCCCGGAGGAGGGCGGCTTGGGGCTGAGAACGAGCGTGTCGAGGGCCGAAAACCAGTCCTTCGCGAGCGACCCTTGCGTCTCCAGCGCGAAGCGGTATCCCGCCGCCTTGCCAAGCTCGATCAGGGGCCCGAGCGGTTGGATCGCCGGATTTCCGCCGGAGAGAGAGACGGTCAGCGGCCGGCTCCCGGAGAGCTCGACCACCCGCGCCCAGACGGCCTCGGCACTCATCGGCACCCATTGCACACGGTAAGCCGGATCGACCGCGTGCATCGTATCGCACCAGGCGCAACGATAGTCGCAGCCGCCCGAGCGCACGAAAACCGTCGGCTCGCCGATCAGGACGCCTTCGCCCTGGATCGTCGGCCCGAAGATTTCGCTGACCCGGATAACGCCCGCACTCAAGGCCGGTACTCGGCCCAGGTCTTCGGCGTTTCCGAAACACGCACGGCCTGTGTTTCCGGCAGGCGCTCGCGGCACCATTCGTAGAAGTGCCGCGCCAACGTCTCCGCCGTCGTCGCGTCGTGGCCGAGAACATCGTTGAGATGGCGATGGTCGAAGGTGTCGTCGATGTAGCTCTTCAGGACCGAAAGGTCGCGATAGTCGCGCACGAAGCCGTGGGCGTTCAGTTCGGCGGCCGCCAACTCGACCACCACGATGTAATTGTGTCCGTGCAGCCGTGCGCAGGGGTGGTCGTCCGGCAGCGACGGCAGCCGGTGCGAGGCCGAGAAGTGGAACTCCTTGGTGATGCGAAACATCAGGCGCCGCGCCCCGCCACCGCCTGCCGCCAGAACCCGGCGTCCTCGTAGCGCGTCGGGTCGGGCACGCCGGCAAGATCGAACGCCTCCTGGCGTTCCACGCAGGTGCCGCATCGCCCGCAATGCGTCTCGCCGCCCTTGTAGCAGGACCACGTCGCCTCGAAGGGCGTGCCGGCGCCTGCGCCCGCCGTCACGATGTCCGCCTTCGTCCGCTCCACGAAGGGCGCGAGGAGCTTCACGTCGGCATAGCCGTCGAGCGCCTGCGCCTGCATGGCGCGAAAGGCGTCGATGAAGCCCGGCCGGCAGTCCGGGTAGATGAAGTGATCGCCCCCATGCACGGCGAGCGCGACGGCGTCGAGCTTCTGCGCGGCGGCGAGTCCGAAGGCGATGGTGAGCATGATGGCATTGCGGTTCGGGACGACGGTGATCTTCATCGTCTCCTCGGCGTAATGCCCCTCGGGGACCTCGCCACCGTCCGTCAGCGCCGAGCCGGAGAGCCCCGCGCCGATCGCGGTGATGTCGAGAACATGGTGCGGCACGCCGAGCCGCTTCGCGCAGGCGGCCGCGAAGTCGATCTCCCTGCGGTGCCGCTGGCCATAGTCGAAGGTGACGAGCCCCGCGAGATTTCCCTCCCGCGCAACGACATGGGCGAGCGAAACGGAATCGAGGCCGCCCGAACAGACGACGAGGGTGCGCATGGCTATGTCCTTGTTTTGACCGGGTAGGCTGCGACCGGAGATTTCTCTGGCCCCGCCCTAACCCAAGCTGCGCGGTAGCGCAAACGACGTGCTTCGCCCGGCGTGCGGGATGTGGCAGAACGGGTTCCATGCGCATGCTTCTGGTGGAGGACAACGAGGATCTGGGCGATGCCGTGAACCGGCATCTGCGCAATGCCGGCCATTCCGTCGAATGGGTGCGGACAGGCGAACTCGCGCTCGAAAGCGCGGCGATGGAGCGCTTCGACGCCATCATCCTCGATCTGACGCTGCCCGGCCGGGACGGGCTGTCCGTCATCTCGCAGCTTCGGCGCGAGAAGTCGGCGATCCCAATCCTCGTCGTGACCGCGCGCTCGGAGATCGACGACAGGGTGAGCCTCCTCGACCAGGGCGCGGACGACTATCTCGTCAAGCCGTTCGATCTTCGCGAGATGGAGGCGCGGCTGCGCGCGCTTCTGCGCCGGCGCTCGGGCGAGACGACGAGCGTGGTGAAGGCCGGCGCGCTGACGCTGGACGTCGCCGGTCATTCGGTGCGCGTGCGCGGCGAGCCGGTCGATCTCGGCCGGCGCGAGTTCCGGCTGCTGGAGATATTCCTCGCCCGCCGCGAAACGGTCGTGCCGAAGGAGCGGTTGATGGGCCAGCTCTTCTCCTATGACGAGGCGGTCTCCACCAACGCGCTGGAGCTCTACGTCTCGCGCCTGCGCCGCAAGCTAGAGGGTTCTGGCGTCGAGATCGTCACGGTGCGGGGCATCGGCTACGTCGCGCGGGTGCACGGCGATGCGGCCTGACGGCGTCTCGATCCGCCGCAGGGTCCTGACGCTGGCCACCGCGCTCCTGCTTATGGCCGCGCTCGTCCTCGTCATCTTCATCCGCGACTATGCCGAACGCTCCTCCGACCGCGCCTTCGACAGGCTGCTGGCGGCCTCCGCCCTCACCATCGCCGGTGCCGTCCAGGTGCAGGGCGGCGACGTGACGGTGGAACTGCCGCTCGCCTCCTTCGACATGTTCACCGGCGGAGATCGCATCTTCTACGTCGTCGAGGCGCCGGACGGCGGCCTGGTGACGGGCTACGACGATCTTTCGGGAACGCTCGCGCCGGCGGACGACGACGACCCCGTCTTCGCCGATATCGATTATCGCGGCGAGGCGTTGCGCGTGGCGACCGTCGGCCGCCTCGTGGCCGCCGACGAGGGTGCGGGATGGGTGACGATCCGCGTGGCCGAGACGCAGAACGAGCGCTATGCGCTGTCGGCCGAGATCATGGAGAACGCGCTGGTGCCGGTCGCGCTTCTCACGGTCCTGTCTCTCGTCATCGTCTGGTTCGGCGTCGGACGCGCCTTCCGTCCGCTGAATGCGCTGGAGCGTCATCTGCGCGCCCGCGAGCCGGACAATCTCGCGCCCGTCGATATCGCAGTGCCGATCGAGGTCCGCCAGCTCGTCGCCGCGCTGAACGGCTTCATGGCCCGGCTCCTGTCCTCGCGCGCGCGGCTCGAAGCGCTGGTGGCCGAGGCTGCGCACGAGGTCCGCACCCCGCTCGCCTCGCTCCGCGCGCAGGCGGAAGTGGCGCGCGGGGAGCGCGACCCGGATGCGCTGCGTCGTCAGGTGGAACGCATCCACCAAGGGGCGGTGCAGGCCAGCCAGCTCGTCAGCCAGCTCCTGATGGACGCGACCATCTCCCACCGCCTTGAAACGCGGGAGCGTGCCGAGACGCGGCTGGGCGCGCTGATGCGGGAGGTCACGGGCCGGCTCGACCCCGATTTCGGCGACCGCGTGGACACCTGTATCACCGAAGAGGCGGCCGGTCTGGTGCTGGCGGGCGATCGCGTGGGCCTGCGGGAGATGCTGCGCAACCTCGTCGACAACGCCCTCCTTTATTCGCAGGGGCCCGTTCTGATCGAGGTCAAGAAAGACGGCGAAGGGCGCGTCGCCATCGCTGTGATGGATCGCGGGCCGGGCATCGCCGACGACGAGAAGCCGCTCGTCGTGCAGCGCTTCAAGCGCGGGGCGAGCGGCGCGGGCAAGAGCGGCTCCGGCCTCGGCCTGTCGATCGTCGCGCGCGTCGCGGAAGGGCAGGGCGGGCGGCTGGATCTGGAAGACCGGCCGGGCGGCGGCCTCGTTGCCCGCGTCGTCCTGCCCGTCGGCGGTGCCGTGAAAGCTCCACGCCCGCTCATCGGGCTGACGCTGGCGCTCCTCTGTCTCGCCTCCCTCGCGTTCGGGATGCCGGCACAGGCGGCATCGACCTTCTACCCGGCCCGCGGCGGCGCGGAGAGCGAACGCCTGAACATCGCCGGCACCACGGACACACCGCTCTTCACGCTGCTCGTCGAGGCGTTTCAGGAAAGCCGGCCGGGGCTTGCGGTGGATTATTTCGAGATCGAGACGCTGCCGCTTTACGAGAACTTTCTCGCCGGCACCCTGCCGCTGATGCCCGATATCCTGATGAGTTCGGCGTCGGACCTGCAGGTGAAGCTCGCCAATGACGGCCATGCCATCACGCATCATCCGCCGGAACAGGAGGCCCTCCCCGAATGGGCGCAGTGGCGCTCGGAGGTGTTCGGCTTCTCCTTCGAGCCGGCCGTCTTCGTCTACAACCGCGACGAAATCTCCGAGGATGAGGTGCCGCGCACGCATCTCGCCTTCGCCGAACTGCTAGAAGCGAACCCGGCGCGCTTCATCGGGCGTGTGGCGACCTATGACATCGAAACGAGCGGCGTCGGCTACCTCCTCGCCGCGCAGGACCAGACGATCTCCTCCTCCTTCTGGCGTCTCGCCAGCGCCTTCGGCCGGGCGCGTGTGCGCCTGTCGGGATCGAGTCCGGACATCCTGTCCCGCATCGAGAGCGGCAACTTGATCCTGGCCTACAACGTCCTCGGCTCCTACGCGCTCGCCCGTCAGGCGGCGGGGGCCGACATCGGCATCGTGGTGCCGGACGACTACGTCCTCGTCCTGACACGCTCCATGCTGATCCCGAAGGGCGCGGGTCGTCCCGACCTCGCAGGCGCCTTCCTCGACTTCACGGTCTCCCCGCAGGGGCAGGCGATCCTCGCGGGCCAGGCGGCGCTCGGCGCGGTGGTGCCTGGCTCGGTCGGCACGTTCACCGCCGAGGCGATCACGGCGCGCGGGCGCGGTGCGGTGCAGCCGATCGCGCTCGAGCCTTCGCTCCTCGTCGCGCTCGATCGCCTCCGACGCGCCCGCTTCCTCGACACCTGGCGCGGCATCGTTCAGCCGCGCTGAGCTCGTCCATGCGAAGATGACAGGTTTTCGACAGGTCGGGCGGGATAGGAATCGAGCATCGGCCGATCCGTGGGAGAGATGGAGCGGACGCCGAGCGGGAGAGAGAGCGGGGGCTGGGCCCTCGCGCCGTCGTGCGGCCTTTCCTCGGCCCTGTTGCATCTTCTCTCCCGAGCGCGGTCGCGATCGAACGCCACACATGAAGCGGACACCGCTTCCGGGAGGATTTTCATGACCAGAATGCTGCTCGCCGCCATAATCGCGGCCGGCCTCGCGTCCACGAGCGCCCTCGCGCAGACCGCAAGCTACGAGATCATGGCGCCGGCCTCGCCGGGCGGCGGCTGGGACCAGACGGCCCGCGCAATGCAGACCGTGATGCAGGACGCCGGAGTCGCGGGCGACGTGCAGGTCGTCAACGTGCCGGGCGCCGGCGGCACGATCGGCCTCGCCCAGTTCGTGCAGGGCAAGGCGGGTGATCCGTCGGCCCTCATCGTCGGCGGCTACGTCATGGTCGGCGCGATCCTTACCAACAATTCGCCGGTGTCCCTAGAAGACGTCACGCCCATCGCGCGCCTGACCGGCGAGGCCGAGGCTATCGTCGTGCCCGCTGCATCGCCCTACCAGACCATCGACGACCTCGCCGCCGCCATGCGCGAGAACCCGGGCGCGGTCGCGATCGCCGGCGGCTCGGCCGGCGGTGCCGACCACATCGCCGCCGGCCTCTTCGCCGAGGCGGTGGGCGCCGACCCGACGCAGATCAACTACATCGCCTTCTCCGGCGGCGGCGAGGCTCTCGCCGCGATCCTCGGCAACCAGGTCGCCGCCGGCATCTCCGGCTATGGCGAGTTCGAGAGCCAGATCGAGGCCGGCACGATGCGCCTTCTCGCCGTCACGACGGACGAGCGCATCGAGGGCGTCGATGCGCCGACCCTGCAGGAAGCGGGCTACGACGTGAGCCTGGAGAACTGGCGCATGGTCGCCGCCGCGCCCGGCATCACCGACGAGCAGGCTGCGCAGATCACTGCCGACATCGAGGCTATGGTGCAGTCGGACGAGTGGCAGGAGACGCTCGAGCGTAACAACTGGGTCGACACGTTCCTGGCCGGTGACGAGTTCCGCGCCGAACTTCAGCAGAACATCGAGGACACGCGCGAGATCCTGACGACGATCGGACTGGTCTCGCAGTGAGTGACCTGACGCCCCAAAGCGCCGGCAGGCGCCGCCCCGACAGGGCGGCGCTTGTCATCGGCGTCGCGCTCCTTGCCCTCGGCTGCCTCGTCGGCTGGGACGCCCATCGCCTGACCGGCGGCTCCTACGCGCGGATCGGGCCGACGGCCTTTCCCTATGCCATCGCCGTCGGTCTCCTGGCGCTCGGCGTCTGGACTATTGTCGAGGCGATGCGCGGCAAGTTTCCGGAGCGCGAGAAGGACGAGATCGCGCCGATCATCTGGATCATCGGCGGTCTGGCCGCCCAGCTTCTGCTGCTCAATGTCGCTGGCTTCTCCATCGGCACCGGCCTTCTGTTCGCGGCCACCGCGCGCGCTTTCGGCTATCGCGCTTTGTGGAAGTCGATCCCGATCGGCATCGTTCTCTCGCTCGCCATCTGGCTCGTCTTCTCGCAGCTCCTGCGACTGCGCCTTCCCGCCGGTCCGCTCGAGCGCCTGTTCCTTTAAGCGGGGGTCGCACGCGTGGACACACTCGCACTTCTCGGCCAGGGCCTCCTGACGGCCTCGCAGCCCATCTACCTCTTCTACGCCCTGCTCGGCGTCACGCTCGGCACGGCCGTCGGCGTCCTGCCGGGCATCGGCCCCGCGCTGACGGTCGCGCTGCTCCTGCCGGTCACCTACCAGCTCGACGCCACCGGCTCGCTCATCATGTTCGCTGGCATCTACTACGGCGGCATGTACGGCGGGTCGACGACCTCGATCCTCCTCAATACGCCCGGCGAGAGCGCCTCGATCATCACCGCGCTCGAGGGCAACGCCATGGCGCGCAAGGGCCGCGGCGGGCCGGCGCTCGCCACGGCCGCGATCGGCTCCTTCATCGCCGGCCTCATCGCGACGCTCGCGCTGGCGTTCCTCGCCCCGCTCATCGTCTCCTTCGCGCTGTCCTTCGGGCCGGCCGAATATTTCGCGCTGATGGTGCTCGCCTTCGTGACCGTCTCGGCGGCTTTCGGCGATTCGGCGCTGCGGGGCCTGACCGCCCTCGCGCTCGGCCTGACGCTCGGGCTCATCGGCATCGACCTTCAGACAGGTCAGGCACGCCTCGCCTTCGGCGTACCGAACCTTCTCGACGGCATCGAGGTGACGACGCTCGCGGTCGCACTCTTCGCCATCGGCGAGGCGCTCGTCGTCGCGGGTGCCGGCACCCGCGTTCCGGCCACGATCGAGGCCGTGAGGGGCTCCGTCTGGATGACGAGGGAAGACTGGAAGCGTTCGTGGAAGCCATGGCTTCGCGGCACGGCGATCGGCTTCCCGATCGGGGCGATGCCCGCGGGCGGCGCCGAGATCGGCACGTTCCTGTCCTACACCACCGAGAAGAGCCTGACGAAGCACCCCGAGGAGTTCGGCAAGGGCGCGATCGAGGGCGTCGCCGGGCCGGAGGCTGCCAACAACGCCTCGGCCGCCGGCACGCTCGTGCCGCTCCTGACGCTCGGCCTGCCGACGTCGGCCACGGCCGCGATCATGCTGGCGGCGTTCCAGCAGTTCGGCCTCCAGCCGGGGCCGCTGCTCTTCGTCACCTCGCCGCAGCTCGTCTGGGGCCTCGTCGCCTCGCTCCTGATCGCCAATCTGATGCTGGTGATCCTGAACCTGCCGCTCATCGGGCTCTGGGTGAAGCTCCTGACGATCCCGCGCCACTGGCTCTATGCGGGCATCCTGGTCTTCGCCACGCTCGGCTGCATCGGGGCGAACCCGTCCTCGGTCGAGCTCGGCATGCTGCTCGCCTTCGGCATCCTCGGCTACTTCCTGCGCCGCTTCGGCTATCCGATCGCGCCGGTGGTGGTGGGCCTGATCCTCGGGCCGATGGCCGAGCAGCAGCTTCGCCGCGCGCTCGCGATCAGCCAGGGCGACCCGGCCGTGCTCGTCACCTCGCCCTTGGCGCTGACGCTCTTCGGCCTCGCCATCCTGGCGCTGGTCGTGCCGATGATCCTGCGTGCGCGCGGTCGCGGCAAGGTGCTGGCCCAACTCGCAGCCGACGAGGACTGATCGCGGCGGATTGGCGATCGCGACGGGCCCGGACGGAGACGCCCGGGCCTTTTGCGTTCGGGCGGCGCATTCGCCGCAGTCTTCGCGCTTGCCGCTTGTTCCGCCGCCCATAGTTGCGCGCACTCGCGAGACAGGCACGGGATGACCATGACGATCGAGGCGCAGCGCATCCGGCTTCTGAACGACGCCGAGCCGAACGAAAAAGGGCGCTACGTCCTGTATCTGATGCAGCAGGCGAACCGCGCCCGCTTCAATCCCGCGCTGGAGCTGGCGGTGGAAGAGGGCAACCGCCTCGGCCTGCCGGTCGTCGCCTGCTTCGGCCTCCTCGACGGCTCGAACGGCTTTCCCGAAGCGAAGGCGCGGCACTACGCCTTCCTCCTGCAGGGCCTGTCGGATGCCGCGACGGGGCTGGAGAAGCGCGGCATCGGCTTCGTCATGCGCAAGTGCTCGCCGGCGGAGATCGCCATCGATCTGGCGCAGGACGCCGCGATCCTCGTCCTCGACCGTGGCTATCTCTCGATCCAGAAGCGCTGGTACGGCGAGATCTCGAAGGGCGTGAAGACCCGCATCGTGCAGGTGGAAGGCGACGTGGTGGTGCCGCTCGATGTGGCTTCGGACAAGCACGAATACGCCGCGCGAACGCTCCGCCCGAAAATCCGCAGGCATCTCGACGAGTTCCTGAACGGGCTCGGCGAGCGCGAGGTGAAGCATCCGGCGAGAGCGCTGAAGCTGAAGAGCGAGATCGACATCTCGGATCCTGACAAGGTGCTTGACGGCATGACGCTCGACCGTTCGGTGCCGCCGGTCTCGCGCTTCACAGGCGGGGAGAGCGAGGCGCGACGCCGTCTCAAGCGCTACCTCGCCGGCCCTTTCGCGCACTACGGAGAGGAACGCGGCAAGCCGGAGGCGGGCGCGGCCTCGCATATGAGCCCGTATCTGCATTTCGGTCAGATCTCGCCCGTCGAGATCGCGCTCGCCGTACGCCGGGCCGGGGAGGCCTCGGCCGAGGACAAGGACGCCTATATCGAGGAGCTCGTCGTGCGCCGCGAGCTCGCGATGAACCATGTCCACCACACCGAGCATTACGATCGGTTCGCCAGCGCCGTTCCGGACTGGGCGCAGAAGACGCTCGCCGAGCACAAGGCAGACAAGCGCGAGCATCGATATTCCGAGAAGCAGCTCGCGGATGGCGATACGCACGACCACTACTGGAACGTGGCGATGGCCGAGATGCGAGAGACGGGCTACATGCACAACCATCTGCGCATGTACTGGGCCAAGAAGATCCTGGAATGGTCGCCCAGCGCCGAGGAGGGCTTCAAGCGGACGCTCGCCCTCAACAACCGCTACTTCCTCGACGGTCGCGACGCCAATTCGTTCACCAACGTCGCCTGGGTCTACGGCTTGCATGACCGGCCCTGGCAGCGCAGGCCGATCTTCGGCACAGTGCGCTACCAGAGCGAGAATTCGCTGCGCAAGATCGACGCCGAGGCCTATGAGCGCGACGTCGACAAGCTCGTGAAGGCGGAAAGGCGCAGGAAGGGCTGAGCAGCGATCAGCGCGCGGCGGTGGGGATGGCTCCCCGCGGCACCGGCGCATCCCCGTCGTTCGTCTTGCGCGTCACGCTCGGCAACGCAAGGCGTGAGCTCGCCGGCTGCGGCCGTTGGGCGGCCTGCCTCCTTTCGGCGGTCGGAGCGGCTGCTGCAGCGGGGGCCGCCGAGGCGATCGCCTCCGCCTCTATCCAGCCGGTGAAGATTCCGGCTTCCACGCGCCGCCAGTTTCCCTTGCGTTCGCTGATGCGCAGCGGCACGCCGGCCTCCAGCGTCACCCAGACAGGTGCGTCCGCTTCCGGGGCCCGGCGCATCGGGGCGCGCCGCGCGGTGGTCGGGGCCCCGGTCCGATTCGTGGCCGCCTGTCGTGCCGGCCGTTGCTCGGGCCGCACCGGCGTCATCGCGGCGGTGCGTACGGGAGCCTCGCGCGTCGCGGTCGACGCCGGAGCAACGGGTGCCGGCGGCCGCGGCGCGGCGCGGCTCGCCTCCGTCTGGCGCGGAGCGGAGGGTGCCGGCCGCTCGGCGGCCGCCCGCTGTGGCTCGGGCTGGCGCGCGGCCTGCCGCGCCGGCTCGGGCGCGCTCCAGGGCAGTGCCGCCGTCAGCATCGGCGCATGCCTGTCCACGAAGTCGCGGTTGGCGTCGTAGGCGATCCAGCCGACCGCCGCCGCCCCGAGCACCCACCAGACGAAGGAAACCGGCTGGCGGGTCGCCTTGCGACGCGCAGGGGCTTTGCGGGCGGGCGCGTTGCGGCGCGGCTTTCGCTGGCTCATCAGGGTCCGACCTTCCGTGTCGCGGGCGCGTTCCTCGCCCCACGTCTAGCGGCAGAAGGTGGACATCCGCTGAACGCGTCAGCGCGAGCGCGTCGGCATCTTCAGGATGTGCGGGTAGAGCTCGCGACGGAACACGACTTCCAGCCGCTTCAGTTCGCCGATGACGTCGTCATGGTCGTCGACGCGAATGTCCCAGAGCGGATACTCCTCGCCGTCCACGATGTAGACCGTCGCGGACCGCTCCCCGTGCCGGTCTCCACCGGCCGCGACCCCGGCCGCGATCGCGGCGATCATGCGGTGGACGAGTTCGGCCTCGCGGTTCTCCTCGAAGGCACCTGCCATCGCCTCCAGCACCTGCCGCCCCGCCAGCCGGTTGCCCTGCACGGTGAAGCTCGGTCCCTGCACGGAGCCGGCGTAAGGCAGGCAGTTTTCCCCGGTGAAGGCTGCCGAGCGGCCCTCCTTGTCCACCGCCGCGATCTGGCGCTCCTGCCTCTGGTCATCGTCTTCGAGAACCGTGTCGACCGCGCCCTGCGCCGAGACGCTGAGCGAGAGGAGCTGGCAGCCGTAGATGCCGAGATAGGGGTTGATCAGCGCCTGCGTGGCGAAGGCGCCGTAGCGTGGAAAGGCGTGGGTGAGAAGCTTGCCGACGGCGGGCATCTCGGTTGCGGCGGCAACGCCGAACTGGCGTGTCCGCGCACAGCGCGCGACGATGGATAGGGTCATCGGGTTCCTTTCGACGGCCGGCGTTGGCGATCGGGGATGGGCGGCCGAAGATAGGCGGACCGCACCGCTCGGCAACGCGCTCTTGTGTCCGCCTCGCCTCGACCGCGACGCCTCATGCGCAATATCCTGCGGCACGACGCCGTTCGATTCGCCGCCGTCTTCCGGCGGCTCAAGCCAAGGATCACCGCACGTGCCCGCAAGCCGCATCGTCTACGTCCTGAACGGGCCGAACCTCAATCTCCTCGGCCAGCGCCAGCCGCAGATCTACGGTCACGAGACGCTGGCCGACGTCGAGGCGTCGTGCCGCAGGGTCGGCGTGGAACTGTCCCTGGAGATCGCCTTCCACCAGTCGAACGCCGAACACGAGATCATCGGCTGGATCCACGAGGCACGCACCCGCGCCGGCGGCATCGTCATCAACCCTGCGGCCTACAGCCACACATCGGTGGCGATCCTCGACGCATTGTCGGCCTGCGAGTTCCCGGTGATGGAGGTCCACATCTCCAACATCCACCGGCGCGAGGCCTTCCGCCACCACTCCTACGTCTCGGCGGTCGCAGCCGGGGTCATCGCCGGCTTCGGCACCGAGGGATACGGATACGCCCTGCGCAGGCTCGCGATGCTGATCGACGCGGCCTGACGGCTCGAAAGCCTCCGCGTCAAGGGTTCTCCACAACCCCACTGGACAAGTCCGTGTGAATGGCGCTCCATGAGCGTGGGGGAGGATGCCGGGAGGCGTCTTCCGTGGAGGAACTTTTGACAATGCAGATGCGTGCCCGGGTTCCGCTCGTGCGCCTGATCGCCGTTCCCTCGTGGGACGCGCGGCGGCCGCGCCTGTCCTTTTCACCTCGTTCGCGAGGCGCCCGCTGATGTCCGGCGCCGTGCAGCAGCGCTCGCGCCGCGACGTCATCGCCGGGGCGGTCTTCATCGCCATCGCCGCCGGCTTCGCCATCGAGGGCCTCAACTATCCGCTCGGCACGCCGTTGCGGATGGGGCCGGGCTTCATGCCCGTCTTTCTCGCAGGCATCCTCGCCGTCCTCGGAGCGGTGACGCTGGTGATCGGTCTGCGACGCTCCGAAATGGTCACGCCTTCTCCCGTTGCGTGGCGGGGCATGGCACTCATCGTCGCAACGCTGATCATCTTCGGCGCCTTCGCCCGCCAGCTCGGCCTGGTGCCGTCTGTGTTCGTCGCCGCCTTCCTGACGTCCCTGGCCTCGCGCAACAACACCATCGTCTCTGCGCTGCTGATCGCCGTGGCGATGTCGGCCCTGTGCTGGCTGATCTTCGAGGTCGGGCTCGGCGTCACGCTGCCGACCTTCGGCACGCTGTTCCGGTTCTGAGGGCGCAGCCATGGATCTTCTCGCCAATCTGGCGCTCGGCTTCGAGACCGCGCTCACCCCCATCAACATCTTCTGGTGCTTCATCGGCGTGCTTCTCGGCACGCTGGTGGGCGTTCTTCCGGGCATCGGGCCGACGGCGACCATCGCCATGCTCCTGCCGATCACCTTCACCTTCTCGCCCGTCACCGCGCTCATCATGCTGTCCGGCATCTACTACGGCGCGCAGTACGGCGGCTCGACGACGGCGATCCTGATCAACCTGCCGGGCGAGAGTTCGTCGGCGGTGACGGCAATCGACGGCTACCAGATGGCCAAGAAGGGCAGGGCGGGGCCGGCTCTCGCCACGGCCGCACTCGGCTCGTTCTTCGCCGGCTCGGTCGCGACGCTGCTTCTGGCCGTCGCCGCGCCGCCGCTCGCGGCCGTCGCCCTCAATTTCGGCGCGCCGGAATATTTCGCGCTCATCGTCCTCGGCCTTCTCGTCTCGATCTCGCTCGCCCACGGCTCGGTGATCAAGGCGCTGGGCATGATCGTTCTCGGGCTTCTGCTCGGCACGGTCGGGCAGGACATCTACACCGGCACGCCACGCTTCGCCTTCGGCCAGCTCGAGCTCTATCAGGGCATCAACTTCGTCTCGGTCGCGGTCGGCGTCTTCGGCGTCGCCGAAATCTTCCGCAACCTGGAGGATGAGCGCTCGCGAGACGTGATGGTCAAAAAGGTCGAAAACCTCTGGCTGACGAAGGACGACTTCAAGCGGATCGCCATGCCGGTCCTGCGCGGCACCGGGCTCGGCTCGATCCTCGGCGTCCTGCCGGGCGGCGGCCACGTCCTGTCCTCCTTCGCCTCCTATTCGATGGAAAAGAACCTGTCGAAGAACAAGGGCGAGTTCGGCCACGGCGCCATCGAGGGCGTGGCGGGGCCGGAGAGCGCCAACAACGCAGCGGCGCAGACCTCCTTCATCCCGCTTCTGACGCTCGGCATCCCGGCCCACCCGGTGATGGCGCTCATCGTGGGCGCCTTCATCCTGCAGGGCATCACGCCGGGGCCGAACGTCATCAACACGCAGCCGGCGCTGTTCTGGGGCATCATCGCCTCGATGTGGATCGGCAATATCCTGCTGGTGCTCCTGAACCTGCCGCTGATCGGGCTGTGGGTGAAGATGCTCTCGATCCCCTATCGCGTGCTCTTCCCGGCGATCGTCATCTTCGCCTCGATCGGCTGCTACTCGATCAACAACAACCCGTTCGACGTCTACGCGATCGCGGTCTTCGGCATCCTCGGCTACGTGCTTATCCGCATGGGCTGCGAGCCGGCACCGCTCCTTCTCGGCTTCGTCCTCGGCCCGCTTCTGGAGGAGCATCTGCGCCGCGCCATGATCATTTCGCGCGGCGATCCTCTGGTGTTCTTCCAGCGGCCGATCTCGGCGACGCTGCTGGCCATCGGCCTTGCCGCCGTGGTGGTCGCGCTCCTGCCCTCGATCCGCAAGAAGCGCGACGAGGTCTTCGTCGAGGAAGACTGATCGATCCGGCCTGCGGCGGCGACGTCCGCCGCAGGTCTTTTCGCGCGAAACCTCTGCGGCCCCTGCGGGTTGCAGCCTCATGGGCACGGAGATCGAACGCAAATATCTCGTCACCGCGGACGGCTGGCGCGCGAGCGCCGACGAGGGCGTCGCCATCCGGCAGTTCTATCTCGCGGCCCGGCCTGGCTTTTCCGCGCGTATCCGCATCCTCGAGGCGCGGGGGGCGACCCTCACCATCAAGACCGGCGGCGGCCTGTGCCGCGGCGAATACGAATACCCGATCCCGCTGGAGGACGCGCGCGAACTCGAAGCCGCGCGCATCGGTTCGGTCGTCGCCAAGCGCCGCCACCGCGTGCCTCTCGGCGCGCTGACGCTCGAGGTCGACGTCTTCGACGGCCCGCACGCCCCGCTCGTCCTCGGCGAAATCGAATTGCCGTCCGTCGAGGCGCGCCCGGCGCTTCCCATCTTTCTCGGCCGCGAGGTCACGGACGACACCCGCTACACCAACGCCGCGCTCGCCGTGGCGGGGCGCGCGCCGGAGCAGCCGTAAGGAGAACCGTTTTGCCCTATCGCCTCGATCCAGCCCGTCCTCTCCGCAAGGCGGTACGCAAAGCCGCGAACGACCAGATCGACAAGGCGATCGCCGAGCTGACGGCGCCGGACGCCGATCGAAACGAGGCTGTTCATGACGCGCGCAAGCGCCTGAAGAAGCTGCGCGGCCTTCTGCGGGTGGTGAAGCCGTCGGCGCCGGACATCTTCGAGCAAGAGAACGCCCACTATCGGGACCTTGCCCGTACCCTGTCCGACCTGCGCGACCGCACCGCACTGATCGAGGCGCTGGATGGTCTGCGTGCGCGATACGCCGACGAGGCCGAGGAGCGCAGCTTCACCCCCCTGCGCGACGCACTGGTTGCACGGCGCGGCGCGGTCGCCGCCCAAGAGGATTTGACTGAGGAGGCTCTCGCGCCGACCGTCAGGGTTCTTCGGGAGGGAAGGGCAGCGCTCGGCGACCTGTCGCTTCCGGGGCATGGGCGCAAGACGCTTCGCGCCGGGCTTGCAGCCAATATCGCAAAGGCGCGCTCGGCGATGGTGCGGGCGAAACGCTCCGGCGAAGCGGACGATTTCCACGAGTTGCGCAAGCGAATGAAGTATCTGGCGATGCACCTCAAGCTTCTGAACCGGGACTGGCCGGAGGGCATCGGTCCGCTGCGCCGCATGGCCGACCGCATCGCCGACGACCTCGGACGCGATCACGACTATGCCGTTCTTCGCGCGGAGATGGATGCGCCGGGCCCCGCAATGGCGAAGGTCGAAAATCTGAGCGGCATTGTCGGTCTTCTCGAGCGCCATAGTATCGAGCTCCGCAGGCGCTCGCTCCATCTCGCCGAGCGGCTCCTGTGCGAGCGCCCGGCCGATTTCGCTCGCAGGTTGACGCAGTTGCACGCTCTCGCTGCGACGCGGGACTGACCCACCCCTGACTTCGCGCCGCACGCTCCTATCTCGCACTGCCGAAAGCCCGGGAAGGGCGCGAGAATGAAAGAGACGACAAATGATGTTCGCCAATCACGTGGTCATCGTGACCGGCGCGGGTTCCGGGATGGGCGCGGCCACCGCCCGGCGGTTTCATGAGGAGGGCGCCGACGTCGTGTTTCTCGGCCGACGCAAGGAGAAGCTGCAGGAAGCCGCGGAGGGGCTCGACCCCGATCGCGTCCTCATCCAGGGCGCCGACGTCTCGGTGCCGTCGGAGGTCGAGGACGCCGTTACCGCCACGATCGAGCGGTTCGGCAAGCTCGACACACTCGTCAACAACGCCGGAACCGCCACGAGCGGGCCATTCCTCCAGACCAGCCTCGAGGACTGGCACAAGGTCATGGCGACCAATGTCGAAGGCCTACTGCATGCCACACGCGCGGCGCTCCCCCACTTGCTCAAGGTAGGGGGTTCGATCGTCAACGTCTCCTCGGTGTCGGGCATCGGCGGCGACTGGAACATGAGCGCCTACACCGCCTCGAAGGGCGCGGTGACGAACCTCACGCGCTCGCTGGCACTGGAGCTCGGCGGACAGGGCGTGCGCGTCAATGCGGTGAATCCTTCGCTGACCCGCTCCGAGATGACGGAGAGCATCCTCGACGACGCCGACAAGATGGCGAAATTCGCCGAGCGCATTCCCCTCGGCCGGCCGGCCGAACCCGAGGAGATCGCCGACGTCATCCTCTTTCTGGCGAGCCGTGCCGCGCGCTTCGTCAACGGCGTCAACCTGCCGGTCGATGGGGGCCTGTCGGCGTCCAACGGACAGCCGCCCCAGTAAGCACCGATCGTCCTGACCGTCCGCGCTCAGGCGAGGACGGTCAGGACGATGTTCATCGCCAGCGCCGCGAAGAAGCCGATGGGTGCCGCGCGGAACAGGAGGCGCGGGAAGAGTGAGCGCCGCATCTCCTCGTCGGGCGCCGAACCCAGGATCAGGCTTCCGCCCGACGAGAAGGGCGAGATCGACGTCGCCTGCGCGCCCACCACGATCGCGATGAACAGGATCGCCGGGTTGAGCGACAGCGTGTCGGCGAGCGAGGGCACCAGCGGGAACAGCGCCGGCGTCACCACGCCGAGCGTCGAGGAGAAGAGCGACATGATCGCCGCGATCACGCCGAGCACCACCGGCACGAGCGCGGCGGGAATGCTGGTTCCCATCCAGGCCGCGAGCGCGTCGATCGTGCCGGCCGCGACCGCCAGCGAGACGAGCATGCCAACGCCGCAGATCATGATGAGGGTCGACCAGGGCACGGCGGCGAAGGCCTTGCGCTCGTCGCCGAGCTTCATCAGCAGCGCGATCACCGAGAAGACGCTGGCGATGAGGCCGATGTCGATCTTGCCGTTGACGAAGGCGACCGTCTCGTTGCCGGGCAGCGCGAGCTGGGCAAGCGGCGGCGCGAGGACGACGGCCATCATCACGAGCGTCAGCCAGAGCGTCTTGCGCTGGATCGGCGAGAAGGGGCCCGGCCGCTCTGCCTCGATCGCGTTGAGCGCGTTGCCCGAGCGCCGGCCGATCAGCGTGAGGATCGTCAGGACGACGACCGGCACGACGAAGGTCGCCGCGAAGATGCCGAGCGCGTTCAGGAAGGCCTCGCCCTCCGGCACGCCCGCCGTGGTCATCAGGCCGCGGAAGATGATGCCGCTCTGGCTGGAGGCGAAGTTCGCGCCGGCCAGCGCGCCGTAATTGACGGCTAGGCCGCCGGTGATGAGCCCGAGACCCGTGCGCTGGCAAAGGATCAGCGTGATCGGCGCCATGAAGGCGAGGACGGTGTAGTAGCCCGCGCCCATCGCTGCGATCGCCGTCGCGGTGAGGAAGATCGCGAAGGGCAGGAGCGCGGGCACGCGCCGGCAGCGGTAGAGCAGGTGCTCCGCCAGCTTCTCCAGCGTGCCGTTGGTCATGGCGAAGCTGTAGAACAGGCAGACCGAGAAGATCACGAAGAACAGCCTGAGCGGCCACATCGCGATGACCGCGCTGGTGCTCAGATCCATCGCGAAACAACCGATGAGATAGGCGAAGGCGATCGCGAACAGACCGATATTGATCCGCGTGAAATAGCCGAGGGCGATCGCGAGCGCGATCGAGGAAACGACGATGATGCTCATGGAACGGCCCTTGCGGCCGGCCGGGCTGGCGTCAGGACGCTGCGAGGCCGAAAATATTGGAGGAGTTGATCGACAGAATTCGGGTGCGAAGCCCTTCGTCGGGGATGACGGCGTTCAGCCAGGCGAGCTGGCCCGGAAAGTCGTTCGCGGCTTCATGCTGCGTGTGCGGCCAGTCGCTGCCCCAGACCATGCGCTCGTCGCTGCCGGCGGCGATGCGCAGATTGTCGAAGGCGGCCTGCGCCTCGTTGACGTCGAGCCTGGCGCGGTAGGGCGCCGACAGCTTCACCCAGAGCCGCTCGTGGCCGAGAAGGGCGAGGAAGTCTCTGTGCGCCGGCTTGTCGGGGTCGATCGGCCCGCCCGGCAGGCCGAAATGATCGACCATCACCCGCGCGCCGCTGTCGAGAAGCACCGGCAGGACCTGTGCGAGATCGTCCATCGAGCGCTGGATCTCGATCTGCCAGTTCCGCTTCGCCGCGCGCTCGAAAAGCGCCCGCCAGCGCGTCTCGAAGCAGATGTCCGTCGGCCGGCCGACGAGGTTGAGGCGCAGCCCGACGACCCCGGCCTCCTGCAACGCGTCGAGGTCGCTGTCGCCGACCTCAGGCTCCACCACGGCGATCGCGCGCAGCCGGTCCGGGTGAAGGCGCAGCGCCGAGAGGATGAAGCTGTTGTCGGTGCCGAGAAAGCTCGGCTGCACGAGGACGCCGTGCGAGAAGCCGAAGCGGTCGAGCCGCTCGATGTAGTCCTCGATCGTCGCGTCGTAGTCGGGCGCGTACCGGCGCCCTGCCGCCATCGGCAGGTCGCGCCTGAAGACATGTGCGTGGCCGTCGATCGGTGCGTTCGGATACGGGCTTTCTGCCATGCGTCGTTCGTTTCCTGGTTGGGGGAGCCCGGTCACGGGATCGCGCGCATGCGCCGGCGGCGCGGCGGCGGCGAAGCCCTCGGGGGTTCGCCGGCTATCCGATCCGGCTTCGGTATCGAAAGCGGGTGGCGTCGCCATAGGCGACGCGCCATTCGACGACGGCGCCGTCGACGGCACGCGCCGTGCGCTCGATGACGGCGAGCGGCGCGCCCTCCTCGACGCCGAGGCGGCGCGCATTGTGCGCGTCGGCCGGCTCGAAGCTCACATCATCGGTCGCGCTGGAGACGAGGACGCCGAAACGGTCGAGGTAGAACGGGTAGAGGAGCGGGCCGATCTCGGCCTCCGCGATGGTCTCGATCCCGGGGAAGCGCGCCTGCGGCACCCAGATCTCTTCAGCGAGGACGACATCGGCGCCCACCGAGCGGATGCGCTCGATGCGCACGGCGTCGTCCGTTCCCAGAACCGCCGCGACGGCTGCGGGAGGGGCCGCACGCGACCGCAGCACGAGACGGCTCGTCGGAATGGTGCGCTCGCCGCGCGTCTCGACCGCGAAGAAGCGGAAAAGCGAGACGTCGAAGGCCGGCGAGCGCAGGAAGGTGCCCGAGCCCCGCCGCCGCTCCAGAAGCCCTTCGTCCACGAGTTGCTGCATGGCCCTGCGCACGGTGCCGACGGACAGGCCGGTTTCGCCGGCGAGCTGGTTTTCGGAAGGGAACGCCGCGCCGGGCCGGAATTCGCCGGCCGCGATGCGTGCGGCCAGCCGGTCACGAAGCTGGGCATAGGCCGGCAGCCGTTGGTCGATTTCATCTGCACGCGTCGAAGACATCATTCCTCCCCGAATGAGGCCTTCGATCTACCCGCTCGCAAAACATTGGTCAATTGGTTCTATATAGAACTGGCTTTGCAAGGGGCTCGTGTATTCGCTGTCGTTTGCGCCGGGGTCGTCCGCGGCGTCGTCGGTTAGGCGAGGGAAGCTGCTGCTTCTCCGCTCACGAGGGCGGCTGGCGCGGCGAACAGGCGGCGGCATCGGGAAAAGGATCGCGCCCGGTGCTTCCGTTCCGGCTCACTGCCCGTTCCCGTTCCCGTTCCCGCGCCAGCGCAACGCCTCGATCAGCGCGCGCAGCGCCGGCGGCGTCTGTCGCCGGCTCGAATGATAGAGATGGTAGCCGGGATAGGGCGCGCACCATTCGTCCAGCGCCTGCACCAGCCGCCCGCTCGCCAGATCGTCCGCGACGTCGTGCTCGAGAATATAACCGAGCCCGGCGCCCGCCCGGACGGCTGCGAGTGCGAGCGGCACGTCGTTGACGACCAGCGGCCCGCTGACTCGCACCTTGATCTCCCGCCCGTCCCGCTCGAACTCCCAGGACAGAGGCGGGCGGTCGGCCGCGCCCCGGTAGTTGATGCACACGTGGCGTTCCAGCTCGGCCGGCGTCTGCGGCGGCGGATGGCGGGAAAAATACTCCGGCGTCCCCACCACGACCGTCCGCAGGTCCGGCCCCACGCGCACGGCGATCATGTCCCTGGCGACGGACTCGACATGGCGGATGCCGGCGTCGAAACCGTCGGCGACGATGTCGCTCATCCGGTTCTCGATCTCCACCTCGACCCGAACGCCAGGGTTGGCCATGAGGAAGGCCGGGAGCCTCGGCTCCAGCACCATCTGCGCGGCATAGGCAAAGGTCGTCAGCCGCACCGTGCCGGAGGCCGAGGCGCGCCAGCTCGACAGCGCGCCCAGCCCGTCCTCGATCTGCGCCAGCGCCGGTGCGACGGATGCCAGAAGGGCCGCGCCGGCTTCCGTCGGTGCCACGCTTCGCGTCGTGCGCGCCAGAAGCCGCACGTCGAGCCGTGTCTCGAGCGCTCGCATGGCATGGCTCAGCGCCGACGGGGAGATGCCCAGGAGCCGCGATGCCCGCGTGAAGCTTCGCTCGCGCGCGATCGTCGCGAACATCATAAGTTCGTTGAGTTCACTGCGCTGCATTCATGTATCGTGCTCACAAGTCCATGCGGCGGGCAACGGCTAATCCGCGCGCGCCGCGGTCCCTAGCTTCGGCGTCCGGCCGGCACCTCGCCGGTCCGACAAGGGATCACGGACATGAACCTGACCAATTACCGTACACTCGGCCGTTCCGGCCTCGTCGTCAGCCCGCTGGCGCTCGGCGCAATGACCTTCGGCGCGGAGCGCTGGGGATCTGGAGAGGTCGGATCGCGTGCCGTATTCGACGCCTACACCGCAGCCGGCGGCAACTTCATCGATACGGCAGACGTCTATGGCGGGGGACGCAGCGAGGAGATGCTGGGTGCCTTCCTCGCCGAAAGCGGGCTTCGGGACAGGCTGGTCGTCGCCACCAAGTCCGGCTTCTCGCGCGTGCAGGGAACGCCGCTTGCCGGCGGCAACGGCGCCCGCAACATCCGCGCCGGGCTCGACGGTTCGCTGAAGCGCCTGCGCACGGACTATATCGACATGTACTGGATGCATGTCTGGGACCGCGTGACCCCGGCAGAGGAAGTGCTGGAAGCACTCGTCGGCGCGGTGCGGGCCGGCAAGATCCTGCATTACGGCTTCTCGAACACGCCTGCATGGTATGTCGCAAAGGTTGCAACGCTCGCGGGCGCCCACGGGCTGCCGGCGCCCATCGGTTTGCAATATCAGTATTCGCTGCTGGATCGCGGCGTCGAACTCGACCTCGTGCCGGCGGCTGCGGAGTTCGAACTCGGCATCGTCCCGTGGAGCCCGCTGGGCGGAGGCCTTCTCACCGGCAAGTACGGGCGCGAGATTATCGCGCAGGCGAACCGGCCGGGCGAGGTGCCCGACAAGGCGGGCGTGTCGGAAGAGGGCGCAGAGAGCGACGGCCGCCTGAACGGCGACAACCCCTTCGGCGGAATGCTCTTCACCGAACGCAATTTCGATGTTGTGGACGTCGTGCGCGCCATCTCCGAGGAGACCGGCGCGACGATGGCGCAGGTGGCGCTCGCCTGGGCCGTCTCGCGCCCCGGCGTCGCTTCCGTCCTGATCGGCGCGAGCCGCGCCGCGCAGATCGAGGCCAATGTCGCGGCGCTCGATCTCGTCCTTTCGCCGGACCAGCTCGAACGCCTGGAGGCGGTGAGCACGCCGCCCTCTCTCAACCCCTACTTCATCTTCCAGCTTCCACCGCAGATGATCTTCGGCGGGCAGTCGGTCTCGGGCTGGCGCGGCTGCGCCCGCTGACGTCGGGCAGGGGCGGGCGCGATCGGCGCCCGCCTCGTCTCCGACCCTCTTGCCAAGACGCCGCGGGCTCTGATCTTTCCCCCGACATGGTTCGCACGTCACCGTCCTCGCAGCATTCCCGCCCCGCCACGCACGGGCTCGCGCGCGTGATCTCCAAGCGCGGCCATGCCTCGCGCAGTCAGGCGGAGGCGATGGTGCGCGAAGGCCGCGTGGCGGTGGACGGCCGAATCGTGACGGACCCGGAGGCGCGCACCGCCGCGGGCGCTGCGATCACCGTCGATGGTTCACCGGTCGAGGCAGCGGCGAAGATCCATCTCATGCTCAACAAGCCGCGTGGCCTCGTCACCACGCGAAACGACCCGGAAGGCCGCAGGACCGTCTATTCCTGCCTCGAAGGCCTCGAGCTGCCGCATGTCGCCCCGGTCGGCCGGCTGGACATGGCCTCCGAAGGCCTTCTCCTCTTCACCAACGACACGGTCTGGGCGAATGCCGTCCTCGACGGTCCGGGCGCGCCTCTGAAGACCTATCACGTCAAGATCGATCGGCCGCCGGACGACGCCCTCGTCGCGGCCCTTCAGCGCGGCGTTAAGGACGCGGGCGAGCATCTGGCCGCGCGTTCCGTGCGCTCGCTGCGCGAGGGTGTGCGCAACGCCTGGCTGGAGATCGTTCTCGACGAGGGCCGCAACCGGCATATCCGGCGCCTTCTCGCCGCCTTCGGGATCGAGACGCTGCGCCTCGTGCGCGTGGCGATCGGCCCGCTCGAGCTCGGGACGCTCGCCAAAGGCGCTGTGCGCCCCCTGACCGCCGAGGAGATTGCGGCTCTGGCCGGGAACACTTTTCCGCCACAAGGCCGATAAGCGCAAATTCCGGCTTCGAACTTCTCTGTCGGAAGGCCTAGCTGAAGCTCGAGCGCGGGCTGCGATCGTTCCCCCGCGCGCAGCACCTTCGAAGGAGAAGCGGCATGAGCCGTTCGATCCCCGCGCCCGCCCCAATGGCGCCCATCATCCAGACGCCCGCGCTTCTGTCGGGTCTCGCGCTCGCGGCCGGCGCCGTCGCCCTCGGTCTCGCTTACGGCCCGCAACAGGCCGCGCTCCTCGTTCTCGGCGGGGCGCTCGGCCTCGTCCTCTATCACGCCGCCTTCGGCTTCACCTCCGCCTGGCGCGTCTTCATCCTGGAAGGGCGCGGACGGGGCCTGCGCGCGCAGATGGTGATGCTCGCCATCGCCGTCCTCCTTTTCTTTCCCGCCCTCTCTTCAGGCACGCTGTTCGGCGAGGAAGTGCGCGGCAATGTCTCGCCGCTCTCGGTCAGCGTCATCGTCGGCGCCTTCCTCTTCGGCATCGGCATGCAGACGGGCGGCGGCTGCGCTTCCGGCACGCTCTTCACCGCCGGCGGCGGCAATGCGCGCATGGTGGTGACGCTGTTCTTCTTCATTGTCGGCTCGGTGCTCGCCACCATCAACTTCGACTGGTGGACATCGCTGCCGGCCTTCCAGCCCGTCACGCTCGTCTCCCTCGGCGCGCCGGCCGGCATCGCCGTCTCGCTGGCGCTGTTTGCCGCCATCGCCGCGCTCACGATCGTCGTGGAGAAGCGCCGCAACGGCGCGCTGGAGCGCGAGGCGCCTTCGCCGAACCACGGCTTCCGGCGGTTCGCGCGCGGTCCCTGGCCGCTGATCGCCGGCGCCGTCGCGCTCGCCATCCTCAACTTCGTCACGCTCTGGCTCGCGGGCCGGCCCTGGGGCATCACCTCGGCGTTCGCGCTGTGGGGCGCCAAGGGCGCCGAGCTCATCGGCGTCGATCCCACCGCCTGGGCCTACTGGCAGACGCCCGGCAACGCCGCCGCACTCGCCGGCTCGGTCTTTACCGACGTCACCTCCGTGATGAACTTCGGCATCATTGGCGGCGCGATGCTGGCGGCCGCGCTCGCCGGCAAGTTCGCGCCCTCCCTGAAGATCCCGCCGCGCCAGCTCGCGGCCTCGATCATCGGCGGCCTGCTTCTGGGCTACGGCGCGCGCATCGCCTATGGCTGCAACATCGGCGCCTATTTCTCCGGCATCGCGTCGGGCTCGCTGCACGGCTGGCTCTGGCTCGTCGCGGCCTTTGCCGGCAACGCGGTGGGCGTGCGCCTGCGCCCGTTCTTCTTCGGCGAGGGCTTTCGCGGCTCGGCCGGCGCGGGAAGCGCCTGATCGCGCTTCCCGTTTGAAGCGCAAACGAATATAGGCGGGCGATGAGCACCTTGCCCGCCCAGACGCCGCTGTCCCGCATCCGCAACTTCTCGATCGTCGCCCATATCGACCACGGGAAGTCGACTCTCGCCGACCGCCTGATCCAGCTCACCGGCGGGCTGGACGCGCGCGAGATGGCGGGCAAGGAGCAGGTGCTCGACTCGATGGACATCGAGAAGGAGCGCGGCATCACCATCAAGGCGCAGACCGTGCGCCTGCACTACACGGCCAAGGACGGCGAGGCCTACGTCCTCAACCTGATCGACACGCCCGGCCACGTCGATTTCGCCTACGAGGTCTCGCGCTCGCTGTCGGCCTGCGAAGGCGCCCTGCTCGTCGTGGACGCCGCGCAAGGGGTCGAGGCGCAGACGCTCGCCAACGTCTATCTTGCGCTCGACAACGACCTCGAGATCGTGCCCGTCCTCAACAAGATCGACCTGCCCGCCGCCGAGCCGGACAAGGTGAAGGAGCAGATCGAGGAGGTCATCGGCCTCGACGCTTCCGACGCGGTGATGATCTCCGCCAAGTCCGGCCTCGGCATCGAGGACGTGCTGGAAGCCATCGTCACGCGCCTGCCCGCGCCGAAGGAGGGCGACCGTTCCGCCCCCCTGAAGGCGATGCTCGTCGATTCGTGGTACGACGCGTATCTCGGCGTCATCGTTCTCGTGCGCATCATCGACGGCGAGCTGAAGAAGGGCCAGACCATCCGCATGATGGGCGCCGATGCGCGCTATCCGGTGGATCGTGTCGGCGTCTTCACGCCCAAGATGGTGACGGTGGACGCCCTCGGCCCCGGCGAGCTCGGCTTCATCACCGCCTCGATCAAGGAAGTGGCCGATACGCGCGTCGGCGACACCATCACCGAGGAGAAGCGCCAGACGGCGACGATGCTGCCCGGCTTCAAGCCCGCGCAGCCGGTCGTGTTCTGCGGCCTCTTCCCGGTGGATGCGGCCGATTTCGACGACTTACGCGCCGCGATGGGCAAGCTGCGCCTCAACGACGCGAGCTTCTCGTTCGAGATGGAGAGCTCGGCCGCGCTCGGCTTCGGCTTCCGCTGCGGCTTCCTCGGCCTCCTGCATCTGGAGATCATCCAGGAGCGCCTGTCGCGCGAGTTCGACCTCGACCTCATCGCGACGGCCCCTTCCGTCGTCTACGATCTGAAGCTGCGCGACGGCACCACGATCCAGCTCCACAACCCGGCCGACATGCCGGACGTGATGAAGATCGAGGCGATCCACGAACCGTGGATCAAGGCGACGATCCTGACGCCGGACGATTATCTCGGCAACATCCTGACGCTCTGCCAGGAACGGCGCGGAATCCAGACCGACCTGTCCTATGTCGGCAAGCGCGCGATGGTCACCTACGAGCTGCCGCTGAACGAAGTGGTGTTCGACTTCTACGACCGGCTGAAGTCGATCTCGAAGGGCTACGCCTCCTTCGACTACCAGCTCATCGAGTATCGCGAGGGCGATCTCGTGAAGATGTCGATCCTCGTCAACGCCGAGCCGGTGGACGCTCTGTCGATGCTGGTCCACCGCAACCAGGCCGAGAAGCGCGGCCGGCAGATGTGCGAGAAGCTGAAGGAGCTGATCCCGAACCATCTGTTCAAGATCCCGATCCAGGCGGCGATCGGCGGCAAGGTCATCGCGCGCGAGACCATCTCGGCCCTGCGCAAGGACGTGACGGCCAAGTGCTACGGCGGCGACGCCTCGCGCAAGCGCAAGCTCCTCGACAAGCAGAAGGAGGGCAAGAAGCGCATGCGCCAGTTCGGCAAGGTGGAGATCCCGCAGGAAGCGTTCATCGCCGCGCTGAAGATGGATAGCTAGCGTTTCCGAGGCGTCCGAAAGACGCTCGGAACGCGAAGAACCGGCGAGTCTTCGCGAGCGCGGCTATGCCGGGGAGCTGCCGGAGGCAGCGGGCCGCCGGCAGGGCTCGTCGCAACGTCCAGGAAAAGTGGGAACCGGTTTTCCGTCCGGACTTGCTACACTGTAGACTCTACGGGCGCAACGACCGCAGCATCTAATTAAAATGCTGAAGTTAGTCTCCAATTGCCTAATTACGAATTTTAATGTTCATGCTTTGGACTAATTTCGAAACGTACGCCGACCCCGGCGGCAATACCGATATATTTCCGTCCGGAGAGATGTAGATAAACCTCTCATCTTCAGCCTTACGGAGGATTTTCTTAAAATATGTCCTATTTTTGTACATCGTCCACTCCCATAACATGTCAGTTTCCACTGGGCTTGGAGACGATGTTAGAAGGATCAAAACTTGGTCGTGGAGTGACAAGCCTGGGTCCAAAACACGCTTGACGTCGCCCATCTGCCAAACCAAAGGCACCTCGCGGTCTGCCAAGACGTCAACCAAAGCTTGAGCATCTTCGGTCCCGAGTGCGTGGAGCACCCGGACCAACTCAGCCATAATCCAGTTGCACATCCCAACAACGGCCGTGGCGTCCATATGATTGGGGTCGACATCTCCACCAACATGACCCACTCCGCGGTTATTTCGAACCTCATACAGCGCGGGCAACATTCGCGGGATCAGTATCTGGAAACTGCGAGGAACCTGCGTTTGGGTTTCCAATTGTCGACAAGCATTTAAAAAATTGCTGGGCTTCGATGGCGCATTTGGGTACACGCCCGAGGCATAACCTTGAAGAATCGTGTAGACGATCTCGCAGAACCGTCCACCGCTTAGCTCGGAAGGTCCCCAACGACGCTCTGCGTAGTTTTGAATAATGGACCGGTATTCATCTACAAGCGGCGTTCTCAAGCCTGGAGGAAGCGGCGCAAAAGCGGATGATGAGGGAATCATTAGTAACCAAGATCCGCCAAGCCATCTGGTGTTATAAAGAATCCATCTTCATTCTTCTCGCAAAATCCCCTTGCTACAAGCTTATTAAGGCAATCTGCCGGATTGCTTAATTTCTTTTGGTGGTTTGCTGAAAGAGCCTTCGTCACTGCGCCTGTATTTAACGGCGTAGCTCCCTTTTGACGTAGCCAGTCAGCAGTCGCTAGAAATCTTTTTACTTGGTTTGAGTCACCGCCCTTCGCGCGGATATGTGTTGCCAAGGAGGCCGTGAACTCAGCGCTTCCCGCTGGAGCACCTTGCTCTCGCGCTGGCTCGTCTTGAATGACCATGGGAGGACTGAGCTGCCCGAGCGCCGGCGCAGCATCAATAACCCTTTCAAGCTGTGCGGAGAGCCAAGTTTCGGTTCCCTCACCTGAAAAACTTAAACTCCCGAATGCAAATTCGATTCTTGCCATAGTCATTTCAGCGATTCCTCGAGCTTTACGACACCACCAGTCATTGCACTAATTCCAGAGCAGGGCCCGTGATACGTGCAGACAATATGATCTTATCCCCGCCCTTTAGCTCTTCTCCCATACTCCTGTGACCACCAGCCCTGACGGGCGCGAATGATCACCGGGATCGTTCGGGGCTGGCGGGCGGGTCCGGTCGTGGGGCGCCTTCCGGAGGCGGCGCACGGTCGGGCGGGACGAGTCGATGCCGGCGCCGAGAGAAAAGGCGGCGCCGGGAGCCACCCGAGGAACCCCCGTAGCCTGTTTGGGCCGGACCAATTTCGGGGCACGCCCTTGAGGCCGGACAAGCCATCCGGTCGAAGGCATCGGCAGCCGCCGCGTGGCAGCGGACGGTCAAGACCCGCAGCACCCGTGTGGAGCGCCGGAGGCGAGCCGCACTACTACACACCCCATCGGAGGCGAGCCTCCGGTGCTCCACCCGCCCGTCTGATCGGGCGTCCGCAATGTCTTCCAGCTTCGCCCGAGAGCGAAGCCGCTTCCGCGCGCCATCCTCTCCGCTCCGTCATCTTGACCCCGGCCCGAGGATCCATTCCGCGCCGTCGGCGCCGCCGCTTCCGCTACGGAAAGGGTGCGGCATGGATCCCCGCCTTGCGGCCGATGACGACGAGAAGGGAACGTCGGCGGACCTGGCCTTTCCAACCCGCAAGCGCCGAGCTATACGGGCCGCCCTTCCCGATAACGGACCGCATGCCGCGCCCGCGCCGGCGCCTTGCGTTCGATGAGAGGCGCGCCATGCCCGGAACGCTCCACGCCGGCCTCGACTTCGGCACCACCAATTCCACGATCGCGCTCTGCGCGCCGGGCGGCGCGCCGCGCCTCCTACCCGTGGAGGGCGAGCACCTGACGATCCCCTCCGCGCTGTTCTTTTCGCTCGAGGACGGCGGCACCTATGTGGGGCGCAAGGCCGTCTTCGAATATGTCGACGGCGCGGAAGGGCGCTTCATGCGGGCGCTGAAGAGCGTCCTCGGCTCCTCGCTGATGAAGGAAACGACGGCCGTCGGGCGCCAGCGCATGACCTTCCAGGAGCTCATCGGCCGCTTTCTGCAGCATCTGCGCGAGCGCCTGGAAGCGGCGGGGGAGGGGCCGGAGGCGGTCGTCCTCGGGCGGCCCGTGCGCTTCGTCGACGAGGACGACGCGGCCGATGCGCGCGCCGAGGGCGAGCTTGCCGAGGCCGCGCGCGCCACCGGCTTCCGCCACATCGAATTCCAGTACGAGCCGGTGGCCGCCGCGCTCTACTACGAGCGGCAGGTCACGGCGGAGAAGCTGGCGCTCGTCGTCGACATCGGCGGCGGCACCTCGGACTTCTCGGTTGTGCGGCTGTCGCCGGAGCGGGCCCGCACACTCGACCGGCGCTCGGACATCCTGAGCTTCACGGGCGTGCATGTCGGCGGCACGGATTTCGACCGGCTCCTCAACATCGCGTCCATGCAGCCGCTCTTCGGCCTCGGCTCGATGACGGCGGACGGCAAGCGCGCCATGCCCGTCTGGTATTTCAACGACATGGCGACGTGGCATCGCGTCAACACGCTCTATACGCCGAAGATCGCGCGGGACATCGCGGGGCTGAAGAAGGAAGCGGCCGAGCCGGAGAAGCTCGCGCGCTACGAGCATCTCCTCGCGCACCGCTCGGGCCACCGCCTCGCCGGCGCGGTCGAGACCGCCAAGATCGCGCTGACGGACGAGAGCGAAACCGAGATCCGCCTCGCCGAGCCGGGCCTCTCGCTCGCGGCACCCGTCACGCGGGCCGAGTTCGAGGCGGCCACAGTCGAACTCGTCGCTCGCATTGGCGGAGCGATCGAGGCAGCGCTCGCGCAGGCGGGCGTCCCGGCCGATGCGATCGAGACGGTGATCCTCACCGGCGGCGGCGCGCAGGTGCCCGCCGTGCGCCTCGCCGCCACCGCGCGTTTTCCGGGCGCCGAGATCGCGCAGTCCGATGCCTTCGGCTCGGTCGGGCTCGGCCTCGGCATCGATGCGGCACGCCGCTTTGCCTGATCGGCCGAGCGTCGCTACAAGGGCCTTCCAACAACACGGAGAGGAAGCCCGATGCCCCTGACGATCGAGACCGCCCGCACCATCGTTGCCGCCAGCCTGAAGAAGGGCGGCGAGCTCGGCCTCAAGCCGCTCACCGTCGCCGTCCTCGATGCCGGCGGCGCGCTTGTCGCGCTGGAGCGTCAGGACGGTGCCTCGCGCATGCGCCCCGAGATCGCCATCGGCAAGGCCAACGGCGCGGTCGCGCTCGGCATGGGATCGCGTGCGATCTTCGCGCGGGCCGAGCAGCAGCCCTTCTTCATCCAGTCGATGAACGCGCTGGCCGGCGGCTCGCTGGTGCCGGTGCCGGGCGGTGTCCTCATCCGCGAGGGCGGCACGATCGTCGGCGCCGTCGGCATCACCGGCGACACGTCCGACAACGACGAGGCGGCCGCCGTCGCGGGCATCGAGGCGGCGGGCTTCATGGCCGACGCGGGCTGAACTCCGAAGCCTGAAACCACAAAAAAGGGCGCCTCGCGGCGCCCTTTTTCACGTCTGGCGGTGTGCCTCAGACCGGATCGGGCGAGGTGGCGTAGAGCGCGGTGGACTTCGCGCTCGTCAGGATCTGGTAGCGCTCGAACTGGGCGAGCACGTCCGCGATGACGTCCTCCTTGGTGAAATCCATCACCTCGTAGCCGCGGCTGCCGTCCGAAAAGACGGTGCGCGCCGTCCAGACATGCGCGCGCCTCGCGTCCGGCCGCGTGGCCTCCGCCACCGAGAAGGTCAGCGAGAGATGGGAGACCGGCACGACGCCGTAGACGAAGTTGCGCGTGTCCTCGCTCGGCACGGTCAGCGTCGACCCACCGTCCTCCCCCGGCTCCACCTGTGCGGTGACGCCGCGCTTCTCCATCTCGCTCGCCACGTCGGTCAGCGCCGGGCGCACCGTGCGCTCGATGAAGGCGCGCACCTCCGCCTCGCTCGCCTCGTGAAGGATGGCGCTGAGGCGCGACTGCCACGTCATCGCGCGCCGCGCGATCGCCGGCTGCGCCTGGCGATGCTCCGTGAGGCGCGCAACGTCCGCACGCATGCCGCGCAGGAGGCCGAAGGCAAGAAGCAGGAGGATGACGGTGAAGGGCAGCGCCGAGATCAGCGTCATCGTCTGCAGGGCCGTGAGGCCGCCCGCCAGAAGCAGGAGAGCCGCCGTCGCGCCCTCCAGCCCGCACCAGTAGATGCGCTGCCAGATCGGCGTCTCGGAGGTGCCGCCCGAGGCGATGGTGTCCACGACCATGGAGCCCGAATCCGACGAGGTGATGAAGAAGACGGCGACAAGGATGATCGCCAGCGTCGAGGTGACCGCCGACCACGGCAGATATTCCAGGAACTGGAAGAGAGAGACGGAGATGTCGTTGCCGACGGCGGTCGCGATCGCGCCTTGCGCCACGCCCATGTCGAGCGAGATCGCCGTGTTGCCGAACACCGTCATCCAGAAGAACGTGAAGGCGGACGGCACGAAGAGAACGCCGACCACGAACTCGCGCACCGTACGGCCGCGCGAGATGCGCGCGATGAACATGCCGACGAAGGGCGACCAGGAAATCCACCAGGCCCAGTAGAACAGGGTCCAGTCGCTCACCCAGTCGCGCGGCTCGTAGGCGTAAAGGGTGAAGGTCCGCTCCAGGATCGAGTCGAGGTAGGTCCCGACATTCTGAACGAACGCGCGGAAGAGGAACTCCGTCGGCCCTACCACGAGCACGAACAGCATCAGGAGGATGGCGACGATGAGGTTGGCTTCCGACAGGCGGCGGATGCCGACGTCAAGGCCCGAGACCACCGAGATCGTGGCGAGCACGGTGATCACCGCGATGAGGCCGACCTGCACGATGGCCGTCTGCGGCAGGCCGGTGAGATAGTTCAGGCCGGCGTTGATCTGAAGAACGCCGAGCCCGAGCGAGGTCGCGATGCCGAACACCGTGCCGCAGATGGCGAAGATGTCGACGGCATGGCCGATGGGGCCGCGGATGCGATCCTGGATCAGCGGGTAGAGACCCGAACGGATCGTCAGCGGCAGGTTGTAGCGGAAGCAGAAATAGGCGAGCGACAGGCCGACGACGGCGTAGATTGCCCACGCGTGCACGCCCCAGTGGAAGAAGGTCAGCGACATCGCCTGACGTGCCGCCTCGTAGGTTCCGGGCTCGGCCTCTGGCGGCACCGAATAGTGCAGGATCGGTTCGGCGGCCGCATAGAACATCAGTCCGATGCCCATGCCGGCGGCGAAGAGCATCGCCAGCCAGGAGAGGTAGCTGAAGTCGGGCTCGGCATCGTCGGGCCCGAGCTTCAGCCGTCCGAAGCGGCTCATCGCGAGGAACAGGACGACGAAGAGGAAGATGCCGACGGACAGGAGGTAGAACCAGCCGAAGGCGTCCAGCACGAAAGTCTGTCCGGCCGAGAAGAGATTGCCGGCGGCCTCCGGGAGGGCAACGCCAATGAGGACGAAGAAGAGGATGATGATGCTGGCGCCGAGGAACACCGGCTTGTTGATGGTCGAGGTCATGAAGCTCTGCTGGTTCGAGGTTCGTGCGAAAACGCACGCCTGCGCGGCGCCGGGTATGCGCCACGAAAACGCCCTATTTTCTGAAAGCTAGAGCGCCTTTCTGAACGGCAACCCCTCCCGGTCGAGGAGCTGCTCTTCCTCAATCTTGTGGTGCGGGTGGCACAGTGTTCTCGCCCGCCGTCGGGAGACCGAGCTTGTTCTCGCGCCACCAGATGTAGAGCCCGCTGGCGATCAGGAGGACCGTGCCCGCGACCATCGCTGGATGAAGCGGGTCGCCGAGGACGGCGACGCTGAGGATGCCAGCGAAGAGGACCTGGCTGTAGAGGAAGGGCGACAGCAACGAGGCCGGAGCGATCGCGAAAGCCCGCACCAGGATCGAATGGCCGAAAGCGCCGAACGCACCCATCAGCGCCATCAGAAGAAACGCGTTCCAGGTCGGGGTCTGCCAGAAGGGGATGATGACGACCGAAAGGATCACCGCGCCCACGGCCGTCGTGTTGAACTGGGTGGAGGCCGCGTCATCGACGCCCGCCAGACGCCGCGTCAGAAGAAGGTACACAGCGTTGCTGAGGGCTGCGCAAAGCGCGAGGAGAAGCGCCGGATCAAGCGAGCCCGAACCTGGCCGCACGATCAGGAGAACGCCTGCGAAGCCGATGAGGATGGCGCTGATCCGGTGGATGCCGATCTTCTCCTTGAGGAAGATCACCGACAGGATCGTCACGAGGATCGGCGCGAAGAAGGCGACGGCGGTCGCATCCGCAAGCGGCACGCGCGAGATGGCCGAATACATGAAGCCCGTCGTGACGAGGAGGCTGAGCCCGCGGGCGACCTGGAGGAACGGCTGGCGCGTTTTCAGGAAGCGCGTACCAGTGGTGCGGGCGAGGACGGCGGTGACGATCAGCGTGTGAAAGACGTATCTCCCCCAGATGACGGTCAGCACCGGCACGAGGGTGGTCGTGTATTTTCCCGTCGCGTCCATGGAGGCGAACAGGAGGCCGGCAAAGACCGTGGTGGCGATGCCGGCGATCAGGTTGGTTTTCATGCGCTCCGCCGTTGGCGATCCCGCCTCCCGCCGGTGTCATAAGCCATCATGACGATCGGTGCCACCTATTGCGGCGCCGGCATTTTTTAAACGATGACGGCGAGCGCGCCGGGCGCGCCGAGCGCCAGCCCCTGTTTCCAGTTCGCCGGGTTTGATCCCTGCGGGGCGAAGCTCTGGAACGGCGCCCATCTTGCGCCTTCGTTGTCCTCAAGCGTGAGGACATCCGCCCCGGCGGAGCGCGCGAGAACGATGCCGCCGGCGACGTCCCAGATGTTCGGGCGGGCAAAGCGCGCACCGGCCAGAAGCCCTGCCGCGACGAAGGCGCACTCGATCGCCGAGGAGCCGGTCTGGCGCCCCTCGTGCGCGGCCGTGCCGGCCGGCACAATCTGCGGCAGGCCGACGAGGCGACGGCGCACCTGCGCGCGATCCACGGCATTGATCGCCTCTTCGTCGAAATAGAGCGGGCCACCATCACGCGAATGATAGACGCCGTGCCGAAGGGCGTGGCTCGTCGAGCACCAGACGGCACCGACCACCGGCACCCCATCCCGGATGACACCGATGGACGCCGCGAAAAGCGGAAAGCCGTTGACGAAATTCGCGGTGCCGTCGACTGGGTCGATCACCCAGGTGTAAGGGGACGTTCCGGTCGTCTCCTCCACCTCCTCGCCGATGATGCCGTGATCGGGGAAGCGATCGGCGAGGCGGGCACGCAGCAACACCTCGACCGCCTGATCGACCTCGGAGACCGGATCCTTGAAGACGGCCTCCTCGCCTTTTGCCAACGTCTTGTAGCGCACGGCAAGCGTGCGGCCGAGCGAGGAGACGATCTGCGCACCCGCAAGCTGCGCGAGTTCGAAGGCAAGCGCCTCGATCGAGGCAAGTTCGTCGGCGCTTCCACTCATAGCTTCACCTCGCGGATCTCGACGGAGGAGGCCAGCGCCTCGATGTCGCGCAGCTTGCCCGTCCCGCGTCCGTGCCGTGTGACGTTGAGCGCGCCGGCGGCGGTCGCGAGGCGCAGCGCTCCGCCATAGTCGAGCCCCTGCGAGAGCGCGACCGCGAGGGCCGCCGTCATGGAATCGCCGGCGCCCGTCGGGTCGTTGGCTGCCATCTGCGGCCCGATTGCTTCGACGAGCTTGCCATCCATCAGCGCGAGGCAGCCGGCGCCGGCGCGCGAAACGACGATGTTTTCGGCCTTGTCGCGGAGCGAGTGCAGCGCCCGGGAAAGGGACGCGATGTCGTCGCCCTCCGCAAGGCCAGCCTCGTGCAGTTCCTCGTGGCTGACCTTGAGGAGCGTCAAACCCTCGTCCACCGCGTCCAGAACCGTGCCCGCGATATCGGCGACGACGATGACATCGTTGGCGCGCAGATCCTTGACCAGACGCGGATACAGATCGGCCGGCAGCACCTCGTTGTCCGGCGTGCCGGTGATGACGGCCGTGCCGCAGCGTATGGCCTCGGTCAGCGTCGCATTATGCAGGTCGTCGATCTCGTGCCGGTCGAGCGTCGGCGGCGCGACATTGGCGATCTCGTGCCGCTCGCCGCCGCGCCGATCGTTGATGTAGCCGCCATTGGCGCCCTTCACGGGAACGGGCCGCAGGCCGAGCCCCTCGGCACGTGCCAAGGCCTCGATGACGTGATGCTGCTCACCGCCGAAGGGACCGACCAGCATCGACCGATGCCCCAGTCCGACGATCATGCGCGCGACCCAGACGCCCTGTCCGCCGGCATGGAAGTACACCTCGTCACCCTTGTCGGTAAGGGATTCGATGGTGATGGTGAAGAGCGGCCAGGGCGCGAAGACGCAGATTTCGTGCTCGTTCTGGAGGGTCGGCTCGTCGGATCGGGGCATGACTTCATTCGGCTGTGACAGGGAACGGTAAAGCGTCCCTGCGGCCAAAAGGTTGCCCGCGCTTTCGCCCTCAGTGCCGGCGCATGCGCTCCGCGGTCGCCTCGCAGGCCTCGACGTGCTTCTGGAGCGCGTCCGTCGACAGGATCGGCGCGATGGAGCGGATGTTGCGGCCCTTGAGTTCGGGCAGCGCCTGCAACTCCTGCAGGCGTTCGAGAAGTTCGGCTCTGCTCATGGAAACGGTCTCCCTGTTGCGAGCTGTCTGATGCGTGATGCGCCCGGCGATCGCCGGACGCCCGGGGCCGCGTTCGCGACCGGGCAGAAACCGCTGGCCGATCAGTGCGCCGGCGCGGCCTCCTTGGAGAGCGCGAGGCCGGGCAGTTCGATGTCGACCTCGAGCATCGAGATCTGATCGCGCTTGTCCATCGTCACCTTCACCTTCTCGCGGTCGATGGAAACGTGCTTTGCGATCACGGCGAGGATTTCCTCCCGCAGCGTGGCGACGAGGTCGGACTGGCCGATCGTCGCGCGCTCGTGGGCGAGGAGCACCTGAAGCCGCTCGCGCGCCGCCGGTGCGGAGGAGGGCGGGCGCCGCTGGAAGAAGCCGAGAAGGTTCATGCGGCCCTCCTTCCGAAGAGCTTGCCGAAGAGGCCGCCCTTGCGCTCGCTCGGCACACTCATCGGGATCGTCTCCCCCGACAGGCGGCGCGCTGCGTCGATATAGGCGCGGGCCGGCGCGCTGGTCGCATCGCTCAGCGTCACGGGCGCGCCGAGATTGGAGGCCTTCAGGACGTCCGCGCTCTCGGGGATGATGCCCAGAAGCGGGATCGAGAGAATCTCGAGAACGTCCTCGACCTTGAGCATGTCGCCGCGCTCGGCGCGCAGCGCGTCGTAGCGGGTCAGGAGAAGGTGCTTCTCGATGCGCTCGCCACGCTCGGCGAGTTCGGTCTTGGAATCCAGAAGGCCGATGATGCGATCGGAATCGCGCACCGAGGAGACTTCCGGATTGGTGACGACGACGGCCGTGTCGGCGTGGCGCATGGCGAGCGTCGCGCCGCGCTCGATGCCGGCGGGGCTGTCGCAGATCACCCAGTCGAAGCGCTCGCGCAGCTCGTCCATGACGCGCGCGACGCCCTCTGCGGTGAGGTTGTCCTTGTCGCGCGTCTGCGAGGCCGGCAGCAGCGAAAGCGTGTCGCAGCGCTTGTCGCGGATCAGCGCCTGGGCGAGCTTCGCGTCCCCCTGGACGACGTTGATCAGGTCGTAGACCACGCGCCGCTCGGCGCCCATGACGAGATCGAGATTGCGCAGGCCGACGTCAAAATCGACCACCACCACGTTCTGTCCGCTCTGCGCGAGTGCCGCGCCCAGCGCCGCCGTGGACGTGGTCTTGCCCACGCCTCCCTTGCCCGACGTCACCACCAGAACTCTAGCCATCGCGGCCACCCCTTTTCTCTTTCAGTATTCTCGAGCCGACGCGCGTCAGAGCGCGGCGGCCATCAGCGCATCGCCTTCGAGCCAGGCCTGGATCGGCTTGCCCACAAGATGCGCCTCCATGTCCTCGGCGGTCTTGTAGAGGCCGTCGATGGCGATGAGTTCGGCTTCCAGCTTGCGGCAGAAGATGCGCGCCTGCGGCTTGCCGGCGGAGCCAGCGAGAGCCCGGCCGCGCAAGGTGCCGTAGACGTGGATCGAGCCGCCGGCGATGATCTCGGCGCCAGAGGCGACCGAGCCGAGCACGGTGACGTCGCCCTCCGGAAAGACGATCGACTGGCCGGAGCGCACCGGCTCCTCGATGATCAGCGAATGAGCCTGCGAAACGCTCGCGGCCGAGGGCATCGCGGCTGCGACCTTGGCGCCCGCCTTTTCGACTGCCGGCTTTTCACCCGGCGCGGGATCCTCGGGCACCTCGATATCGGCAGCCGCGCGCCCGCCGCGCATCTCCGGCGGCATGTCGGGGCCGAGAATGGAGGGCACCGCGCCCTCGATGCCCATGATGCGCACGTTGCGCTTCTCGAGCTCGGCAACGAGGCCGGCGAGATCGTCGCGCGTCAGCTTGAGGCCCTGCACGTCGAGGACGATCGGCCGGTTGAGGAAGAAGCCGGTCGATCGGCGCGCCAGATCGTCGAGCTCCACCAGCCAGTCGGCGAAGGGCATCTCGGGCGACAGGACGAGGGCGAGGAAGGAGCGTCCGCGCAGGCGGACGGCTTTCTTGGACGGCAAGGTTTCGGTCATCTTCGTTAAGGTTTGGTTTCCGGGGCGATGGTGCCACCCCATCCTTAACGGGAGCTTAAGCCTTTTTGCTGGTCCGCATTCCCGGGGCCGAATGCCCCGGGATGTCGCGCTTTCGACCTCAGACGATGGTGACGGTCAGTCCGGGCAGCCCGGCGACGCTCGCCTCCAGCCTATCCCCGCGCTCGACCGGGCCGACGCCGTGCGGCGTGCCGGTGAGGATGACGTCACCGGCCTTCAGCTCGAACAGCGTGGAAAGATTCGCGATGATTTCCGGCAGACGCCAGATGAGAAGATCGACATCCGAGGACTGGCGCGTCTCACCGTTGACCTTCAGCTCGATCGCGCCCTTCTCCACATGGCCGACCTCCTCCGCCGTCGCGATCTCGCCGCAGGGGAAGGAATGGTCGAAGGCCTTGGCGATCTCCCACGGCTTGCCGGTGCGCGACTGCAGGTCCCGGCGCGTCATGTCGAGGCCGACGGCATAGCCGAAGACGTGGCCGAGTGCGTTCTCGGGCGCGATGTCCGTGCCGCCGGACTTCAACGCGACGACCAGTTCCACTTCGTGCTGGAAGTCCTTCGTCTGGCTCGGATAGGGCACCTCGCCGCCATCCAGCACCAGAGCGTCGGCCGGCTTCTGGAAGAAGATCGGCGGGTTGCGCTCGTCGTTGCCCATCTCCCGGATGTGCTCGACATAGTTGCGGCCGACGCAGTAGACGCGGCGCAGGGGAAAGGTCGCAGAGGTGCCGCGAACCGGGATGGCGGCGACGGGCGGCGGCGAAACGACGTACTGGCTCAAGGGATGCTCCTCCGGCTTTCGGGAGGTTCCTTCAACCATGTCGATGCTGGGGGTACAAAGGAAAAGCGCTCGCGCCTTCCTGTCGCTGCAACGCAAATTTTTGCCGCGCGAATCGTCGGCAAGTGCGGCTGGATCGGCTATGCCCCGAAAGTGAGCCAACCCTCCCCAAGCTGGAGCCCGCCGTGCCGCAAGAACAGTTCACGCTCGCCCTGTCCTGCGCCAACCGTCCCGGCATCGTCGCTGCCGTCTCTCGCCATCTCTACGACAACGGTGCCGACATCCGCGAGGCGCACCAGTTCGACGACGGCGAGACGGGCCGCTTCTTCATGCGCGTGCGCTTCGCCATCGTCGAGGCGGTGGTGACGATCGAGAGCCTCGAGGCAGGCTTCCGCACCATCGCCGAGCGCTTCCACATGGACTGGCGCATCCGCTCCACACAGGACACGCCGCGCGTTCTGATCTTCGTCTCCAAGTTCGATCATTGCCTCGCCGATCTCCTCTACCGCTGGCGCATCGGCGAGCTGCGCATGGAGATTGCGGCGGTGATCTCCAACCATCCCCGCGAGACCTTCGCGCATCACGATCTCGACGGCGTCGCCTTCCATCACCTGCCGATCACCAGGGACACGAAGGTCGAGCAGGAGGCCAGGATCCTCTCGATCGTGGAGGAGACGGACGCCGACCTCATCGTGCTGGCCCGCTACATGCAGATCCTGTCGGACGAACTGTCGGCCAGGCTGGAAGGGCGCTGCATCAACATCCACCACTCGTTCCTGCCCGGCTTCAAGGGCGCCAAGCCCTATCACCAGGCGCACAAGCGCGGCGTGAAGCTGATCGGCGCGACGGCACACTACGTCACCGCCGACCTCGACGAGGGACCGATCATCGAGCAGGACGTGGAGCGCATCTCCCACCACGACACCCCGGACGATCTCGTGCGAAAGGGTCGCGATATCGAACGCCGCGTGCTATCGCGCGCCATCGCCTGGCATCTCGACAACCGCGTGCTGCTCAACGGCGACAAGACGGTGGTCTTCCGGGACTGAGGAAGCCCGGCGGCCGATACACCCATGTCGCGGCGGGAGGAGCCGCGCGGCAAGGACGAGAACATGAGCGCTCGCATCATCGACGGCAAGGCGATCGCCGCGGACCTTCGCGGCAAGGTTGCCGAGGACGCGGCAGCCTTCCTCCAGCAGACCGGACGCAAGGCGGGCCTCGCGGTGGTCCTCGTTGGCAACGACCCCGCGAGCGAGGTCTATGTGGGCTCGAAGGTTCGCATGACGCGCGAAACCGGGATGGGGAGCTTCGAGCACCGTCTGCCGGCGGAGACGAGCGAAGCCGACCTTCTGGCGCTGGTGGCGCGCCTGAACGCCGACCCGGCCGTGGACGGCATCCTCGTGCAGCTTCCGCTGCCGCGTCATATCGATTCGGGCTTCGTCATCCTCGCCATTGATCCGGCCAAGGACGTCGACGGCCTGCATCCGGAGAACGCCGGTCGCCTGATGGCCGGTCTGCCGGGCCTCGTGCCCTGCACCCCGCTCGGCTCGATGCTGCTGGTCGAGAGCGTCATGCCGGACATCTCGGGCGCCAACGCCGTCGTCCTCGGACGCTCGGTCCTCGTCGGCAAGCCGGTGGCGCAGCTTCTGCTCGCGGCGAATGCCACGGTGACGATGGCGCATTCGAAGACCGCGGACCTTCCCGCCCTGTGCCGCACGGCCGACATTCTCGTGGCTGCCGTCGGGCGCCCGCAGATGGTGAAGGGCGACTGGATCAAGCCGGGCGCGACGGTGATCGACGTCGGCATCAATCGGCTTGCACCCGCCGAGGGCGCGGCGAAGGGGCGGCTCGTCGGGGATGTCGCCTATGACGAGGCGCTGGAGATCGCCGGCGCCATCACGCCGGTGCCTGGCGGCGTCGGTCCGATGACCATCGCCTGCCTGTTGAAGAACACGCTGACGGCGGCGCGCCGCCGCGCCGGCCTCTAAAGGTTCTCGTACAGCCGCGCGAGGGCGATCAGATCGGCCTCGCCGCGCGGCCTGCCGATGATCTGCACGCCACAGGAGAGGCCGTCGTGGAAGCCGGCGGGCATCGCCAGCACCGGGCAGGACGACAGCGTTCCGGGAACGACCACCTCCATCCAGCGATGGTAGCTGTCCATCGCGCGGCCCGCGATCTCGCGCGGCCAGTGCCACTCCACCGGGAACGGCATCAACTGCGCTGTCGGAAGCGCCAGGAAATCCGCCTCGTCGAACAGCCGCATCACCTCCGCGAACCAGGCGTTCCGCGTCGCTGTGGCCTCGCGCAGATCCTCGATGCCGAGCGCAAGGCCGTTTTCGATTTCCCAGCGCATCTCCGGCTTCATCGTTTCGGCACGCGGATCGTCGAGCAGCATCGCGAATCGCGAGGCGAGCGCGTGCTGGCGCAGCACGACGAAGGCGCGCCACGGCTTTTCGAAGTCGAAGCCGCTATCGATCGGGCGAACCTCGAGGCCGGCCCCGCCCAGCTTCTCGAGCGCGCCGAACGCCGTTTCGAGAACGCCACCCTCCATCGGCAAGTGGCCTGAAAGATCGCCGAGCCAGCCGATGCGGTTGCCTCCGGGCCGCTCCGCGAACTCGGCGAAGGGTCGGTCGGGTCTCGGCAGGGACAGAGGCGAGCGCGGATCGGGACCGGCCAGGACATCGAGAAGGAGAGCGAGGTCGGCCGCGCTTCGCGCCATCGGCCCGTCGGTCGACAGGGTCGAGGCGAAGATGTCGGCGTCCGACAGGCTCGGCACGCGTCCCGCGCTCGGGCGAAGGCCGAAGACATTGTTCCAGCCGGCCGGGTTGCGCAGCGAGCCGCCCATGTCGCTTCCGTCTGCGATGGGAAGCATGCGCAGCGCGAGCGCCACGGCCGCGCCGCCGCTGGAGCCGCCGGCCGAGCGGGACGGATCGAAGGCGTTGCCGGTCGCCCCGTGCACCGGGTTGAAGGTGTGGGAGCCGAGGCCGAACTCGGGCGTGTTGGTCTTGCCGATGATGATGGCGCCCGCCGCACGAATGCGCGCCGCCGCGATCCCGTCCGCATCGGGCACGAAATCGGAAAAGAGCGGCGAACCGAAGGTCGTGCGCAGGCCCGCCGTCGCCATCAGGTCCTTCACCGCGATCGGCAGGCCGTGAAGGGCGCCGAGCTGCTCTCCGCTGGCCACGCGCGCATCGGCGCGGTCGGCCTCCGCCAGAATCTCCTCGCGCGGGCGCAGAGAGACGATGGCGTTGTAGCGCGGGTTGAGCAGTTCAATGCGGTCGAGGAACGCCGACACGACGGCGCGAGAGGTGAGTTCGCCCGAAGCGATGCGCGCGGCAAGGACATGGGCATCGCTGGCGCAGATCGCGTCTGGCTCCGGAACATCCCTCGGCATGGCGAGGCGGCCGGGCGAAGCATAGGGCGCACCGGGCGCCATCGGGTCGTCGAGCGGCATTCCCCACCTCCTTTGCGCGCTTTCACCGTTACGTCGCACGCCGCGTGCAGCCTGTCGACCGCGCAAGGACCACGCTTCTCTTGAGCTTTGAAGCCCCGGTGTATAGCGAGGAAGCGATCCGGGCAGGGCGAGCGATGGAGAGCCGCACATGAAGATCACGGTTTTCGGCACCGGCTATGTCGGCCTCGTTCAGGGCGCTGTGCTGGCAGGTGCCGGCCACGAGGTCCTGTGCATCGACAACGATCCGAAGAAGATCGAAGGCCTCAAGCGCGGCGTGGTGCCCATCCACGAGCCCGGTCTCGAGGCACTCGTCACTCAGTGCGTCGCCGAGGGCCTTCTGCATTTCAGCACCGACGCGCAGGCAGGCGTCGCGTTCTCGCAGGTGCAGATGATCGCGGTCGGCACGCCGCCCGACGAGGACGGATCAGCCGATCTTCGTCACGTGCTGGCGGTGGCGCGCACGATCGCGACGCACATGGCAGAACCGAAGGTCTTCGTGGTCAAGAGCACGGTGCCCGTCGGCACGTCGGCGCGGGTGACCGAGGCGGCCGAGGCCGTTCTCTCCGAACGCGGCCGCTCGTCGCTGGCGGTCGCCGTGGTTTCCAACCCCGAATTTCTGAAGGAAGGCGCGGCGGTCGCCGACTGCACGCGGCCGGACCGCATCATCGTCGGCTGCGAGGACGACGCGGCTCTGGAAATCCTTCGAGAACTCTACGCGCCGTTCAACCGCAACCACGAGAAGATGATCGTGATGGACGTGCGCAGCGCCGAACTCACGAAATACGCCGCCAACTGCATGCTGGCGACGCGCATCTCCTTCATGAACGAGATCGCCAACCTCGCCGAGATCGTCGGCGCCGACATCGAGCAGGTGCGGCGGGGCATCGGCTCGGACCCGCGCATCGGCTACCATTTCATCTATCCCGGCATCGGTTATGGCGGCTCGTGCTTTCCAAAGGATATCGCCGCGCTGATCCGCACGGCGGAGGGCGTCGAGTACGAGCCCTTCGTCCTCAAGGCCGTCCACCAGCGCAACGAGGCGCAGAAGTCGGTGTTGTTCGACAAGGTCGCGGCCTATTTCGGCGGCGATCTCGCCGGTCGGCGCATCGCACTCTGGGGCCTCGCCTTCAAGCCGGACACCGAGGACATGCGCGAGGCGTCGTCGCGCGTCCTGATGGAAGCGCTCTGGGCAGCGGGCGCGAGCGTGCAGGCCTACGACCCGGTGGCGATGGAGGAGTGCCAGCGCATCTACGGCGAGCGCGCCGACCTCACCCTGTGCGGTACGAAGGAGGCGGCCCTGAAAGGGGCCGACGCGCTCCTTATCGCGACCGAGTGGAAGATGTTCCGCGCCCCCGCCTTCGAGACGATCGCCGCGGGCCTGACGAACCCGGTGATCTTCGACGGGCGCAATCTGTACGAACCGGCGATCGTCGCGCGGCACGGCCTGGAATATCACTCGATCGGTCGCCGTCCCGCGCACGCCGAGGCAGGGCGCCGGGAGAAGCTCAGCATCGTGCGTTGAGAGGGCGGGCCGGCGCCGTATGCGATCGCCGGGGGAAGGCTCAGGCCGGTGCGCGCAGGCTGGCGCGCAGGCCCGGCCCCTCATACGCGATCTCGGAGGAGAGGCTGGCGGCCATCGCCCGGATCAGCTTGGTGCCGAGGCCAGTGCCCTGCGGCTTGCCGTCCGCCGGGAGGCCCGGCCCGTCGTCCTCGACGCGCAGGAGGAAATGATCCTCCCCGTCGCGCGCGAGGCGCACCCGCACCTCGCCGCCCACTGCGCCGTAGGCGTATTTGCAGGCGTTGGAGACGAGCTCCGTGACGATGACCCCGACGGAGACGGCCTTGTCGGTCTTCAGGCGCAGAGGCTCGGCGTCCAGCTTCAGGCGGCAGGGCGCGGCTTCGCTTGACCAGGTCTCCTCCAACTCGCCCACGAGCGCCGTGAGATAGTCGACCATGTCGACGGTCTCGACGTCGTTGGAGGTGTAGAGCTCCCGGTGGACCCGCGCGATGGCCGCGATGCGGCGCTGCGTGTCCTTCAGCGCCTCGCGCGAGACCTCGTCCGACAGGGCGCTCGCCTGCATGTGGACGAAAGCGGAGACCATCTGCAGCGAGTTCGAGACGCGATGATTGACTTCCTTCAGGAGGGTCTCCAGCCGCTCGTTGCTGGCGCGCAGCCGGGTCTCGGCGTCCTCCTTGTCGCGCATGAGGCGCACGCGCTCGAGCGTCTGCATGAAGGCGGTGGCCAGAAGGTCGAAGAAGTCCTCTCCGACCGACTTCACCACGTAGTCCGCCGCGCCGGCCTTGAGCGCGGCGACGGCCACGCGGCTCTCCTCCGAGCCGGTGACGTAGACGACGGGAGGCGTATCGGGGAGAGCCTGCAGTTCGACAAGCGTCTCCAGGCCGTCCTTGCCGGGCATGTAATGGTCGATGGCGACGAGATCGAAGCGCTCGCGCCGGGCCAGCGCTATGCCCTCTGCGCCGCCCGCTGCGGAAACCACATCGAAGCCGCGCCTGCGCAGCGTGCGCTCGGCGAGAAGCCTCAACCCTTCGTCGTCGTCGATATAGAGGATGCGCGCTGAGGCGGTCGCCGAGGTCAGCTCTCGACCTCCGGAATCTGGATCACGGTCAGGAAGAGGCCGAGCTGGCGGATCGCCTGCGCGAAGCTCTCGTAGTTCACCGGCTTGGTGATGTAGACGTTGGCGCCCAGATCGTAGCAGCGCTCGATCTCGACCTTGTCGTCCGTCGTGGTGAGGACGACGACCGGCGTACGCCGCAGCGGGCTGCCCTCCGCCTTCATCTTCATCAGGATGTCCGTGCCGCTCATGTCCGGCAGGTTCAGGTCCAGAAGGACCAACGCCGGGCCGTTGCGCGCCGGGCCCGAGGGATCGTCGAACATGAAGGCGAGGGCCGAGGTGCCGTCGGTGAAATGACGGATCTCGTTGCTGACGCCGGCGCGGCGGATGTTCTTCTCGATGAGGCGCGCGTGGCCCTCATCGTCTTCGATCATCACGATATTGACGGGGTGTTGGGGAGTGGTCACGTCCGGTCGCTTTCCTGGCCCGCGTCGTAGGTCTGAGGGATTGAGAGACGGAAGGTCGCGCCTTCGTCAAGCGCCGAATCGCAACTGATCGTCCCGCCGAGACGGTAGGCGAGCGCGCGCACATGCGCCAGCCCGATCCCCTCGCCGGGTTGATCCTGGGTGCCAGAGCGGCGGAACAGGTCGAACACGCGCTCGTGATCCTTCGGATCGATACCACGGCCGTTGTCCTGGATTTCGAAGATCATGCGCGGGCCGGACCTGCGGGCGCGCACGCGGATCTGCCCCGGGCGGCCGGGCTTGAGATACTTTACCGCGTTCTCGACGAGGTTGGAGAAGATCTGCTCGATGGCCACGCGGTCGGAGACGATCTTCGGCAGGCTGCCCTCCACGGTGATCTCGGCCCCCACCTCGTTCAGCCGATGCTGGAGCGTGTCGGTGATGCCGGCCAGCATCGCGTCCATGTCGAGCGGCTCGGGCGTGATGACGCGCCGTCCCTCGCGCGAAAGCCGCAGGATGGCGTTGATCAGCCGGTCCATCTTCTGGGTGGAGGAGCGGATGAAGCCGATCGCCTCCGGCAGGTCCTCCTTCGCCGCGTAGCGTGCCTCGGGCGTCACGAGGTCCGGCGCTTCGGTCTCGGCCTTGTCGATCAGCGCCGACAGTTCGCCCGTCGCCGCCTCGAGTTCGGCGGTGAAGCCCATCACGTTGACAAGCGGCGAACGAAGGTCGTGGCTGACGATGTAGGCGAAGCGCTGGATTTCGTCGTTGGCGCGCTGAAGGTCGGCGGTGCGCACGGCGACGGCGCCCTCGAGCATCTCGTTGAGCCCCGCGAGCGTGGTGCGCGAGCGCTCGAGAGCGGCGAGGTTGCGGCGGATGACGTAGATCGTGCCGGCGGCCATGACCAGAAGCAGGATGCCCGCAACGCCGAGGATGATGTAGGCGAGCGCCAGCGTCCGCTCACGCTCGATCACACGCTCGGCCAGAAGCCCCTGCTCACGCTCGACCATCTCGGAGATCACGCTGCGGATTTCCATGATGATCGCGACGCTGTTGTCCCCGTTAAAGAGGGTGCGCGGATCGAGTTGTGGGTCGGCGCGCAGCCGCTCCAGCGTCGTGCGGGCATTTGCGTTGTGCGCCTCGTCGAGCGCGCGCAATCGATCCAGAGCTGCTCTTTGCGAGGGATTGTCGGCGGTCAGCGCACCCAGCGCCTCGAGGATGGTCGCCTTGCGCTGGATCAACCTGTCGATGATGCCGGCATAGCTCTCGTCACTCGACAGGAGAAAGCCGCGCCGCGCCGTCGCCACGCGCTCGGCGGCGGTCTCGAACTCGCCCAGCGCCTTCTCGACCTCGTAGGTGTGGGCAACCAGATTGCCGCGCTGCTGCGTCTCGAGAAGCGCGACCGCGCCGGCAATCCCCACAACGACGAGAGCGGCGAAGCCGAAGACGATAGCGCCGACGACGGATCGGCCGAACGGCTTTGCGGAAGGCTTGATCAAGGCTGCGATTGACCCGTTGAACGCGAAACCCTGCCATAGCGGCCGCGCGGTGTGCGCGCCAGCCCTCTCGTCACCTTCGCGCGAAGTGGAGCACGGGCGGGGCAGGTGACTTGACGGCACCCATGCTTTGCGGGTGAGTGGGCGCCGGGCGGAGCGCCAAGGGAGAGACGACGGAAGACGATGCTGCAGGGCCTCTACGACTGGACCTTGAAGATGTCCCAGCATCGAAATGCCGAGCGCTCGCTGGCGGCGATGTGCTTTGCGGAAAGCTCCTTCCTGCCGGCCATGCCGGAGGTGATGCTCCTGCCGATGATCCTGGCGGATCGCACGCGCGCCTGGCGCCTCGCATTCGTCTGCACGCTCTGGTCCGTGCTCGGTGGCATCCTCGGCTACTTCATCGGTGTCTTCCTGTTCGAGAGCGTCGGCGAGCCGCTGCTCGCCTTCTACCGGATGACCGGCAGCTTCGAACGCATCGCCGAGGACTACAACGATCTCGGCTGGCTCATGGTGCTGATCGGCGGCGGCATCACGCCGGTGCCCTACAAGGTCATCACCATCCTGTCGGGCGTCACGCGGCTCGACTTCGCGGTCTTCGTCGGCATGAGCGTCGTCGCGCGATCGATCCGCTTCTACATCCCTTGCGCGCTCCTGTATTATTTCGGCCCGCAGGCGAAGGTCTTCCTGGAGAAGCGCATGTCGCTCGTCTTCTGGAGCTCGCTGGCGCTGATCGTCGGCGGCACGCTCCTTGCCGGATACATTCTGTAGAGGCTCCCGTTGACATGGGCGCGCGCCGCGATCATCTTCCCGCCCATCCGAGGGGTGCGCCCTATACGCGCTGAGATGGCGACATCGCCGAACCCTTGAACCTGATCCGGGTCATGCCGGCGTAGGGACGGGACATTGGTCGAAGTCGCATCTTCAAGCCGGGGCGGCTTTGCGCGCCCCCCATCCGCGAGTTGCCGCAGGAGCGGGGCTGCTCGCGCCGGGCTGAACTTTCTCGCCGGCTTCGCCACGATCCTCGCCATCTGGCAGTTCAGTATCTGGCTGATCGCGCCGCCGCATTTCATCCTGCCAGCGCCTGCCGCAGTCATCGAGGTGTTCGCGCAGCGCTCCGACTTCCTCCTGCGGCACGGGCTCGTCACGCTCGCCGAGATCGGCCTCGGCCTCCTCTTCGGCTCGCTTGCGGGCATCCTCGTCGCGTTGTCGGTCGCCTCGATCCCCGGTGTGCGCCAACTCGTCTGGCCAGCGGTGCTGGTGATCCAGGCGCTGCCGGTCTTCGCAGTGGCGCCGATCCTCGTCCTGTGGTTCGGCTTCGGCATGGCCTCGAAGGTGGTGATGGCCGCGCTCATCATCTTCTTCCCGGTTGCCTCCGCTTTCGCGGACGGCCTGCGCCGCACCGAGAGCGATGTCCTGGAATCGGCCGCGCTGCTCGGCGCCGGTCGCTGGCAGACGCTCGCACTTATCCGCATTCCCCTGGCGCTGCCGGGCCTCGTCTCGGGCCTTCGCGTCGCTGCCCCTCTTGCCCCGCTCGGCGCCGTGATCGGCGAATGGGTGGGCGCCTCGGCCGGGCTCGGCTTCATCATGCTGCAGGCGAATGCCCGCATGCAGACCGACATCCTCTTCGCCGTTCTCGTCATTCTTGCCGCGCTGACGCTGGCGCTGCGCTTTGCCGTGGACGAACTCGCCGCGATCCTCGTGCCCTGGGCGCGCGAGGCCGAATGACCGCAAGGACCTCGATCATGTCGCTGAACCGCCTCCTCCTCGTCGCCGGCGCGCTCGCCGGCCTCGTCGCCGCGCCCGCGCGTGCGCAGGAGCCGGCCGCTCCCGAGCCGGCCTCGCTGACGGTGCTCCTGGAATGGTTCGTGAACCCCGACCACGCGCCGCTCGTGATCGCCGAGGAACTCGGCTATTTCGAAGAGGCTGGGCTCGACGTCTCGCTGATCGCGCCGTCCGACCCGTCTGCGCCGCCGCGCCTCCTGGCGGCGGGCCAGGCCGACATGGCGATCCATTACCAGACGACGCTCTATCTCGATCACGCTGCCGGGCTGCCGCTGAAGCGCTTCGGCACGCTGGTGGAGACGCCGCTCAACATGATCATGGTGCGCGCAGACGGGCCGGTCGAGACGCTGGCGGACCTGCGCGGCAAACGCATCGGCTATTCCGTCTCGGGCTTCGAGGAGGTGATGGTGAGCACCATGCTCGCCTCGCAGGGGCTGGAGCCCGACGACATCGAGTTCATCAACGTCAATTTCGCGCTCTCGACCTCGCTCCTGTCGGGACAGGTGGATGCGGTGGCCGGCGCCTACCGCAATTTCGAGATGACGCAGATCCGCCTCGCGGGAGGGGAGGGGCGCGGCTTCTTTCCTGAAGAGAACGGCGTGCCGCCCTATGACGAACTGATCTACGTGACGCGCGACGACCTCATCAACGATCCCCGCCTGCCGCGCTTCCTCGACGCGGTGGAGAAGGCGACGCTTTATCTGACCAACCATCCGCAGGAGGCGTGGGAAGCCTACGCTAGCGCCTATCCGGATCTCGACGACGAGCTGAACCGGCAGGCCTTCACCGACACGCTGCCGCGCCTCGCCAAGCGACCGGGCGCGCTGGACACGCGCCGCTACGAGCGCTTCGGCCAGTTCCTCGAGGACGCGGGGCTTCTCGACACGGCGCCGGCGGTCGGGGAGATCGCGGTGGAGCTGCGATGATCGATCTTCCGATCCGGGCCGGCGCGCTCCTGACGGCCTTGCGCGAGAGACGTCCGCGCGTCCACTGCCTGACGAACTCGGTTGTGCAGAAGTTCACGGCCGACGGGCTCTCCGCGCTCGGCGCGGTGCCCTCGATGACGCAGAGCCTCGACGAGGTGGCCGACTTCGCTGTGAGCGCCGATGCGCTTCTCGTCAATCTCGGCACGCTTGATCCCGCGCGCCGCGACGCGATCGACATCGCGCTCGACGCCTTCGAGGCGACGAGCCGGCCCTGGACGCTCGATCCGGTCCATTGCGACCTCTCGCCGCTTCGCCTCTCTTACGCGCAGGCCCTTCTGGCGCGCGGCCCGGCCGTGGTGCGCGGCAATGCCGCCGAGATGGCGGTGATCGGCACGGCGCCGGCCGGCACGGTGGCGGTGCGCACCGGCGCGATCGACGCGCTGCGCGTCGGCGGGCGCGGCGTCGATGTCGAGAACGGTCACGCGATGATGGCGCGCGTCACTGGAACGGGATGCCTCGCCGGCGCGCTCGTCGCGAGCTTTCTCGCCGTCGGACGGGACCGTCTGGAAGCGTCAGCTTCCGCGCTCCTGTTCCTCGGGGTCTGCGCCGAGGTCGCCGCCGAGGAGACGAAGGGGGCCGGCTCCTTCGCGGCAGCTCTCCTCGACGCCATCCATCTTGTCGGCCCCGCCGACCTCGAGGAACGGGGGAGGGCACGCGATGCCTGACGTCGACTATCGGCTGAACGCCATCGTGGATGCCGGCTCGCTGCCGGGCGCCGATCTCGCCGCGCTGGCGCGGGCGGCGGCCAGGGGCGGGGCAACGCTGATCCAGTATCGAGACAAGGAGGGCTCGACGCGCGCGATGGTGGAGACGGCGCGCTCGATCCGCGTGGCGCTCGCCGGCACCGGCGTGCCCTTCGTCGTCAACGACCGCGTGGACGTCGCGCTCGCGGCCGGTGCGGACGGGGTGCATCTCGGCCGCGACGACATGGAGGCGGCGAGCGCGCGCAGCCTCCTCGGGCGTGGCGGGATCATCGGCGCGACGGTGAAGAACGAAGAGGAGGCGCGCGTGGCTTGCGGCGCGCCGATCGACTACGCGTGCATCGGCGGGGTCTTCCAGACGCTGTCGAAGGACAACCCGGACCCGCCGGTCGGGCTCGACGGGCTCCGTGCGCTGCGCCGGCTGATCCGCGCGACGCGGCCGATGCTGCCCGTCGGTGCCATCGCGGGCGTCGATCTTTCACGCATCCGCCCCGTGATCGAAGCGGGCGCGGACGGCGTGGCGGCGATCTCGGCGATCTTCCGCTCCGGCAACCCGGAGGCGGCGGCCGCGGCCTTCCGCGACGCGGTGGACGGTGCCCTGAAATCGAGGTCGAACACATGACGACCCCCATCGCACTGACCATTGCCGGCTCGGACTCGGGCGGCGGCGCCGGCATCCAGGCCGACATCAAAACCTTCTCGGCCCTTGGCGTCTTCGGCGCGAGCGTCCTTACGGCCATCACCGCGCAGAACACGCATGGCGTCACCGATGTCGAGGTGCTCTCGCCGAAGATCGTTGGCGCGCAGATCGACGCCGTGATGAACGATCTTGCGGTCGGCGCTATCAAGATCGGCATGGCGGCGAGCGCGCCGGTGATCGAGACGATTGCTGGGCGTCTCACCTCCGTCCGCCAGCCGGTCGTCCTCGACCCGGTGATGGTGGCGACGGCCGGTGACCGCCTGCTCGCCGAGGACGCCGTCGCGGCCCTTCGGGAGGGCCTCGTGCCGCTCGCCGCGCTGGTGACGCCGAACCTGCCCGAGGCGGCGCTCCTCTCCGGCCTGCCGATGGCGCAGGACGAGACGGCGATGGCACGGCAGGCCGAGGCGATGATGAAGGCCGGAGCGCGTGCCGTCCTCGTCAAGGGCGGGCATCTGACGGGCGCGGAAAGCGTCGACCTCCTGTTCGACGGAGAGACGATGCACAGGCTTTCGGCACAGCGCGTCGCCACCCGCCATGACCATGGCACCGGCTGCACGCTTTCGGCCGCCATCGCGGCGCAACTCGCCAAGGGCGATACGCTGCAGGACGCCGTCTCGGCGGCGAAGGATTATCTCACGCGCGCGCTCGCCCATGCCGACGAACTGACGATCGGCTCCGGGCGCGGCCCGGTCCACCACTTTCACCGCTGGTGGCCGGTCGGGCAGGGATGAGCGAGGCGGTCGCGAAAAGACAGGGAGCGGCGCGGCATTGGGCCGATGCGCTTGAAGCGGCGTTCTCGGTGGCCGCGGGCGTCGTCCTTGCGCTGCTTCTCGCCGTCGTCGCGGCCGCGACCGGCGCGCGCTATCTCGGCGGCGCCTCGCTCTACGGCGCCGACGAACTGGCGCTCTGGCTGCATGTCGCGCTGGTCTTCGGCGCGTTGCCGCTCGTCTCGGCCGGCGCGTTGGCGATGCGCCTCGACCTTCTGCCGTCCGTCGTGGGCGAGAGCGGCCGGCGCCTTCTCGCGATCGTCTCGGAAGGCATCGTCGTCCAGGCCTGTCTCGTCCTCCTGTTCGGTGCGGTGGGCGTCATGGGGGCGATCGGCGGCGTGTCTCCCGTCCTCGGCGTGCCGGAAAGCTGGCGGTTCGCGCCCGTCGTCCTCGGGGCGAGCGGAGCGCTGGTCCTGATGCTCCTGCGTTCAGCCGGCGAGGGCCGGCTGGTGGACGGGCTCGCCGCGCTCGCCATCGGCATCGCGCTCCACGCCTTCGCGAGTTTCGGCGTGGCCGGGATGCTGGCGCATCCGAGCGTCGCGGCGGGCGGCTTCGCCTTCGCAGCCCTCCTCGCCGGCGCGCCGCTGCCGCATGCCGTCGTCGCCGGTGCCTCGCTTGCGATCCCCTTCGGCGCGATGCTGCCGGAGAGCGCGATCGTGCAGAACGCCGTCTCGGGCATCGGCCGCTTCCTTCTCCTCGCGATCCCGTTCTTCCTTCTCGCTGGCAGCCTGATGACGGCAGGTGGGCTCGCAGAACGACTGGTGGCACTGGCGCGCAGCTTCGTCGGCCACTGGCGCGGCGGCATGGCGCAGACCGTCCTCGGCACCAACCTCCTCTTCTCCGGACTGTCCGGATCGTCGATCGCCGACGCGGCCTTCGGCGCCAAGGTCCTGGCGCCGGGCCTCGTGAAGAGCGGCTATGCGCCGGAGCGCGCCGGGGCGATCGTGGCCGCGACCGCGATCCTGCCGAACATCGTGCCGCCCTCGATCGCCTTCCTGATCCTGGCCGTGGCGACCAACCTTTCGGTCGGCGCGCTGTTCGCCGGCGGGCTCGCGGCGGGCCTCTTCCTCGCGATCGTCCTGGGCGTGACGCTGCACCTCGTCTCGCGCGGGGTGCCGGGTCTCGATCGCGCAGGGCCCGGCGCCCGACGCGCCGCCTTCATGCGGGCGCTGCCGGTGCTGGGACTGGCGATCGTCATCGTCCTCGGCATCCGCTTCGGCTTCGTGACGACGACGGAGGCCGCTGCTCTCGCTGCCCTCTACGCGCTCGTCGTCGCCTTCGCGCTGAAGCACGGCGGCGTGCGGGACATTACTGCGACCTTCGCGCAGGCGGGACGGGAGGCGGCGTCCGTCGGGCTTCTGATCGGGGCGGCCGCGCCGCTGACCTTCCTCCTCGCGGTGGACGACCTGCCGGGGCTCGTCGCCTCCGCGCTCAGCGGGATCGGCGGACCGCTCACGGTCCTGCTCGGGGCGAACCTGATGCTCCTCGCCGCCGGGATGGTTCTGGACATCGGCGCCGCGATCCTCCTCATGGCCCCGCTCCTCATGCCCGTCGCGGTGGCGGCGGGCATCGATCCCGTCGCCTTCGGCGTGATCCTCGTCGTCAATCTGATGATCGGCGGGCTGACGCCGCCCGTCGGCATACTCGTCTACGTCTCGGCACGGCTTTCGGGCGTCTCGCCGGCGCGCGTCTTCGTCTCCGCACTGCCGCTCATCGCGGCGCTTATCATCGCGCTGGCCGCGCTCTCGCTGGCGGTGGCCATCGCCGCATCGTGACAACAAGGGAGAACTCGACATGACGATCACCCGCAGAACCTTCTCGGCGTTCGCCATCGGTGCGCTCGCCGCACCGGCGATCATCCGCCCGGCCCGCGCCGCGCCGCAGCCGGTCACCGTCGCCTCGCTTCTCGGCGAGGACAAGCCGGAGACGCTGATCTGGCGGCGCATCGGCGAGATCGTCGAGGAACGGCTGCCCGGCCGCTTCGCCTTCCGCGTCGCCGCCAACGCCGTCCTCGGCGGCGAGCGCGAGGTGGCCGAGGGTGTGCGCCTCGGCTCGGTCCAGGCGAGCCTTTCCACCGTGTCGGCGCTTTCCTCCTGGGTGCCGGAGGCGCAACTCCTCGATTTGCCCTTCCTGTTCGACGGCGCGGAGCACCTCGCCCGCGTGACGCAAGGCGAGACGGGCACCGAGCTTCGCGAACGCCTCGCCGCACAGGACTTCGTCGCGCCCGCCTTCATTAATTACGGCGCACGCCATCTCTTGACGAAGACCCCGGTGACGCGCCCGGAGGAGCTTCGCGGCCTGCGCATCCGCGTCATTCAGAGCCCGCTGCACACGCAGCTCTGGAGCGGCTACGGCGCGCAGCCGACCGCGATCCCGATCCCGGAGACCTACAACGCGCTCTCGACCGGCGTCGTCGACGCGATGGACCTGACGAAGAGCGCCTATGCCGGCTTCCGCCTCTACGAGGTGGTGCCCTGCCTGACCGAGACCGCCCACATCTGGGCGTCGGGCGTCGTCTACTATTCCGCGGCCTTCTGGAGCGGCCTGACGGCGGAGGAACAGGATGTTCTGGAAGAGGCCTCGGCGGAAGGCGCACGCTTCTTCGACGAGGCGATCGTCGCCGACGAGGCGCGCTCGATGGAACAGGCCGCCGGCGGCGGCGCACAGGTTTTCGAGCCCGAGGAACGGGACGCCTGGGTCGCGGGGGCGCGACCCGTCTGGGAGGCGCTCGCGGACACGGTCGGAGGCATGGAGAGCATCGAGGCGGTGAGGGCGCAGGCGTAAGGGCTTCTCTGCGCGAGGGACGCGGGCGCGCATCTTGTGATATGGAGGCGATCCAGCCGCCGCAGACCGGAGCCCGCACCGTCCCTTGCCGATGACCGAACGACATGAAACCACCCCATCCGGCGCGGCCCTCGTCGATGCGCAGAGCCACGCGGAAGGCTTCCAGAAGGCGCGCGACGCGCGCCGCACGGAGCTGGTGGAAGACTATCTGGAACTGATCGCCGACATCACCGACACGGACGGCGAGGCCCGGCAGGTCGATATCGCGCGCCGTCTCGGCGTCGCTCAGCCGACCGTCGCCAAGATGCTCAAGCGGCTGGCCGAAGAAGGGCTGATCACGCAACGGCCCTATCGCGGCGTGTTCCTCACCGACGAGGGGCGGGCGCTGGCGGAGGCCGCGCGCCGTCGCCACCAACTCGTGGAGGCCTTCCTGAAGGCGCTCGGCGTCGACGAGGCCGTGGCCCGTCACGATGCCGAGGGCATCGAGCATCATGTCAGCGACGAGACGCTGGCGGCCTTCGAGCGCTTCCTGACTGACAAGGGCTGAACCGTCCGGCGAGGTTTTCGCGCCTCGCCGAAGATCCAGGCTTGACAGCGAGGGCGTGCGCCGCAAAATATAGCAAAAGCTAATTTTATGAGATCAGCCTCCAACCTAACGGCTCTGCTATGTCTCGTCTTCGCGCCTGCCTCCTCGCGTCCCTCGTCTTCATCGCCCCATGGAGGGCTGAAGCACAGGAGGCGCCTCTGAACGCGGTGGCGACGGTCGGCATGGTCGGCGACGTCGTGTGGGCAGTCGGCGGCGATTGCGTCGAAGTCACGACGCTGATGGGGCCGGGCGTCGACCCGCATCTCTATCGCGCCAGCGCAAGGGATGTCGGCACGCTCGGTGACGCGGACATCGTCTTCTACTCGGGCTATTTCCTCGAAGGGCAGCTTGCCGACGTCCTGGAGCGGCTGGCGAGCGTGCGCCCGACGCATGCCGTCTCGGAGGAATCGATCCCTCGCGACGAACTGATCACCGAGGATGGGCCCTACGGCGTCGATCCGCACCTCTGGATGGATGCCGCGCTGTGGTCTCGCCTCGCGCCGACCATCGCCGAGGCGATCGCCGCCGAGCGTCCGGACTGCGCCGATGGCGCACGGGCGGCCGCAGAAGCCTATGTCGCCGAACTCGAAGCTCTCGACGGATGGGTGCGCGAGGCAATCGCCACCATTCCGGCAGAGCATCGCGTGCTCGTCACCGCGCATGACGCCTTCGGCTATTACAGCCGGGCCTACGGCATCGACATCGCCGGCATCCAGGGCATCAGCACGCAGGCCGAGGCGAGTGTCGCCGACATCCGCGCGACGGCCCGGCGCGTCGCCGAACTCGGGGTGCCCGCCATCTTCGTGGAATCGACCATCAACCCACGCACGGTGCAGGCGGTGGTGGACGCAGCGGCGCAGGCCGGCCAGAGCGTGCGGATCGGCGGCGAGCTCTTCTCCGATGCGATGGGGACGGCCGGCACGGCCGACGGCACCTATATCGGCATGATCCACGCCAATACGGTGACGATCGTGGACGCGCTCGGCGGCACCGTGCCGCCGTTGCCGGAGGGTCTTTCCGGCTGGGCGACGCAGTGGAGCATCGTGGACGGGGAGGCCGCGCGATGAGCGAGACGCCGCACCGCCCTGAACTCGCGCTCCACGTCGAGGACCTCACCGTCAGCTACCAGGCGCGCCCGGTTCTGTGGGACATCGACCTCGATGTTCCGCCGGGCGTGATGGCGGCGATTGTTGGCCCCAACGGGGCGGGCAAGTCGACGCTCATCAAGTCCGTCCTCGGTCTCGTGACGCCGACCGCCGGACATGTCCGCCTCTACGGGCGGCCCTACCGCATGCAGCGCAAGCGCGTCGGCTACGTGCCGCAGCGATCGAGCGTCGACTGGGACTTTCCGACCGACGCTCTCGACGTCGTCACGATGGGTCTTTACGGCCATCTCGGCTGGCTGCTCCGGCCGGGCCGGGCCGAGCGCGAGAAGGCGATGGAGGCGCTGGCTCTCGTCGGCATGCAGGATTTCGCGGGGCGGCAGATCAGCCAGCTTTCCGGCGGGCAGCAGCAGCGCGTCTTTCTCGCGCGCGCGCTGGTTCAGGATGCCGACGTCTATTTCCTCGACGAACCGATGGCCGGCGTCGATGCGACCACCGAGCGCGCCATCGTCGATATCCTCCACAAGCTGCGGGACGCGGGCAAGACGCTGATCGTGGTCCATCACGACCTGCAGACCGTGCGTTCCTATTTCGACTGGCTGGTGCTCCTGAACGTGCGGGTGATCGCGCAGGGGCCGGTGCGTGAGGTCTACACGGCGGACAATCTTCGCAGGGCGTATGGCGGGCAAATCGCTCTGCTGGAAGCGCCGACCGGTGAAGGCATCGCCCCCGATGCTTGAGCTCCTGAGCGACTACACGGTGCGCAACGTCGCGCTGGGCGCGGCGTTTCTCGGCACGATCAGCGGAGTGCTCGGAACCTTCGCGGTGCTGCGTCGCCAGAGCCTTCTGGGAGACGCACTTTCGCACGCGGCGCTTCCCGGCATCTGCATCGGCTTCATCCTGGCGGGCGGGCGCTCCTTTGGCGCGACGCTTCTCGGCGCGCTCGCGAGCGGCGCCTTGGCCGCGCTCGCGGTCCTCGTCCTGACGCGCGGTTCGCGCCTGAAGACCGACGCGGCGCTCGGCATCACGCTCAGCGTCTTCTTCGCGGCCGGCGTCGTGCTGCTCACCCATATCCAAGCCGGCGGAAATGCCTCGCAAGGGGGGCTGGAATCCTTCCTCTTCGGGCAGGCCGCCGCGATCCTGCGCTCGGACCTTTGGATCATGGGCGGCGTGACGCTCGGCGCGCTCGCGCTCGTCGCCGCGCTCTGGAAGGAATTCAAGCTCGTCACCTTCGATCCGGTCTTCGCGGCGACGCTCGGCCTGCCGGTGGTGGCGCTGGAGGTCGCGCTGACGGTGATGATCGCGCTCGCCGTCGTCGTCGGGCTCCAGATGGTGGGCGTCATCCTGATGGCGGCGATGGTGATCGCGCCGGCCGCCGCCGCCCGGCAATGGAGCCGCTCGCTCGGCGGGATGGTGATTTCGGCGGCGCTGGTCGGCATTGCGTCGGGCGTCTTCGGCGCCGTCCTCAGCGCCACCGGACGCGGCCTTGCGACGGGCCCGCTGATCGTTCTCGCGGCCTCGACCATCGTCCTCGCCGCCATCATGCTCGCGCCCGGTCGAGGCATCGTCTGGAGCTTCCTGCGCCAGCGCGCCCAGAGCCGGCAACTGCGCGGGCGGCAGGTCCTGACGACGCTGTATCGCCTTGCCGCCAGCCATGACGACCCCGCCTATCCGGCTGAGGAGGGGACGGTGAATTCCTATCACGGGCTGGCGACGCGGCGCGTTCTCTCCGGACTTGCGCGGCGCGGGCTCGTCAGGGCCGTCGTCCATGCCCCGGAGGTGACACCGCACTGGGAGCTGACGCCGGCGGGCCTTGCCGAGGCGCGGCGCGCCATCGCCGAATTCGAGGGGGATCGCGCGTGATGGGCACCGGCTTACTCGACGACCCGACCTTCGCCATCGTCGCCACGGGCGCGCTCGTCGGCATCGCCGCCTCCATGCTCGGGACGTTCCTCGTGCTGCGCGGCAATTCCATGCTCTCGGACGCGATCAGCCATTCGATCGTCTTCGGCATCGTCGTCGTCTGGCTGCTGACCGGCGCTCAGGCCGGTCCCGTGCAGATCGTCGGCGCGGCGGCGACGGGCCTCCTGACGGTGTTCCTGACCGAGGCCCTGGCCCGCACGCAGCGCGTGAAGGACGACGCGGCGATCGGCCTCGTGTTTCCGGTGCTGTTCTCGATCGGCGTCATCCTGATCGCGATCTACGCGCGCAACATTCACATCGACGAGCACACCGTGCTGCTCGGTGAGATCGGCTTCGTCTGGCTCGATACGGTGGAGCTTTTCGGGGCGCGGGTGCCGCAGGCTCTCCTGACCATCGGGGCGATGGCGGCGATCAACGTCCTCTTCGTGACGCTCCTCTACAAGGAGCTGAAGCTCTCGACCTTCGATCCCGCGCTTGCCAAGGCGCTCGGGCTGATGCCGGGGCTCCTGTCCTACGCGCTGCTCGGCCTGACGAGCGCGACGGCGGTTGCCGCCTTCGATGCGGTGGGTGCCGTCCTCTTCATCGCCTTCGTGATCGTGCCGCCGTCCGCCGCTTACCTGTTGACCGACCGGCTCTGGCTGATGCTCGTCATCGGCTCCGCCATCTCCGTCGCGTCGAGCGTTTCGGGCTACGTCCTCGCGCTATGGCTGGATGTCTCGATCGGCGGAATGATGGCGCTGATGACCGGCGCGTTCCTTGTCGCGGCCTTCCTGTTCGGGCCGCGCTACGGGGTCTTCGCACGGCGTGCCGCACGGCACGAGCGGCGGCTGGCGAACGAGGCGCAGGCGCTGGCCGTCCATCTCTTCAACCACGAAGGTGGCCCGCGGGAGCGGCAGGAGAACGCGGTCGGGGCGCTTGGCGCTCACCTGCACTGGGACGGCGCTAAGGCCGAGCGCGTGCTCCTGCGCGGGCTCGACCGGGGGCTCGTGGTCCGCGACGGCGAACTTCTCCGCCTGACCGAAAAGGGCCGGGCCGTCGCCCGCGAGGTCCTCGAGCCCTGGCATCGCCCGGCGCTCTAGCGGGCGGCGAGACGCTCGATGGTGCGCGCCTCGATCAGCGCGCGCTCCAGAAGGCTGTCCACTTCGATATACTCCTCGACCGTGTGGGCCTTGCCGCCGACCGGGCCGACGCCGCACACGACCGGCGCGCCTGCCGCCGAGATGAAGCCTGAATCGGCGCAGCCGCCGGTGAACTCGGCCTCGATCGACAGGCCGGTATCGCGTGCCGTCTCCAGATAGGCGGCGACGAGCGCCCGGCTTCCCGCCGAATCCTGCAGCGGCAGGAATTCGCTTTTGAGCTCGTAGGTCGCGCGCGTGCCGGGCAGATGGGGGCGGCGCATGATGTCCTCGATGGCGGCGAGGATCGTCCCGCGCTGCTCGACCGTGACGTAGCGCGTGTCGATGTCGCCGCTCGCGCGGGGCGCGACCGTGTTGGCCGACTGGCCGCCCGAGACGAGGCCGACATTGACGGTGATGCCTTCGTCCGGCCGGCTGAGCGCATGAAGGTCGAGGACGATGCGGGCCAGAGCCTCGATCGCGCTCGCGCCGTCCGTGATGTTCGCGCCCGAATGCGCGGCCTTGCCGAACGTGTCGAAGCGGAAGAACAGACCACCCTTGCGCTGGCCGACGATGTTGCCGCTGGCCCGGCCGGGCTCTGCGTTGAAGACGGCGCGTGCCTTGCGGGCGGCCGCCTCGATATGCGGGCGCGAGAATCGCGAGCCGACCTCCTCGTCGCCCGTGAACAGCGCGGCGACGGGCAGTTCGGGCCGCAGGCGCGCGAAGGCGGCGAGGACGAAGGCGTGCATGACGAGCCCCGCCTTCATGTCGGCGACGCCCGGCCCGTAGGCCCGCGTGCCGTCGATTCTGAAGGGGCGCCTTGCCGCTTCTCCCGCCGGGAACACCGTGTCGCGGTGGCCCGTGAGGAGGAAGACGCCGTCTCCCTGGCTGCCGATATGCTGGATGTCGCCGGCCTCCGGCGCGCGCGTATAGGAGACGGGGATGCCGTGCCCGGCGAAGAAGGCCGCGAAGCGGGCCCCCACCGCATCCACGCCGCTTTTGTCGTGCGAGCCGGAATCGATGTTCACGAGATCGGCGAGGAGGGTCTTCATCTCGCCCTGCCGGCTCTCCAGCCAGGACGTCACCGATCCGTTTTCCATCGCCGTCATCGTGTTTCCTTCCAGCTATCGTTTTCCCCTTGTCCCCCAAGGCTGGGCAAAAGGGCAACGGATTTCGCGGTCCGGGCTTTGAAACCGGCGCGCAGGGCTTATGGTGACGCGCGCCGCCTCGCGGCCGCTGGATTTTGATTTTCGCATCCGCCTTTGCGAAGACAGTCGCCTGTCTTCGGGCCGATGCCGTAGGGAGCCTCCACCGCCCATGCACGACTTCTTCCAGCCCGGCCGCGCGCCCGTCCTCGCTCCCGAGGCGATGGTGGCGACCTCGCATCCGCTGGCGAGCGCTGCGGGTCTTTCGATCCTGCGGGGCGGCGGCAACGCGGTGGACGCGGCGATCGGCGCCTGCGCCACGCTTTGCGTCGTCGAGGCGCATATGACGGGGATCGGCGGCGACTGCTTCGCCCTCTACGCGCCGGCGGGCGGTGAGATCATCGCGCTCAACGGCAGCGGGCGAGCGCCGGCGGCCGCGAGCATCGATGCGCTCTACGGCGCTGGGCTCGGCGAGACGATCCCGCGCGCCAGCCCTCACGCCGTCACCGTGCCGGGCGCGATCGCGGCCTGGGCGAAGCTCCACCGCGATCACGGCAAGCTGCCCTTCGAGCGCCTGTTCCGCGATGCGATCTCCTACGCCGAGAACGGCTATCCGGTGGCCGCGCGCGTCGCGCAGGACTGGGCAGCCGAGCGCGACGCGGTTTCGGCTTCGCCGGCGGCTGCAGCCGTGTTCCTCAAAAGCGACGGGACGATGCCGGCCTTCGGCGAGCGCCATCGCCAGCCGCTGCTGGGCGCGCGCCTGCGCGAGATCGCGCGCGAGGGAGCGGGCGCCTTCTATACCGGCCAGACGGCCGAGCGCATGGTCGCGTTCCTGCGCAGCCTCGGCGGCCTCCACACGCTCGACGATTTCGCCGATGCGGTGGACGGCGCGACCTACGAGACGCCGATCCGGCTCGCCTATCGCGGCTACGACGTCTACGAGTGTCCGCCGAACGGCCAGGGCGTCGCGGCACTGATGATCCTCAACACGCTCTCGGCTTTCGATCTCGGCCCTGACACCTGTCCAGCCGACCGCGCGCATCTGCACGCCGAGGCGACCAAGCTGGCCTACCATCACCGCGACGTCCTGATCGGCGATCCGCGCTTCACCGCGGACGAAGTGGAACGGCTTCTGTCCGATGAAGCGCGCCATACGCTCGCTGCGCGCGTCGACATGCTCCGCGCGGCGAAGCCGCGACTGTGGACCGAGCCCGAGCACAAGGACACGATCTATCTCTGTGTCGTGGACGGCGAGGGCAACGCCATCTCCTTCATCAACTCGATCTTCAACCCGTTCGGGTCGACGCTGATGGCGCCGGACACCGGCATCCTGCTGCACAATCGCGGCGCCTCGTTCCGGCTGGCCGAAGGGCACCCCAACGCCATCGCTGGCGGCAAGCGGCCGATGCACACGATCATTCCCGGCATGCTGGCCAAGGACGGGCAGACGATCTCGCCCTTCGGCGTGATGGGCGGCCACTATCAGGCGGCGGGCCATGCGGCGTTCCTCTCCGGCGTCATCGATCGCGGGCAGGACGTGCAAGGCGCGCTCGACGCGCCGCGCTCCTTCGCCTTCGGCGGCGTCCTCGAGGTGGAGCCGACGCTCGGCGAGGTGACGATCGCAGACCTTGCGGCGCGCGGTCACAAGATCGCACCCCGGCCCTCGCCGCTCGGCGGCGGCCAGGCCATCTGGATCGACCGCGAGAACGGCGTTCTGGCCGGCGGCTCTGACCAGCGCAAGGACGGCTGCGCGATCGGCTTCTAGGCGATTTGCCGCGCGGTGCGAATGTCGGGAGAGGGGCAGGCTCACGTGACGGACGATCCGGTTCTGGCCCGCAAGGTGCCAACTCTTCTCGATGTTGCGCGCCACGCCGGCGTCTCGCGGGCGACGGCGTCTCTCGTCCTGCGCGGCAGCGGCGCGATCTCGGCCGGCACGCGCGAGCGGGTCGAGGCCTCGATGGCCGCGCTCGGCTACGTCTACAACCGCGGGGCGGCGCGGCTTCGCGCCTCGCGCAGCCACACGATCGGCGTGCTTCTACCGAACCTCACCAACCCGTTCTTCGCCACGCTGCTGGCGGGGGTGGAGGACCGGGTGGAGTCGGCGCATCTGTCGGTCTTCCTCGCCAACTGCAACGAGGATGTGAGCCGTCAGGCGCTCTTCGTCACGCGGATGCGCGAACATGGCGTCGACGGGCTCATTGTGTGCCCGGCGGCCGGCACCGCGCCGGGGCTGGTCGAGGATCTGGAACGCCAGGGCATGCCGCTGGTGCAGCTCCTGCGCGAGGTGCCCGGCACGCGGAGCGACTATGCCGGTGTCGATTTCGCGGCTCTCGCGCGTGACGCGACGCGCCTGCTCGCCGCGCTCGGCCACCGTCGCATCGCCTTCGTGTCCGGCATTCTCGACCATTCCGCTCATGCGGACCGTCTGGCTGGATTTCGGGCAGCCATGGCAGAGGCCGACCTTGAAGACGATCTGATTCTGCATCTGCCGCTCTCGCATGCCGATGGGCGCTCGCTGGCCCCCGTTCTGATGCGCCGTGAGAACCCGCCGAGCGCCATCCTGTGCTTCAACGACGTCGTCGCGCTCGGCCTGCACCGCGGTCTCGTCGACCTTGGCGTGCGGATCGGGGTCGACGTCTCGCTGGTGGGTATCGACAACACCGCCGAATGCGATCTCGTCGTGCCGGGTCTTGCTTCGCACGCGACCCAGCCCTTCCGCGTCGGAGGGCACGCCGCGGAGCTTCTCCTGCGCCGCCTACACGATCCCCGCGCGGCGATCGAAAGGCGTATCGAGCCGAGCTACTTCGTCGCGCGCCCGTCCTGCGGACCGGCACCCGACGTGGCTTGACGTCAGGAAGAACATCGCGGTAGATCGATCTAACAGTCTCTTTCGGAGGTTGGCGGCCTGGAGGGGCGGCGTTCGACGGGGCATAGTGCCGGCCCGACGTCGGAGGAGGAGGAAGGCGTGTACCAGTTTAATTTCGCGCCGGTCTTCGCGAATTTCGACCACCTTCTTCAGGGCGCGTGGGTGACGGTGCAGCTCTCGTTCGGCGCGATGCTGCTCGGGCTCGTCGTCGCTGTCCTGTGCGCGGCTGGCAAGACGGCCGGTCCGGCGCCGCTGCGCTGGTTGATCGACGCCTATGTCGAGTTGATCCGAAACACGCCCTTTCTCATCCAGATCTTCTTCATCTACTTCGCGCTGCCCGTCTTTGGCCTGCGAATGACGCCGAACGTCGCCGCCCTCGTCGCGCTCGTCGTCAATGTCGGGGCCTATGCCACGGAGATCATCCGCGCGGGCATCGAATCCATCGCAAAGGGGCAGGTGGAGGCGGGTTTCGCGCTCGGCCTCAAGCGTCACCAGATCTTCCGCTACATCATCATGAAGCCGGCGCTGCGCACCGTCTATCCGGCGCTGACGAGCCAGTTCATCTTCCTGATGCTGACATCGAGCGTCGTCTCGGCGATCTCGGCCAACGATCTGGCGGCGGCGGGCAACGACATCCAGTCGCGCACCTTCGCGGCCTTCGAGGTCTATCTCGTCATTACCGCGATGTATCTCCTCTTGTCGCTCGGCTTCTCGGCGCTGTTCAGCCTGATCCAGCGCCTCGCTTTCAACTACCCGCTGAGCCGATAGGAGCGCTGCCATGATCCGCCCCTTCGGCCCCAACGAGGTCCTGTTCATCCTCACCGCCATCCAGTGGACACTGGCGCTCTCGGCGATCGCCTTCGCGGGCGGCGCGGTGGGCGGGCTCCTGACGGCGCTCGCGCGCGTTTCGGCGAACCGCATCCTGTCGGGTCTCGCGCTCGGCTTCATCCGGGTGTTCCAGGGCACGCCGCTCCTGATGCAGCTCTTCCTCGTGTTCTTCGGGCTGAACATCTTCGGCTATGGCGTGAACCCGTGGGTGGCGGCGTCGCTGGCGCTGACGCTGCATGCCTCGGCCTTCCTCGGCGAAATCTGGCGCGGCTGCATCCAGGCGGTGCCGCAAGGCCAGTCGGAAGCCGCGCACGCGCTCGGTCTGTCCTATTTCGACCGGATGAAGTCGATCGTCCTGCCGCAGGCGGCCCGCATCGCCGTCGCGCCCACCGTCGGCTTCCTGGTGCAGCTCATCAAGGGCACCTCGCTCGCGTCGATCATCGGCTTCGTGGAACTGACGCGCGCCGGGCAGATCGTGAACAACGCCACTTTCGATCCGTTCAAGGTGTTCGGGCTGGTGGCGCTTCTCTACTTCGTCCTGTGCTGGCCGCTCTCGATCCTGGCCGGCCGCATGGAACGACGCTTCGCCGCCGCCTCGCAACGCTGAACGCCCGGCCGCACCGGCCAACAACCCCCGGGAGGAATTGCATGACCGTTCTTTCGAAGACATTCGGCTTCGTCGCCGGCGCCGCGATGATCGTGGCCGCCATGACGCCGGCAAGCGCGCAGACGGTGGAGGAGATCCAGTCGCGCGGCACCATCAATGTCGGCATGCTCGTCGACTTCCCGCCCTTCGGCATCCTCGACCTCAACGGCCAGCCGGACGGCTACGACGCCGACGTCGCGAAGCTTCTCGCCGAAGACCTCGGCGTCGAGCTGAACATCGTTCCCGTGACCGGCCCGAACCGCATCCCCTATCTCCAGTCCGGCCAGGTCGACGTTCTCGTCGCCTCGCTCGGGATCACGCCCGAGCGCGCCGAGCAGGTCGATTTCTCGCAGCCTTATGCCGGCATCGAGATCTTCGTCTACGGCGACCAGAGCCTCGCGATCACCGACGCCGCCGGACTTGCGGGCCAGAGCATCGGCGTGGCGCGCGCGTCCACCCAGGACGGCGCGATCACCGCTGTGGCCCCTGCCGACGCCAACATCCAGCGCTTCGACGACGATGCGAGCGCGGTGCAGGCGCTGCTCTCCGGCCAAGTGCCGCTGATGGGCGCCTCCAACGTCGTCATCGCCCAGATCGAGGGAGCCGCGCCCGGCCGCTTCGACACCAAGTTCGCGCTCAGCCAGCAGAGCCAGGGCATCGCGGTGCGCAAGGGCTCCGACGCCTTCCTCGCCGAGATCAACGACTTCCTGAACCGCGTGAAGGAAGACGGACAGCTCAACGAGATCCACGAGAAGTGGCTGCAGTCGCCGCTGCCGGACTTCCTGGCCGAGACGCAGCAGTAAGACGACGAGAAGGGGGAGCCCGACCCATGAGCGATCCGAAGCAGGCCGCGATGTCGGACTCCCCGGCCGTCCTGATGGAAGGCGTCGACAAGTATTACGGCGACTTCCATGCCCTGAAATCCATCGACCTGACGGTGCGCCGGGGCGAGAAGATCGTCCTGTGCGGGCCGTCCGGTTCCGGTAAGTCGACGCTGATCCGCTGCATCAACCAGCTGGAGCCCGTGCAGAAGGGCAGGATCGTGGTCGACGGCATCGAGCTGACGGCGGGACCGAAAGAGGTCGACGCCGTGCGGCGCGACGTCGGCATGGTGTTCCAGCAGTTCAACCTCTTCCCGCACATGACAGTGCTGGAGAACTGCACGCTGGCGCCGATGAAGGTGCGCGGGGTCTCGAAGGCGCAGGCGCAGGAAACCGCGCGCAAATATCTTGCCCGCGTTCGCATTCCCGAGCAGGCCGACAAGTATCCCGCCCAGCTTTCCGGCGGTCAGCAGCAGCGCGTCGCGATCGCCCGCGCTCTGTGCATGAACCCCAAGATCATGCTCTTCGACGAGCCGACCTCGGCGCTCGACCCCGAGATGGTCAAGGAGGTTCTCGACACCATGATCGACCTCGCCAACGAGGGCATGACCATGATGTGCGTGACCCACGAGATGGGCTTCGCGCGCAAGGTCGCCGACCGTGTGATCTTCATGGACAAGGGTGAGATCGTCGAGGTGAACGATCCGGTGAACTTCTTCGACAATCCGCGCGAGGAGCGCACGCGCGCTTTCCTCGGGCAGATCACCCACTGACGCTGGGCTCGCCCGCAAGACATCGAGATACGACAATGATCGTTCGGCAGGCCTTTTTCCGGGGCCGCATCCATGCCGGCCGCGAGGCCGACTTCCGCCGCTTCGTCGAGGAGCGGCTGACGCCGCTCTGGTGCGAATTCCCCAATGTGCGCGACGTGCGCGTGCAGTTCGAGCTCGAGCGCGATGCGGGCGTCGACCCCGTGCCGCTCAGCCTCTCGATGGTGTTCGACGACCGTGCGGCGGTGGACGTCGCGCTCGCGGCACCGGTGCGTTTCGAGAGCCGAGCCGTGACGGGCGAGCTTCTGACGATGTTCGACGGGCGCGTGGAGCACCACGTCTTCGAACTTCTCTAGACCAGCTTCACGAGCGCCGGCAGGGCCAGCGACAGCCCGGAGAGCGCCAGCAGCAGGAAGACGAGACGGCGCATGGTGCGCGGCGACAGCGAAGGCGGCCACCGCCTCGCGAACCATGTCGCCCCCGCGACCGAGGGCAGGGCGAGCGCCGCCAGCCAGAGCACGCTCGAGGACAGATTGCCCGATGTCGTGACGACGCCGACGCGGAACACCGAGTTGACGGCGAAGATGGCGACCAGCGTCTCGCGGATGCGCTGGATGGGAAAGGGCTGGCGGTACATGTGATAGACGAGCGGCGGCCCGGACGTCGCGAAGAGGCCGCTCAGGATACCGCCGGCCACGCCCGCCAGCACGAAAGACCCGTCGCCGGAGCGCTGCGCCAGAGCCGCTCCGGGCAGGACGAGCTGAACGGCGGCGAAGAGGATGACCGCGCCGAGCGCGATGCGCAGGAGATCGAGGTTGTCCGCCGCGAGCCATTCGAGAAGGGCGTAGCTCGCGATCAGCGTCGGCAGCGAGGAGGCCAGAACCAGCCACAGCTCGCGATTGAAGGCGGAACGCCAGTTGCGCCACAGGATCTGCGCCGCGTTCACGAGGACGAGGAGCGAGACGACGACGGCCGCGTCCGGCAGCGGCACCGCGCCGCTGAGGCCGACGCCGCCCATCACAATCAGCCCGAAGGCGAAGCCCGTGACGGTCTGCACATAGGCGCCGAAGGCGATCAACCCTAGAAAAGCGAGGAGAAGGGGCAGGCTCATGAAGCGGGCTCGTCGGAGCGATCTGGCGGGGTGGCCCGCCTCCTACCGCGACGGTGACCTTCCGCCGCGAGTGCCACTGCGAAGGGTGAGGCGCAAGCGGCGTTGGGCATGATGCGATGCGAAAAAGCTTGGAATGCCCGCCGCGCGGCCTTGATGAGGGGTGGGCGAAGGATATTTCCTGCGCTGACGAGCATGTGGGCGATTGGAGCGGGGCGTATGCACGCACACGGTATGAGCAAGACGACGGCGGTCGTCGGGGTGATCTTCGCGATCCTCGGCCTTCTGATCGGTGGCGGCGGCATCTGGCTGACGAGCGTCGGTGGCTCCCCTTACTACATCGTGGCCGGCATCGCCTTCATCGGCACGGGCGCGCTGCTCATCCAGCGCCGCCCGGCAGCGCTCGCCCTTTACGCTCTCTTCGTCGTCGGGACGCTCATCTGGGCGCTGTGGGAAGTGGGCTTCGACTGGTGGCCCCTCGCCGCGCGTGGCGGTCTGATCATCGTTCTCGGCGCGCTTCTGCTTCTGCCATTCATCACCCGCCGGCTCGGCGTCGCCTCGGTCGCGGATGCGATGGACCATCGCCGCGTCCACCCGACCGCGACGAGCGGGACAGGCCTTGCTCTGACCGTCTCACTGCTTCTGGCCGTAGCCGTCGCGGCGGTGAGCTGGTTCACCGATCTTCACCGCATCGAGGGCGAGGTGCGTAGCGCCGGCGGCGCCGCGCCGAACGAGCGCGGCGTGCCGGAGGGCGAGTGGCACGCCTATGGCCGCACCTCGGACGCGCAGCGCTATGCGCCGCTGACGCAGATCACGCCCGACAACGTCTCCGGTCTCGAAGTCGCCTGGGAGTACAACACCGGCGACATCTCGCGCCCCGGCGACCCGGAGGAGACGACCTTCCAGGCGACGCCCCTCAAGATCGGCGACCGTCTGTATCTCTGCACGCCGCACCAGAGCGTCATCGCGCTCGATGCGGTGAGCGGCAAGGAGATCTGGCGCTATGATCCGCAGATCCGCGGCGAGCTGGCATTGCAGCACCTGACCTGCCGCGGCCTCTCCTACCAGGCGCCGGGCATCGAGCGCACGACGCAGCCCGTTGCGCTGGCGGATGCTGCGGCCGCCGCCGCCCCGGCTGAGGCTCCGGCCGCGCCGCCCGCACCGGCTGCCACGCCTGAAGGACAGCCTGCGGCTGCCCCAACTACGCCGGCTCCCGAAGCTGCGCCGGCACCGGCTGCCGAGGCCGAGCCCACCACCGTCCAGCCTGCCGGCTCGATGATGACGCAGGGTATGGCGGAAGCGAGCGGTGAGGGAGCCACACCCTCTACCTTCTCGGAGGAAGAGACGGCAGAGGGGACCCAGCCCCCACAAGAAGGCATCGTGCAGGCCGGCCGTGATCAGAGCGCTTCCTTCACCGCGCTCTCGGCTGCCGATCAGGCCACCGGCACGCCGGAGCAGCCGGTCGCGAACCTGCCGCAGGCCGCGCAGAGCGCCCAGCGCACGACGCCGAGCTGCACCAACGGCAAGCTCTTCATGCCGACGGCCGACGGCCGGCTGATCGCGCTCAACCCGGATGACGGTTCGGTCTGCGCCGATTTCGGCGGTGGCGACGGGCAGATCGACCTCTGGGCCAACATGCCCTACGTCAACGTGGGCTCCTACTACTCGACCTCGCCCGTGGTGGTAACGGCAAATCTCGTGATCGTCGGCGGTACGGTTCTCGACAATGTATCGACGACGGAGCCTTCGGGCGTTATCCGAGCCTTCGACGTCGACACCGGCGCGCTTGTATGGAACTGGGATTCGGGTAACCCGGACGATACGGCGCCGCTTGCTCCGGGGCAGACCTACACGCCGAACTCGCCCAACTCCTGGTCGATCTCTTCCGCGGACGAGGACCTCGGTCTTGTCTATGTGCCTCTCGGCAACCAGCCGCCGGACCAGTGGGGCGGCAATCGCTCGGAGAATGTGGAGCGTTTCTCCTCTTCGGTCGTGGCTCTGAACCTTGCCGACGGCACGGTCAACTGGAACTTCCAGACCGTTCATCATGACCTCTGGGACTACGACGTCCCTTCGCAGCCGACGCTGGTGGACCTTACGATTGGGGGCGAAAGTGTTCCAGCGCTGGTCCAGCCGACCAAGCAGGGCGAAATCTACGTCCTCGACCGTCGTACCGGGGAGCCGATCCTCCCGGTCACGGAAACACCAGCGCCGCAGGGCGCCGCACGCGGCGACTTTACCGCGCCGACGCAGCCGGTTTCGGCGCTCTCCTTCGACCCGCCCGCCCTTCGCGAGAAGGACATGTGGGGCGCGACGCTGATCGATCAGCTCGCCTGCCGCATCGCCTTCCATTCCTACTATTATGAGGGTCGCTTCACGCCGCCTTCCGAGATGGGCTCTCTCATCTATCCGGGCAATTTCGGCGTCTTCAACTGGGGCTCGGTGGCCGTCGATCCGGTGCGTCAGATCGCCTTCACGACGCCGGCGTATCTTGCCTTCACGTCGAAGCTCATCCCGCGCGACAACGAGACCGACCTCGTCGTCAACGACCAGCCGCCGCAGGGCGCGCTGCCGGCCCTGAACGAGAATTTCGGTGCGCCCTACGCTGCGGAGATGGGTCCCTTCACGTCCGTCCTGGGCCTGCCTTGCCAGTCGCCGCCCTGGGGCTATGTCGCGGCGGCCGACCTGACGACGGGCGAGATCGTGTGGATGCACAAGAACGGCACGGTGCGCGATGCCTCGCCTCTGCCTCTGCCCTTCCGAATGGGGGTGCCGAGCCTTGGCGGGCCGCTGATGACCGAGAGCGGCGTCGCCTTCCTCTCGGGCACGATCGACTACTACGTGCGCGCCTACGACGTGACGACCGGGGAGGAGATCTGGCGCGATCGCCTGCCGGCCGGCGGACAGGCGACGCCAATGAGCTACACCGGTGCTGACGGCCGCCAGTACGTGGTGGTGGTGGCCGGCGGCCATGGCTCGCTCGGCACCAAGCGTGGCGATTCGGTCATCGCCTACGCCCTGCCACAGTAACGGCGCCTTCGACGATCGAACGAAAGAGCCGGCGGGGCGACCCGCCGGCCTTTTTTGTGTGAGCCGAGAGGGTTCTGATCAGACCGTCAGGTGCCGACGCACGTCCTCGCGGTCGAGATCCGCGCCCACGCCCTCGAAGACGATACGCCCACGGTCCATCACATAGACCCGGTCCGCGAGCTCGCGGCAGAAGTCGAGATACTGCTCGACAAGGAGGATCGCGAGCCCGGCCTCGTCTCGAAGATAGCGTATGGCGCGGCCGATATCCTTGATGATCGAGGGCTGGATGCCCTCGGTCGGCTCGTCGAGGACGAGGAGTTGCGGGCGCGTGACGAGGGCGCGGCCGATGGCGAGCTGCTGCTGCTGGCCACCGGACAGATCGCCGCCACGCCGCCCGAGCATGGTCTTGAGCACCGGGAACAGCTCGAAGACATGGTCCGGCACGGTGCGTTCCGCGCGGCGTACGGGCGCGAACCCCGTCTGCAGGTTTTCCTTCACAGTCAGGAGCGGGAAGATTTCGCGGCCCTGCGGCACGAAACCGATGCCGGCGCGCGCGCGCCGGTAGGGCGCGGCGCCCTTGAGGTCGACGCCGTCTAGACTGATGGTGCCGCCGCGCACCGCCTGTTGTCCGACGATGGCGCGCATCAGCGAGGTCTTGCCGACGCCGTTGCGACCGAGGACACAGGTTATCTCCCCTTTCGCCGCGCCGATGGAGATGCCGCGCAGGGCCTGCGCGGCGCCGTAATAGAGATCGACGTCCTTGACGGTCAGCATGGTTCAGCGTCCCAGATAGACTTCGATGACGCGCGGGTTCGCGGAGACCTGATCGAGCGGGCCCTCGGCGAGGACATGGCCCTCGTGCAGGCACGTGACCTTCACGCCCAGTTCGCGCACGAAGTGCATATCGTGCTCGACGACGATGACCGAATGGTCGCGCGCGATGTCCTTCAGGAGCCGCGCTGTTTCCTCCGTCTCGGCGTCCGTCATACCCGCCACCGGCTCGTCCACGAGCAGGAGTTCGGGGTCCTGTGCCAGCAGCATGCCGATCTCCAGCCACTGCTTCTGGCCGTGCGAGAGCCCGGCGGCCGGCGCGTCGCGGCGATCGGCAAGGCGGGTCAGTTCGAGAATGTCGCCGATGCGGGCGCGTTCTTCGGCACGTCCCTTGTGGAAGAGCGCCGGGAAAACGCCGCGCGATCCGGCGAGCGCGAGCTTCAGATTGTCGCGCACGGTGTGGTTCTCGAAGACGGTCGGCTTCTGGAACTTGCGACCGATGCCCATCGTGGCGATCTCGGCCTCGTCGTGGCGCGTCAGGTCGATGTCTCCCCGGAAGAACACCTCGCCCGCGTCGGGCCGAGTCTTGCCGGTGACAATGTCCATCATCGTTGTCTTGCCGGCGCCGTTCGGGCCGATGATCGCGCGCATCTCACCCCTGGCGACGACGAGCGATAGATCGTTGATCGCCTTGAAACCGTCGAAGGCCTTCGAGACGCCGTTCAGATAGAGCAGCGTATCGCCGCGCCGGCCGCTGCTGCCGGCGGAGACTTCGCTCTCGCGCTTCTGCGCCATCTGCGCGGCGTAGGGGGCAGGCGAGACGGGCGGTTCGGTGCTGGTGGTATCCATGATGCTCACTCCGCCGGCTTCGATGCGAGGTCTTCGCCCGCACCCTTCTCGTCCCGCGCGGTCCTGCGCCGTTCGGTGAGGGCCGACCAGCCATGCTCGACGGTGCCGACGAGGCCGCGCGGCAGGAACAGCGTGACGGCGACGAAGAGGCCGCCGAGCGCGAAGAGCCAGAGGCCGGGCGCAAAGCCGGTGAGCCAGGATTTCGCGGCGTTGACGAGGACGGCGCCGACGGCCGCACCCCAGAGCGTGCCGCGCCCCCCAACGGCGACCCAGATCACCGCCTCGATGGAATTGGCGGGGGCGAACTCGCCGGGGTTGATGATACCGGTCTGCGGCACGTAGAGCGCGCCCGCGACCCCCGCCATCATGGCCGACAGCGTGAAGACGAAGAGCTTGAAGCGCTCGACCCTGTAGCCGAGGAAGCGTGCGCGGCTCTCGGCGTCTCGGATCGCGACGAGGACGAGGCCGAGCTTGGACGTGACGACCGCGCGGGCGACGAGATAGCCGGTCGCCAGCGCCAGCGCGGTGATCGAGAAGAGCGCGACGCGCGTCTCGCGGGCCCTGAGGTCGAAGCCGAGGACATCGCGGAAGTCGGTCAGGCCGTTGTTGCCGCCGAAGCCCATCTCGTTGCGGAAGAAGGCGAGCATCAGCGCGAAGGTCATCGCCTGCGTGATGATCGACAGGTACACGCCGGTCACGCGCGAGCGGAACGCGAACCAGCCGAAGACGAAGGCGAGCGCGCCGGGCACCAGCATGGTCATCAGCGCGGCGAACCAAAAGTTCCCGAAGCCCCACCAGTACCAGGGCAGTTCCGACCAGTTCAGGAAGACCATGAAGTCCGGCAGGTTCGGATTGCCGTAGACGCCGCGCGGCCCGATCTCGCGCATCATGTGCATGCCGATGGCGTAGCCGCCGAGCGCGAAGAACGCCCCGTGGCCGAGCGAGAGGATGCCGCAATATCCCCAGACGAGATCGAGCGCGAGCGCCAGCAGCGCGAAGGCGAGCCACCGGCCTAGAAGCACGACCCAGGTCGTGGGCACGTAGAGGGCGTCGCCGGGCGAGAGGAATGCGTTCGACAGCGGCATGAAGATCGCTGCCAGAACCAGGATCGCGACGAAGGCGCGGCCGCCCCAGTTGCCGAGAAGACGGGTCGTGATCATGCCTCCACCGCGCGTCCCTTCTGCGCGAACAGGCCGCGTGGCCGCTTCTGGATGAACAGGATAACAAGGACGAGGACGAGGATCTTCGCCAGCACCGCACCCGCATAGGGCTCGAGGAACTTGTTGACGACGCCAAGGCTCATCGCGGCCGTCAGCGTGCCCCAGAGCGAGCCGACGCCGCCGAAGACGACCACGAGGAAACTGTCGATGATGTAGCTCTGGCCGAGATTGGGCGAGACGTTGTCGATCTGTGAGAGCGCGACGCCGGCAAGGCCCGCGATGCCCGAACCGAGGCCGAAGGTCATGGCGTCCACCCACGGTGTGCGGATGCCCATCGCCGCGGCCATTCGGCGGTTCTGCGTCGCAGCGCGCATCTGCAGCCCGAAGGACGTCCAGCGCATCACGGCCATCAGGCCGAGGAGGACGGCGAGCGAGAAGAAGATGATGACGAGGCGGTTGAGCGTGAGTTGCGCGCCGAGGACGTCGATCGTGCCGGACATCCAGGACGGCGAGGAAACCTCGCGGTTGGAGGCGCCGAACCAGGAGCGCGTCGCCTGCTGCAGGATCAGCGAGACGCCCCAGGTGGCGAGCAGCGTCTCCAACGGGCGGCCGTAGAGCCAGCGGATGATGCCGCGCTCGATGGCGACGCCGATGGCGCCGGCGACGAGGAAGGCGGCGGGCAGGGCGAAGAGCAGCGAGTAGTCGAAGAGACCGGGGGCGTGGGCGCGCATGAGCCCCTGCACGACGAAGGTCGTGTAGGCGCCGATCATCACCATCTCGCCATGCGCCATGTTGATGACGCCCATGACGCCGAAGGTCACGGCGAGGCCGATGGCAGCCAGAAGCAACACCGAGCCGAGCGACAGGCCGTAGAAGACGTTCTGCGCCCAGTCGATCAGGGTGAGGCGGCTCTGGATGGCGCTGACGCCGGCGCTCGCCGCCTCGGCGAGTTCGCCTTCGCCCTCGGCATAGGGGGCGAGCAGGACCAGCGCATCGCGGTCGCCGCGCGCGGCCACGATCCGTGCCGCTTCGACCTTTTCCGCCTCTGGACGGTCGGAGTTCAGTACAGCGGCGGCTCGGGCCTGCCGCATCAGATTGGCCACGGAGAGCACGGTCTCGGCTTCGATCGCGGCGTCCAGCGCCTCGATGGCCTCGGCATCACGGGCCGAGAAGATGGCCTGTGCCGCGTTCATGCGCTGGCGGATGCTCGGGCTCTGGAGGGTGAGCGAGCCCATCGCGGCGGTGACGGCGCGGCGCAGGCGGTTGTTGACGCGGATGGCGTCGACGTCGCCGCGCGCAGCTTCGCCCGCGTCCTCGCCGGTGAGGGCGTCGGTCAGCGCGTAGGTCCGCCCGTCGCGTTCGCCGACGAAGACGCGGCCGTCGGATGTGCGCGTGACGAGATCGCCGTCGGCAAGCGCGCGCAGGACGGGCGCGGCGGCCGGGTCGCCCGTCGCCGCGAGTGCCTGCACGGCGCGCTCCGTCGCGTCGAAGCCGCTGCCCGCGCCGAGCGCGTCGATGAGCGGGCGCAGGTCGCTCTGCGCGGCGGCAGGCCCGGCCAGCATCAGGAGGAGGACCATGCCTCTAAGGAAAGCGATCATCGAAGGACCCCGGATCGGGCGGTGTGCGAGGTGGCGCGATGCGCCGTCTCGGTTTTCGTCTCGTTTGGCGCCGGCATCCCGGGCACGCTCGGGTGCCGCGAGCGCTCGACCTCTCCACGTCATCCCCGGCCTTGCGGCCGAGGATGACGCTGAGAGTTGACTGGAAGCGGGGGACTCGAGCGCCCGCTAACCCGCCTCAGTTGGCGGCTTCCTCGGCAGGAGCCTCTTCGGCCGCCTCGGCGCCCTGGCCGCCGCATTGGCCGGTGACGACGTTGAAGTTGCCGCAGGAGAGAGGTGCGCGCCAATCCGCGATCAGGTCACGCGAGCCTTCGAGGTAGGGCGACCACTCCTGAGCGACGACCGTGCCGGGCGTCTCCCAGACCGTCTCGAACTGGCCGTCGTCCTGGATCTCGCCGATCAGCACGGGCTTGGTGATGTGGTGGTTCGGCATCATCGCCGAGAAGCCACCGGTCAGGTTCGGCACGGAGACGCCGATCATCGCGTCGATCACCGCATCGGTGTCGGTGGTGCCGGCCTTCTCGACTGCCTTAACCCACATGTTGAAGCCGATGTAGTGGGCCTCCATCGGGTCGTTGGTCACGCGATCCTCGTCACCGATGAAGGCATGCCACTTGTCGATGAAGTCGAGGTTCTCGTCGGTGTCGACGCTCATGAAGTAGTTCCAGGCGGCGAGGTGCCCGACCAGAGGGCCCGTGTCGATGCCGGCCAGTTCCTCCTCGCCGACCGAGAAGGCGATGACCGGGATGTCCTCGGCGGAGACCCCCTGGTTGGCGAGTTCGCGGTAGAAGGGCACGTTGGCGTCGCCGTTGATCGTGGAGACCACGGCCGTGCGCTTGCCGGACGAGCCGAAGGTCTGGATCTCAGAGACGATCGACTGCCAGTCGGAATGGCCGAACGGCGTGTAGTTGATGAGGATGTCCTCTTCCGCGACGCCGAGCTCTTCCTTGAGGTAGGTCTCGAGGATGCGGTTGGTGGTGCGCGGGTAGACGTAGTCGGTGCCGGCCAGAACCCAGCGCTCGACGCCTTCTTCCTCGGCGAGATAGTCCACCGCCGGGATCGCCTGCTGGTTGGGAGCGGCGCCGGTGTAGAAGATGTTGCGCGAGGATTCCTCGCCCTCGTACTGCACGGGGTAGAAGAGGATGCCGTTCAGCTCCTCGAAGACCGGCAGAACGGACTTGCGCGACACGCTCGTCCAGGCGCCGAAGACGGCGTCCACCTGATCCTCGGCCAGAAGCTGGCGCGCCTGCTCGGCAAAGCGCGGCCAGTCGGAAGCCGGATCGACGACGACGGCCTCGAGAGGCCGGCCGAGGAGGCCGCCCTTCTCGTTCTGGTCGGCGATGAGCATCTCCATGACGTCCTTCAGCGTCGTCTCGGAGATCGCCATCGTGCCCGAGAGCGAATGGAGGATGCCGACCTTGATCGGCTCGCCGGAGGGCGCGTCCTGCGCGAGCGCCGCGCCCGACAGCATCGTGGCGGCGAAGAGCCCGCCGACGAGGCCCGCTGTGGTGAAGAGTTTCATGTGCCTGTTCCCCTGCGTTCGAAAAACCTCGCGCCGGCGTTCCCCGCGTCGCGTAAGGTCAATCTCGACGCTGCGGTGCGTAATGCACATACGTCGAATGACGTAGGCGAGGGTCCTTGCCCGCCGTCGCGCAACGCGCTGCAATCGCGGGACGACCATCGAAAGCCAAGGGAGACCATGTCCGGACGCCAGCGCATCCTGCCCGTGCGGCGCGACTACAACCGCTGGGTCGCCAACGAGACGCTGGAGGACTACGCACTGCGCTTCACCGCGCGGCGCGCCCGGCGCTGGTCTGCGCAATGGGTCTCGCAGACAGCGATCGGGGCGATCTCGTTCCTGGCGCTGGAGGCGGTGGGCGGCGCGATCACGCTGATGTTCGGCTTCACCAACGCGGTGGCGGCGATCCTCGTCGTTTCGGTGGTGCTCTTCCTCACCGGCCTGCCGATCAGCCGCTACGCCGCGCGTTACGGCGTCGACATCGACCTTCTGACGCGCGGCGCAAGCTTCGGCTATATCGGCTCGACGATCACCTCGCTGATTTATGCGAGCTTCACCTTCATCCTCTTCGCCATCGAGGCGGCGATCATGACGGCCGCGCTGAACCTTGCCTTCTCGGTGCCGCTCTGGCTCGGCTACGTGATCTCGGCCTTCGCCATCATCCCGCTTGTCACGCACGGGGTAACCTGGATCTCGCGGTTCCAGCTCGCCACGCAGCCGCTCTGGATCGGGCTCAACGTCCTGCCGCTCGGCTTCATCCTCTGGCACGACCCCGGCTCGGTCGCAGAGTGGACGAGCTTCGCGGGGCTGGAGAACCCGCAGGCGGCGGGCTTCGACCTCCTGAAGTTCGGCGCCGCCGCCTCCGTCATCCTCGCTTTGATGCCGCAGATCGGCGAGCAGGTGGACATCCTGCGCTTCCTGCCGGCGCAGGAGGGCAAGCCGAGCCGCAACTGGCGCCTCGCCATGCTCGCGGCCGGTCCCGGCTGGATCGTTCTCGGCGCGCCGAAGATCCTGCTCGGCTCGTTCCTCGCGGTGCTGGCGCTGCGGCACGGCGTGCCGGTGGAAAGCGCGGCGGACCCGGCGCATATGTACGACCTTGCCTTCGGCTTCGTCTTCTCCTCGCCCGCCGTCGCGACCTATCTGATGGCGCTGTTCGTCGTCGTCAGCCAGCTCAAGATCAACGTGATGAACGCCTATGCGGGGTCGCTCGCCTGGTCGAACTTCTTCTCGCGGCTGACGCACTCGCATCCCGGCCGCGTCGTCTGGCTGATCTTCAACGTGGCGATCGCGCTTCTCTTGATGGAGCTTGGCATCTACGGCGCGCTGGAGGCGACCTTCGGCCTCTTCGCCAATTTCGCGGTGGCGTGGCTCGGGGCCATCGTCGCCGATCTCGTCATCAACAAGCGGCTCGGCCTCTCGCCGCCCGGCATCGAGTTCAAGCGCGCCCATCTCTACGACGTGAACCCGGTCGGCGTCGGCGCGATGGGGCTCGCCAGCCTCCTGTCGCTGACCGCCTTCGCCGGCGCCTTCGGCCCGGTCGCGCAGGCGCTTTCGCCCTTCGTCGCGCTCGGCACGGCGCTTGTCGTCTCGCCGCTGATCGCCTGGAGAACGGGCGGGCGCTACTACCTCGCGCGCAAGCCCCGCGCGCACTGGCACAAGCTCGCCGAAATACGCTGCATCATCTGCGAACTGCCCTTCGAGCCGGAGGACATGGCGCACTGCCCGGCCTATTCGGGGCCGATCTGTTCGCTCTGCTGCTCTCTCGACGCGCGCTGCCACGATCTTTGCAAGCCGCATGCGCGATTTTCCGCGCAGGCAGCGGATGCGATGGAGGCTGTGCTGCCGGCGCGCGTCGCCCGTCACGCCCGCTCGGGCGTCGGCGCCTTTCTCGGCGTCTTCGCGTTGCTGACGGGCGTCGTCGCGCTGGTTCTCTCGCTGATCTACTACCGCACGGTGATCGTGAACCCGGAGGCGACGGGGACGGTCGCGACGGCGCTCTGGGCGGCGTTCTTCATCCTCGTGATCGTCACGGGCATCGCCTCCTGGTTCTTCATCCTCGCTCAGCAGAGCCGGCGCGTCGCGCAGGAGGAGACGCAGCGCCAGACGACGATGCTGTTGCGTGAGATCGCCTCGCATCGGCGCACCGACGCCGCGCTCCAGAAGGCCAAGGAGGCCGCGGAAGCCGCGAGCAACGCCAAGAGCCGTTATGTCGTCGGCATGAGCCACGAACTTCGCACGCCGCTGAACACCGTGCTCGGCTATGCGCAGCTTCTGGAGCGCGACGAGAGCGTGCCAGCCAACCGGCGCGGCGGGCTGAAAGTCATCCGCTCCTCCGCCGAACATCTCTCGGGTCTCATCGACGGGCTCCTCGACATCTCCAAGATCGAGACCGGCCGCCTGCAACTCCGCCGCGCGGTCCTTTCGCTGCCGGACTTCCTCGACAGCCTCGAAGCCATGTTCGCGGTGCAGGCGAGCGCCAAGGGGCTCGAGTTCATCGTCGCGCGCTCGCCGGCGCTGCCGGCGCTGGTGCGCACCGACGAGAACCGGCTGCGGCAGATCCTCATCAACATCCTGTCGAACGCCATCAAATATACCGAAGCCGGCTCGGTGCGGCTCGACATCGCCTATCGCAACCAGGTCGCGACCTTCACCGTGACGGACACCGGGCCAGGCATCGCGGAGGGCGAACTCGCGCGCATCTTCGATCCGTTCGAGCGCGGATCGGCCGCGCTCGGCAAGACGCCGGGGCTCGGCCTCGGCCTGACGATCACGCGGCTTCTGGCCAACCTGATGGGCGGCGATGTGCACGCGTCCTCCACGGCGGGCGAGGGATCACGGTTCGACGTGCGGCTGATGCTCTCGAGCGTTTCCCGGCATGAGGCGGCGAAGGAGACTGTGAAACCGGAAGCGCCGGTATCCGCTCCGAAGGGCTATCACGGGCCGCGCCGCACCGTCCTCATCGTCGACGACGAGGAGGCGCACCGCGACCTGATGCAGGAAATCCTGCGCCCTCTCGGCTTCATCGTCCTTACCGCGCCGGACGGGGCGACGGCGCTGGAGGTCGTCAGCGAGGTGCGCCCGGACCTCTTCCTCCTCGACGTGCAGATGCCGGGCATGGACGGCTGGTCGCTGGCAGCACGCCTGCGCGAACGCGGCCACGCCGGCGCGATTCTCATGCTTTCGGCGACGGTTGCCGAGACGGGCGGCGCAACCGGCGAGAATGGCGAAGAGATGGTGCAGGGGTCGATCGCCAAGCCCATCCAGATCGCCCAGCTCCTGTCGCGGATCGCGGACCATCTCGGCCTCGAATGGACCGAGGAGGCAGAGGCTCCGGTCGAGCCACAGGTGTCGAACGGCCCCATCCTGCCGCCGTCTCCCGGTCACGTCGCCGAGCTTCTGCAATTTGCGCGGATCGGCTATAGGAAGGGGATCGAGCGCAAGCTCGCCGAACTCGATGCGGAACCCGGCCTTTCGCCCTTCGTGGCGCGGGCGCGCGCCCTTGCCGAACGCTTCGACATGCAGGCCTTGAGCGAACTCCTGGAGGCGACCCGACTTGAATGACCGCGCGACGAGCACAGGCCCTCTCCCGGCGGGGGGCCAGGACATCGTGCTCGTTGTGGACGATTCGCCGGACGCCTTGCGGATGCTGACCGACGCCATCGAGATGACCGGCGCGACGGTTCTCGTCGCGCTCGGCGGCGCGCAAGCGCTGGAGATCGCCGGGCGCCTGACGCCCGATATCGTCCTGATGGACGCCGTGATGCCCGGGATGGACGGCTTCGAGGCGACGCGCCGCTTCAAGGCGGATCCGGCGCTACGCCACGTCCCCGTGATTTTCATGACGGGTCTCAGCGAGACGGGCCACGTCGTGCAGGGGCTGGAAACCGGCGCCGTCGACTATTTGATGAAGCCCATCGTGCCGGACGAGCTGATCGCGCGCATCCGCGTCCATCTGGCCAATGCCCGCGAAACCGCGAGCGCGCGCGAGGCGCTGGATACGGCCGGGCGTTTCCTGTTGGCCGCCGATGGCGACGGCCGCATCCTGTGGGCGACGCCGCAGGCCCGGCGCCTCCTCGCCGCCGTCTTGGGAGACGCCGGAGCCAGCCTTCCGGGCGACCTGTGCGCGGCGCTCCGCACCGACGCGGCCGGCGGCTTCCGCCCGCTCCCGCCTGCAACCGGCTATGCCGGCCCGCCCGCCCATCTCTCGTTCCTCGGCACGATGGGTGAGGCAGAGCATCTCTTCCGTGTCAGCCTCGACGAGGCAGTCGACCGGGAGGGGGCGTTGCAGAGGCGCTTCGGCCTCACCCAGCGCGAAGGCGAGGTCTCGCTGTGGCTGGCGCGCGGCAAGGCCAACCGCGACATCGCCGACATCCTCGATCTGAGCCCGCGCACGGTGAACAAGCATCTGCAGACGATCTTCGCCAAGCTGGGCGTCGAGAACCGCGCCTCGGCCGCCGTCCTCGTCCTCAAGACGCTGGCTGACGACTGACACTTAACGACGAAAGCATGCTCATGACCGATGCCCCCGAAGGCGGACAGCGCCTTTCCTTCGACGATCTCGCAGCACGGCTCGCCGCGATCCTGGAGCGCCACGGCTGCTCGCCGAAGGTCGCGCGGCTGATCGGCGGGAACTGCGCGGCGGCCGAGCGTGACGGCGCGCATTCGCACGGCCTCTTCCGCATGAAGGGCTATGTGGCAACGCTGAAGGCTGGTTCGTGGGTCGACGGGAAGGCCGAGCCTGTGGTCGAGGATGCCGGGCCCGCCTTCGTGCGGGTCGACGCGATGAACGGCTTCACCGTGCCGGCGCTGGCCGCAGCGCGTGAACTGGCGATGGAGAAGGTGCGCGAGAACGGCGTCGCGGTCCTCGCCATCCGCAACTCGCACCATCTGGGCGCGCTCTCGCTCGACGTCGAGCCCTTCGCGGAAGAGGGGCTGGTGGCGCTTTCCTTCATCAACTCGATGAAATCCGTCGCGCCCTTCGGCGGGCACAGCGCGGTGTTCGGCACCAACCCCATCGCCTTCGCGAGCCCGCGCGCCGGCGGCCTGCCGCTGGTCTTCGACATGGCGACCTCGGTGATGGCGCATGGCGACGTGCAACTCGCCGCACGCGAGGGCCGCACGCTGCCTGAGGGCGTCGGCGTCGACCGGGACGGGCGCGCGACCACGGATCCGGCCGCGATCGTCGACGGTGGCGCGCTCCTGCCCTTCGGCGGCCACAAGGGCGCGGCGCTGGCGCTGATGGTCGAGATCCTGTGCGCCGCGCTCGTCGGGGGCAAGCTCTCGGCGGAGGTCGATCTGTCGCAAAGCGGCGGAGCGACGACGCCCCATACCGGCCAGTCCTTCATCCTGATCGACCCCGATCGCGGACGCGGCACGCTGCCGGGCTTCGCGTCCCGCGTGGAGACCCTGCTCCAGCTCGTCGCAGAAGCAGGACAGGAGCGCTTGCCGGGAGACCGTCGCCACGCGGCGCGCGAGACAAGCCTGCGCGAGGGCATCTTCGTGCCCGCCGCGACGCTCAAGCTTCTTGGCGAACTCGCCGCCTGAGGTTCGTCAGGCGGCGGGGCGCTTCCTCATCATCGCGGCGCGCTTGCATACCGCCACCACCTCGTCGTGCTGGTTGAGACAGGTGTGCTCGAACTCGACGATGCCGACGTCAGGACGCGAACGGCTTTCGCGAAGGCCGAGAACGCGCGTCTCGGCCCGCAGCGTGTCACCGTGGAAGACGGGCTTGGGAAAGCGCACGTCGCTCATGCCGAGATTGCCGACGGTGGTGCCGAGCGTCGTATCCTGAACCGAGAGACCGACCATGATCGCCAGCGTCATCATCGAGTTGAAAAGGCGCTGGCCCCATTCCGTGCCCTGCGCGAAATGCGCGTCTATATGGAGCGGCTGCGGGTTCATCGTCATCAGGCTGAACAGGGTGTTGTCCGCCTCGCTGACCGTGCGCGTCAGCTCGTGCCGGAAATGCCGGCCTAGCGTGAAATCCTCGAAATACAGGCCTGCCATCTCGCTTCTCCTCCCACCGCCGAGGCGGCTTCCTGTGCAAACCGCAGGGTTCTAACTTTGACTTGCCGCACATGTGAACTAGTTGTTCGAACCGAAGGGCGAGCCTCACGTTCGCACTTCGGTTGAAAGGGTGGCCGGTCCGCAAGATCATCAGATTGCCGCCATTCCTGCGAGTAGAATCGCTCGCCCGAATGAAAGGATCGCGGCAATGAAGCGTCTGGATGTCTTGGACGGCATGCGAGGATATTTCCTCGTCTTCATGATGCTCAACCATCTGAGCTTCGCAGGCGGATATCTCCTCGTTAAAATCAACCATGGTGAACTTGGCTATGTCCAGGACGCGCAGGGCTTCGTGTTCCTGTCCGGCCTCCTGATCGGCATGGTCTATGCCGGCCACATGGCCAAGCGGGGCTACGAGGCGGGCTCGGTGAAGGTGCGCAAGCGCGCGCTCGAACTCTATCGCTGGGCGATGTTCTGTGTTCTGGCCATCATAGCGCTGGGTTTCGTCCTGCCGCGCTCGGGCGTGTTCTGGGAGCCGTGGCTCTGGCGCCTTGGCGACGACCCGGCCCTCCTGTTCGGCGCGGCGGCAACTCTCCTGTATCAGCCGACCTACATGGACATCCTGCCGCAGTACATCGTCTATCTCCTCGTTTCGCCGCCGCTCATCTGGCTCTGCGTCACCGGGCGCTGGCGCATGGTGGCACTGGGATCGGCGCTTCTGTGGATGGCCGTGCAGTTCGGTCTGCACCTGCCGCTGCGCGACGCCATCCATGCGGGCATGCAAGCGCTTCACCCCGACCTTGCCCTGCGCGCGCATTTCAATGTCCTCGCTTGGCAGGCCATCTTCATGAGCGGGCTCGTCATCGGCGCGCTGACGGCGACGAAGGAGATCGACTGGGACGAGGCGATGAGCCCGAAGCGACCGGAATTCGCGGTCGCCGCGCTCGCCATCGTCCTGTTCTTCATGGCTTGGCGCGTCGCCTTCACCTGGGGTCTCGTCCCAGAGATCATGGCGCAGCGTTTCGGCACGCTCGACATCCGCGGCGAATTCAGCCTCGTCTACCTCCTGAACTTCGCAGCGCTCGGCTATCTCGTCGCGTGGACGCTGATCGCCGGGCCGAGGAGCGAGAGCGCGGTTGTGCGGAAGATCGCGGCCGTCCCGCGCGCGATCTTCACGCTGCCCTTCCTGCGCCTCATCGGCCGGCATTCGCTGCAGGTCTATGTCTGGCACGTCATCGCCATCTACGTCCTGAAGGCGGTGGACTACCATCATGGGCCGTTCAGCGAGACGAACAAGACGCTCATCGCGCTCGCCGCGATCGCCAGTCTCGCCGTTCCAGCGCTCTGGAGGGAGTGGCGGGCTTCGGTCGCCAAGAAGGATACGGTCGGCGCAAAAGCGGCCTGAGCGGTCAAAGGCCGCGCATGATGTCGAGATAAGGGTTGGCGTGCTGGGTTTCGGCGTGGGCCTGCGGCTCGATCGTCGCCATGAGGAGCGCGGGCTCGGTTTCGCTGGCCCGCGCGAGTTCGCACCCGTTCGGCGCGGTGATCACCGACAGGCCCTGATAGGCGAACTGCCCGTCCCGCCCGCAATGGTCGGCGTAGGCCAGGAACACGCCGTTCTCGAAGGCGCGCGTCGGCACCAGCGAACGGGCGATGAATGCAGCGCCCGCGCTTTGCGGAAGGGCAGTCGGGACAAGGACGAGATCAGCGCCGGCCAACGCCAGTTCGCGCACGAGTTCGGGAAACTCAACGTCGAAGCAGACGAGCAGTCCGAGGGTGACGCCGCGCCACGCGACAGCCGGAGCGGGGGAGTCGCCGGCTGCGAACAGTCCGTGTTCGTATGCGCCATAGAGGCGCCGCTTGGCGTAGACGAGCGGTGCTTTACCCGGCCGGAAGAGAACCGCGGCGTTGGTCAAGGAGCCGTTCGCAGCGTGTACCGCCATACCGGCGACGATCGCGACGTCGTGCTTTTCCACAAGGCGCTGGAGGGGCGAGGCGGGAAGGTCCTCTTGTGCCGGCGCTGCGCACGCGATCGCTTCGGCGGCGCCATAGCCTTCGACGGCAAGCTCGGGGAAGAGCACGAGGTCGGCGCCAGCCTCAGCGGCTTCGGCGATGCGCCCGGCGATGTCAGCCGCGCGCGCCTCGCCACCGAGCGCGGCGTCCATCTGGACGATGGCGAGCCTCACTTGCGCTCGCCCGCGCCCCATGCGCCGAGCAGCTTCGGCAGGTCGCCGAGCCAGGCGACGAGCGAGAAGACGAGCGCGGCGACGGCGACGAAGAGGATTGTCACGCTCGCCATGGTCGGCGTGTAGCCGTAGCGCAGCGAGTTGAAGATCTTGATCGGGATCGTCTCCAGCGTGAAGCCGACCGTCATGTAGGCGACGATGTATTCGTTCAGGGACAGGACGAAGGCGAAGGCGAAACCCGAGACCATGTAGGGCAGGATCATCGGCAGCACGATCGTCGTGAAGACCCGTCCTTCGCTCGCGCCCATCGTGCGCGCGGCCTCCACCATCTCGCGCTCGATCGTGGCGAAACCCAGCACCAGCGTCACGAGCGGCAGCGAGGTGAAGAAGATCGCGTGGGAGATCACCACGGTAAAATGCTGGCCGTAGAAGCCGGCGGCCGCCCAGAAGGACAAGGCGCCGAGCGCCGTGATGACGGGCGGCAGCACGAAGGGCGAGACGCCGAGAAGCTGCACCAACCGTCCGAAGGCCGTCACCCGGCGCCACAGTGCGTAGGCGATGGGCAGCGCGATCATCAGCGAGAGGAGCGCGGCCAGCGCCGCGACGGTGACGGAAGCCGTCAGCGCCGCCCGCCACGATGCGTCGGTGAAGATCTGCGCGTACCAGTCGAGTGAGAAGCCCTGCGGTGGAAAGGTCAGCGAGCGCTGCTCGTTGATAGAGACACCTGCGATGACGACGAGAGGGCCGGCGAGGAAGATCGCGACCAGCGTAAAGAGCAGGCGGTCGAAGAGGCGGCCGGTCATTGCGGCACCCGGTTGCGACCGATGGCGGCCGTGAGCGTGACGAGGAGGACGCTGGCGATGACAAGGAAAACGGCCATCGCAGCCGCGAACGGCATGTTGGACTGGTAGATCGCCTGATCCGTGATCAGCACCGACAGCGTCCAGTGCTGTGGGCGGCCGAGGAGTTGCGGCAGGAGATAGGCGCCGAGCGCGAAGACGAAGACCACGATGAAGGTGGCGACGAGCGCCGGGCGCAGCGCCGGCAGCACCACGCTTAGGAAGGCCTTCCAGGGCGGGGCGCCGAGCGTGCGGCTGGCTTCGGCGAGAGAAGGATCGAGACGCGAGAAGGCCGGGTAGAGGACGAGCACTGCATAGGGCAAGGCCTGGTAGACCATGCCGAGGAGGACGGCGGCAAAGCTCGGCGTGAACGACATCGGCGCTTCGACGAGGCCGAGCGCGAACAGGATGTTGCCGATGCCGGCGGTGCGCGACAGGAGCGTCGACCACGCGAAGCCGATGATGACCTCCGACAGCGACAGGACGCACAGGAGCGCGATCAGCCAGGGCACCTGCGCTTTGCGGGACAGGCGCGTCAGCGCGCGCGTGAAGGGCACGCCGACGACGACGCAGATCGCGGAGACGAGCGCCGAGAGGCCGAGCGAGAAGAGGAGCACCCGGCCGAAGAACAGGCTCCAGAAGCGGGCGTAGTTATCGAGCGTGAACGCAGGCTGGTAGAAGCCGCCCTGCACCCGCTCGAAGAAGGACACGGCGATCATCGTGCCGAAGGGCACGACGAAGAACGCGAAGAGCATCGCCGCGGGAAACAGGATCGGCCACTGGCTCGCCCAGAAGCCACGCGAGGGGGCGGCCGCGCTCACGCCGCGCCGTCCGCGAAGACGGTGACGGAGGCAGGGTCGACGGCGAGCGAGACGGTGTCGCCGACGGCGGGGCGCGTGCCGGCCGGGGCGAGCGCGACGATGCGCGTTCCGTCGGCGTCGCAATGGATCTCGACGCTGGAGCCGACATCGCGCACGAAGGCGACCGTGGCTGCGATCGGCGTCTCTCCGGCCGGACGCACGGTCACGTCCTCCGGCCGCACGGAAGCGCGCGTTCCGGCAACGCCCGGCAGCGCCATGCCGAGAAGCGTGCCGTTCTCGACAGGGATGAGGTTCGTCTGGCCGATGAAGTCGGCGACGAAGGCGTTGGCGGGGCGGCGGTAGATTTCCACAGGCGCTGCGACCTGCTGGATGCGGCCGGCTTTCATGATGACGATGCGGTCTGCCATCGTCATCGCCTCGCGCTGGTCGTGCGTGACGACGACGGTGGTGATGCCGAGGCGCTGCTGGAGCTGGCGCAGTTCCACCTGCATCGCCTCGCGCAGCTTGGCGTCGAGCGCCGAGAGGGGCTCGTCGAGGAGGAAGAGCTTCGGCGAGACGGCGAGGGCGCGGGCGATCGCGACGCGCTGGCGCTGGCCGCCGGAAAGCTGGGTGATCGCGCGCGCGCCGACGCCCGGAAGCTGCACGAGGTCGAGGAGTTCCTCGACCCGGGCCGCGCGGGCCTTCCTCTCGATGCCGCGAATGGCGAGCGGATAGGCGATGTTGTCGCCGACCGACAGATGCGGGAAGAGCGCGAGCGACTGGAACACCATGCCGATCTCGCGCCGATGCACGGGCTGGCCCGTGATGTCCGCACCGTCGAAGAGGATGCGCCCCTCGCTTGGCTCGTCGAGCCCCGCGATCATGCGCAGGAGCGTGGTCTTGCCGCAGCCGGACGGGCCGAGAAGGCAGACGAAGGAGCCCGGCTCGACGTCGAGGTCGACCGCATCGACGGCCGCGACTTCGCCGAAGCGCTTGGTCAGGGAGGAGAGGGTCAGTCCGCTCATCGAGTCTCGTCGGCTTTGGAATGGGGACGGCCCCGCCCGGAGGCGAGGCCGACAGAGGATGGTGGGCCTGTCAGCCGACGATCAGTTCCGTCCACTTCTGGTTCAGGAAGTCCGCCTTGTCGACGTATAGATCGTAGCGCGGCACCACCGGATCGATGTCGGAGGAGACGGCGGCGAATTCCTCGTCGGTCAGGTCGAGCAGCGAGCGCTCGATCGTCGGTGCCGTGCCGATCTGGCGCGACATCAGCGCCTGGATCTCGGGCTGCGAGGTGAAGTTCATGAACTCGTGCGCCTCGTCGGACTTCTCGGAGGCCCGCGAGATCGCCCAGCAGCCCGAATCCGAGATGCCCCCCTCCGTCGGGAAGGTGGAGCGCACTGGGAAGCCGTCCGCCGCCGCAAGGCCCGTCACGTCGTGATAGTACTGGCCCATCGGGATCTCGCCCGACTTCAGCGCCTGCTCGAATTGCGCCTCGTCGCGGTACCAGAGCTGGACGTTCGGCTTCACCTCGGCGAGCTTGTCCATCACCTCGAGGATGCCCTCGTCGGTGTCGAGCTTGTCGGTGCCGCCGAAGAAGGTCTTGGCCGTGACCTCGAGGAGGAACGAGTTGGAGACGAGGGCGAGGAGCCCCAGTCGGTTGGCGTTCGCCGGGTCCCACAGCGCCTGCCAGGAGGTCGGCGCGTCGGCATAGGTGTCCGTGTTGGTGACGAGGGTGATGTACCAGGCGACGGCGCCGACGCCCGCCACTCGCTCGTCCGGATAGCGCACCACGAAGGGGGGCAGGAGGCTGTCGAAGCCCTCGATGCGTGAGGAATCGATCGGTGCCCAGAGCTCGGTGGTCAGGCCCTTGCGCATGGCGACCTGGCTCATCATCGACACGTCGGCCGGGGCGACGTTGGCGCGTGCAGCCTGCTCGAGCTGGACGAGCCAGGCCTCACCCGTGGGCTCGGCGATGGACTCGACTGAAATGCCCGTCGCTTCGGTAAAGGTAGGGAAGATGTGCTGGTCGAAGCTGTCCTTGAAGTAGCCGCCATAGACGCCGACCTTCAGCGAGCGATCCTGCGCGCGCAGGATGCCCGGCATGGAAAGCCCGGCCACCGTAGCCGCGGAACCGGCGAGGATCTGCCGGCGATTGAGACGAAACGATCCGGTCATGAAGTGTCTCCGTTGGTTCCCGGTCAGGAGTTTTGCCCGCGTGCGGGGGTGAAGGGAAGAAGGCTGAGGATTTCGAACAGCATCTGCGCGCCGGCCTGAGCTGTGTTGGTGGTCGCATCGTATTGCGGGGCGACCTCGACGACGTCGCCGCCGACGATGTCGAGGCCCTTCAGACCGCGCACCAGCGCCTGCGCCTCGCGCGTGGAAAGCCCGCCGATCTCCGGCGTGCCGGTGCCGGGCGCAAAGGCCGGATCGAGACTATCGACGTCGAAGGAGAGGTAGGTGGGCCCGTCGCCGACGATCTCGCGCGCCTTCGCGATCACCGCATCGAGCCCCATGCCCTCGATCTCCTCGGCGTGGATGACGGTCATGCCGCTCGCATAGGAGAACTCCCACAGGAATTCCGAGGCGCCGCGAATGCCGATCTGGATCGTGCGCCTGGGGTCGAGGACGCCTTCCAGAACCGCGTGCCGGAAGGGGCCGCCGTGGTGAAAGCGGCAATTGTCGAAGGGGCCGGACGTGTCGCAATGGGCATCGATATGGATCATGCCGACGGGGCGCTCGGCGCCCACGGCCCGCAGGATCGGCAGGGTGATCGAATGATCGCCGCCAACGGAAAGCGGCGTGACGCCCGCCTTCACGATCTTGGCGAGCGTTGCCTCGATATCGTCATGCGAGGTCTCGAGCTCGAAGCGCGAACGGAACGGCACGTCGCCGACGTCGGCGACCTTCAGCTCGCGCCCAGGCATGGTACGCAGGACGTGGTTGTAGGGACCGATGCGCTCGATGGCTCGCAGCGCGCGCGGCCCGAAGCGGCAGCCGTTGCGATTGGTGATGCCGAGATCCATAGGCACGCCGATCATCGCGACGTCGAGCCCTGAAAGGTCCGGCGCGGACCAGTCGACCGCGCGATAGGGGGCGTCCAGCAGCGTCGGCAGGCCCGCATAGGGCGCGACGCGCGTGCCCTTCTCGTCGATCGTCATCGCCGCCATCGAGGCGAAATGTGGATCGTGGATGCGGCCCTCGTTCTCGCCCGTGAAGCGGGCGCGCAGCGCGTCGAGGTCGGTTATGTCGGTCATGGTCTGTCCGTTGTTCAGAAGAAGTCGTGGCTGAGCGCGAGGCGCTCGGCGAAATAGGCGATGGCGGCCGCATCGACATTGGCGAACGCGATCCGCAGATGCGTCTCCTGGCCCGCGCCGAAGAAGGAGCCGGGAAGGATGAGGAGACCGAGCCGCGCCGCTAAGGCCTCGGCCACCTTGATCGAGGGGATGCCGGCGAAGGGATGGGCGACATAGGCGAAATACGCGCCGACGCTGTCGACGCGCCAGTTCGGCAGGGCAGCCATCGCCTCGCAGAAGGTCACGGCGCGGGCCACGATCTCGGCCCGTCGCTCGGCACGCCAGCCGGCCGTCTCGACGATGGAGGGCGCGAGCGCGGCCTGGCTGGGGCGCGAGGGACAAATCTGCATGCAGTCGAGAATCTTGCCTGCCGCCTCCATCACGGAGCGCCCGGCGGCCATGGCGCCGAGCCGGTGGCCCGGAATGGCGTAGGCCTTGGAGAAGGAATAGAGCGCGACGAGGTTCTCGCGCCAGTCGCCGCGCGAGAACAGCGCATGCGGAACGCTGCGCGCGGGCAGGAAGTCGCGATAGGTTTCGTCGAGGATGAGATGGATGCCGCGCCGCCGGCACAGCGCATGGAAGGCCCCGATCGTGTCCGGCGGATAGATCGCGCCTGTCGGGTTGTTCGGCGACACAAGGACGATGGCACGCGTGCGCCCGTCGATCAGCGCCTCAGCCGCCGATACGTCCGGGACGAACCCGTCCTCGGCGCGCGTGGGCAGCGGGCGGGGCTCGATGCCGAGCATCTCCAGCGTCATCTGATGGTTGAAGTACCAGGGCGTGGGAAGGAGCACCGAGGTGCCGGGAGCGGCGACGGCCATGGCGGCGACGAAGAAGGCCTGGTTGCAGCCGGCGGTGATGGCGGTGTCGCCAGGCGCGACATGCGCGCCGTAGAGCGCGGAGACATGCGTGGCGTAGGCCGCCCGCAGCGCCTCGTCGCCATAGATGTCGCCATAGCGACTGGCGGCGGGCATCACGCCTGCCTCGGCGAAGCGCTTCAGGAAGGTCTCCGGTGGCTGGTGGCCAGGCACGGCCTGACTCATGTCCACCGCCGGCCCGTGGCGTCCATCATAGGCGCGCAACCACCCTTGCGCCTGCGGGATGGGCGGCACGGAAACACGCCCGACGAGCGGATTGACGCCCGTTCCAGTGCCGGAAAAAGGAAGTGCCGTCTTGTTCACCATATGCCTCGGCTGCCGCTCCTGAGGGCAAAATGATGCGGGGTGGACCTGGCGTTGAATAGCGCGGTATCAATCTTCACCTTGAACTTGGTCCAGGTATGATGCGGTTCCATGCGTGTTTCGGGAAGTGACCTGCGGCTTTTGAAGGTGTTCGAGAGCGTCGTGCGCAATAACGGCTTCGCCGCCGCCGAACACGAGCTGAACATCGGCCAGTCGACCATCTCGAACCACATGACGGCACTGGAGGAGCGCCTCGGCTTCGTGCTGTGCCAGCGCGGTCGCGGCGGCTTCCGTCTGACGGAGAAGGGGCGCGCGGTCTATGAGGCTTCGCGCCAGCTCGGCAAGGCGCTGGACGACTTCTCCTCCGATGTCGCCTCCGTGCGCGGCGAGCTGAAGGGCGAACTGCGCATCGGCATGCTCGACGCAGTCGCCGACGATCCGAACAACCGCCTGTCGGACGCGATCGCCGCCTACGGCCGCATTGCGCCCGAGGTGAAAATCGCGCTGATCCAGGAGCGCCCGCTCGACCTGCAGCAGAAGGTGGCGGACGGGCAGTATCACTGCGCCATCGGCTCCTTTCAGAAGCGGATCGACGGCCTCGATCACGAATGGCTCTACGACGAATGGCACTGCTGCTATTGCGGGCAGGGCCATCCGCTCTTCGACGCGCCAGGGGGCGAGATCACGCTCGAGGCGCTTGAGGCGGCGGCTTTCGTGCATCGCGGCTACTGGCGTGACGAGGACGCGTTTCGCCATGTCGCCTGGCGTGTGGCCGCCACTGTCTTCCAGATCGAGCCGCAGCTCCTGCTGATCCGATCGGGCCGCTTTATCGGCTACCTGCCCCGTCATTACGCCGTGCGCGGCGAAGCGGCGGGAGAGTTGCGCGCGCTGATGCCCGAACTTCTTTCCCATTCCTGCCCGTTCGATCTCGTCATGCCCACTCGAGGCCGGCGATCCGACATCGCCGTGACCTTCGCGGACTGCGTTCGCGAGGCGTGGCGAACGCCGACTGGCGCTTCAGCGAGCACGATGACCGCGACCGGGCAGGCACCTGCGCGGGCTTTGGGCAAAGGCGTCGGCGAAGCCGCTTGACGCCCTCGTGGCCCTTACGTCACAATTGTTTTGTTTAGACATATACGGGTGACGAGCATGGGTTTCCTTCTGAAAGCAGGCTGCGTGACCGGCCTTCTCCTGGCGGGCGTGGCCTCCGCCGGGGCGCAGACCACCAGCGTTAATCTCGGCCTGTCGGGCTGGACAGGTTTTGCGCCCCTGACGCTCGCCAAGGAAGCGGGCATCTTCGAGCGGAACGGCCTCGATGTGACGCTGTCGAAGATCCCGCAGGCGAGCCGCCACCTCGCAATGGCGTCGGGCGACATCCAGTGCGCGGCGACCACCGTCGAGACCTGGATCGCCTGGAACGCCAACGGCGTGGCGTCCACGCAGATCTTCCAGATGGACAAGAGCTACGGTGCCGACGGCATCGCCGTGCGGGGCGATGTGAACAGCTTCGAGGATCTGCGCGGCAAGACGATCGCGGCCTCGGCGCCGGGCACGTCACCCTACTTCTTCCTCGCCTGGATGCTGCACGAGAACGGCATGACCATGCGCGACGTCTCGGTCGTGAACATGGAGCCCGGCCCCGCCGCGCAGGCCTTCGTTGCCGGGCAGAACGATGCCGCGATGACGTACGAGCCCTATCTCTCGACGGTGCGCGACGCGCCCGATTCCGGCAAGATCCTCGCCACGACGCTCGATTATCCGGCGGTGATGGACACGGTGGGCTGCACGCCGGCGTTCCTGGAAGAGAACCCGGACACTGCGCGCGCGCTGGCGACGAGCTATTTCGAAGCGCTGGAGATGATCGAGGCGGAGCCCGAGCGCTCCTACGAGATCATGGGCGCGGACGTGAACCAGACGGGCGAGCAGTTCGCCGCCTCCGCCTCGCACCTGCGCTGGCAGGACAGGGCCGCGAACGAGACCTTCTTTTCGGGCGAGTGGCGGGAGTTCTCTGATGCCGCGGCCGACCTCCTTCTCGAGATCGGCGTGATCCGCGAGAAGCCCGAGATCGAAGGCCTCGCCGATCCGAGCTTCATCCAGTAAGGACGCCGCGAGAGGCCTCCAACATGGCTCCGGCGTTTCGCCGGGGTCCGCCGACGAGACAAGCAGACGATGATCCGACCATTTCAGCCGGTGGGCGCGGGCACCCGCGTCCTTCTCGGCATTTCCTTCTTCGTCGCCTTCGTGGCGCTGTGGTCGATCGCCACCTTCGGCGGCTTCGTCTCGCGCACCTTCCTCGCCGACCCGCTGACGATGCTCGGCGACGGCTGGTATCTCCTGTCGCAGCGCGGCTTTCTGTACGATATCGGCATGACGGTGTGGCGTGTGGTCGGCGGCTTCGCGATCGCCGCGGTGTTCGCGGTGCCGATCGGCATCGCGATGGGCACCTACAAGCCGGTGGAGGCGCTTCTGGAGCCCTTCGTCTCGTTCGCCCGCTACCTGCCGGCTTCCGCCTTCGTACCGCTCCTCATCCTGTGGGCCGGCATCGGCGAGACGCAGAAGCTCCTCGTCATCTTCATCGGCGCCTTCTTCCAGATCGTGCTGATGGTGGCGGGGGCGGTGGGCTCGACGCGGCAGGATCTCGTGGAGGCCGCCTACACGCTCGGTGCCCGGGATCGGGGCATTGTCGCGCGCGTCCTGATGCCTGCCAACGCGCCGGACATCGCCGAAATCCTGCGTCTCGTCCTTGGATGGGCGTGGACCTACGTCATCGTCGCCGAACTCATCGGCGCCTCGTCCGGCATCGGCTACATGATCATTAATTCGCAGGCGCTGATGGCGACGGGACAGATCATCTTCGGCATCATCGTGATCGGTCTCATCGGCCTCGTCTCCGATTTCCTGTTCAAGTCTCTCAACCGCTGGCTCTTCGCCTGGAGGTTTGCATGAGCACGCTCCTCATCGAGGGCGTCGGGCGGATCTTTCCGGGCGTGAAGGGCGGAGCGCCGGTCACGGCCCTGCAGCCGACGGACCTGACCGTTCCCGAGAATGACTTCGTCACGATCCTCGGTCCCTCAGGCTGCGGAAAGTCGACGCTCTTGCGCATCATCGCCGGGCTCGACAAGCCGACGAGCGGGCGCGTGACGCTCGACGGGGCCGCAATCGAGGGGCCGGGCCCGGACCGCGGCATGGTCTTCCAGTCCTACACGCTGTTTCCGTGGCTGACGGTGGAGGACAACATCGCCTTCGGACTGCGCGAGAAGAAGATGGCGGAGGTCGAGAAGCGCGAGATCGTCGCCTTCTATGTGGATCAGGTCGGCCTCAAGGGTTTCGAGAAGCACTGGCCCAAGCAGCTTTCCGGGGGCATGCAGCAGCGCACCGCAATCGCCCGTGCGCTCGCCAACGACCCGAAGATACTGCTCCTCGACGAGCCCTTCGGCGCGCTCGACAACCAGACGCGCGGGCTGATGCAGGAGCTCCTCCTCGGCATCTGGGAGCGCGAGCACAAGATGGTGCTGTTCGTCACGCACGACATCGAGGAGGCGATCTTCGTTGGCTCGCGCGTCGTCACGATGTCGGCGCGGCCTGGGCGCATCAAGTCGATCCTGCCGGTCGACCTGCCGCATCCGCGAGACTACAAGATGAAGTCGAGCCCCGAGTTCAGCGAAATGCGTGCGCGCCTCACCGAGGAGATCCGAGCCGAGGCCATCCGCGCCGACCGCGGGCACTGAAGTCTCGCCGACCGGGGCTCGAAAGCGCCCGGCCGGCAGTTCGTCAGGCCGTTTCGCGCAGGCGGGCGACGACCTTGATCTCGAAGTCGAAGCCCGACAGCCATGTGGTGCCGATCGCCGTCCAGGCCGGATGCGGAGGTGTCGTGGCCATCACGCGGTCACGCACCTTCAGCACGGTCTCGAACTGGTTGGGCGCGTCGGTGTGGAAGGTCGTCACGTCGATGATGTCGTCGAAGGTAAGCCCGGCGGCGGCCAGCGTCGCCTTGAGATTGAGAAGGGCGAGTTCGACCTGCTTCTCGAAATCGGGCTCGGGCGATCCGTCCGGCAGACTGCCGACCTGGCCGGAGACGAAGAGGAAGCCGTTCGAGCGGATGGCGGCGGAATAGCCGTGCTCTTCGTAGAGAGCGTGGCGGCCTTCGGGAAAGACTGCATCACGTTGCGTCATGGTGATCACTCCTGTTGGAACGGGTGCGCTATGTTTATATACGCTCCGTATGTCACACCATATCGAAACATACGAGACGTATGTCAATAGGCATACGCCTCGTATTTGAACGACTGCGAGCGAGAACGATGGCCAGACGACGCACGGAGATGGTGGAGGAGACGCGCGCAAAGCTTATTGCGGCGGCGCGCCGCGCCTTCGCGGCGAAGGGCTATGCGGGTGCTTCGATGGACGATCTGACAGCCGAGGCCGGTCTGACGCGCGGCGCCCTCTACCACAATTTCGGAGACAAGAAGGGGCTGCTCTGGGCCGTGATCGAGGAGATCGACGGCGAGATGGTGGAACGCATGGCCAAGGCGCGCAGCGAGGCGAAGTCGCTTTGGGACGGGCTGATGGACGAGGTGTCGGCCTATGTCGAGATGTCGCTCGAACCCGAAATCCAACGGATCGTGCATCTCGACGGGCCCGCGGTCCTCGGCGACCCATCGCAATGGCCGACGCAGATGGCGTGCCTGCGCACCACGCAGGAGACGGTTGAGGCCCTGATCGCGGAAGGCACGGTCGCGCCCGTGGACGCGGAAGCCGTCGCAAGGCTCCTCAACGGCGCGGCGCTGAACGCTGCGCTCTGGATCGCCGCCTCCGACGATCCGCCGGCCGTGACCGCCCGCGCGAGCGAGGCCGTGCGACGACTGGCAAGCGGCCTTCTGGCGCGTCCCTAGAGCTCGGTGCGCAGGCGGCGCATCTGCGGATCCACCATGCGCACATAGGTGATCGGCCGGGCGTGCAGCCAGGCTGCCGATGCCGGCTACGAGATCGCGCTCGACTGTGCCCGCGAGAAGGGGCCGAACCTGCCCGCCATCCTCTAGCCTCGGCGACGCGGCGGGCGTAGAGCGGGGGCGAAGGAGACCATCGATGGACGCCATAGCCTCTCGCCCGTTGCCCGCCGGTTTCATCGACGGGCTGCTCGACATCGTCGGGCCGGAAGGCCTGCGCCAGGGCGAGGCGGTCGGGCTCCTGCATCCAGGCCAGCACGCGGGCAACCTCTCGGCAGGTCTCGTCGTCTCGCCAGCCTCCACGGACGAGACCGCGCGGATCGTGCGCCTCTGCCTGGAGCACGGCGTCGCGATCGTCTCGCATGGCGGGCGCACCGGGCTCGTCGGCGGTGGCATTTCGGCGGGCGGCCAGATCGTCCTGTCCACACAGCGTATGAACCGCATCCTGCGGCTCGACCCGGTCGAGCGCGTGGCGGTGGTGGAGGCGGGCATCACGCTTCAGGCTTTGCAGGACGCGGCGGCGGCGCACGGGCTGGAGCCCGGCATCGACATTCCCGCGCGCGGCTCGGCGACGATCGGCGGCATGATCTCGACCAATGCCGGTGGGCTCATGGCCTTCCGCTACGGGGTGATGCGCCATCAGGTCTTCGGCATGGAGGCGGTGATGGCGGACGGCACGGTGCTGTCGGACCTGACGCGCGTGGTGAAGACCTCGGCCGGCTACGACATCAAGCACCTCATGATCGGCGCCGAGGGCACGCTCGGCGTCGTCACGGCCGCGTCGATCAAGCTCTATCCGAAGCCCAAGGCGAGCGCGACGGCTCTCCTCTCGATGCCGGATGTCGCGACGCTTCTCGACACGATCCGCCTCGCGCTCACCCCACAGGCGGGCGAGTTGCGCGCCGCCGAGGCGATGTGGAACGCCTATATCCGTTTCACGGCAGCCGAGCATGACTGGTCGGACCCGTCGGTGCCGCTCGACGCGCCGCTCTACCTCCTCCTGCAACTCGGCGGGCGTGACGAAGGCGAGTTGACGGGCGCTCTGGAAGCCCTGTTCGAGGCCGTGGCCGAGCGCCATCCCGAGACGACCGGCCTCATCGCCAGCTCCGGTCGGCAGGAGGCCGAGTTGTGGCGGCTGCGCGAGGACACCGAGAGCGTCTTCCGCCATTTCCCGGGCTCGCCGGCCTTCGACGTGTCGCTGCCGCAGTCCGAGATCGCGGCCTATGTCGAGCGGGTCGAGGCCGAGCTGAAGGCGATCGACCCGGCGCTCGTCGCGCTGATCTTCGGGCATCTGGCGGACGGCAACATCCACCTTCTCCTCAATTGCGAGACCGCGCCGGAGCCAGCGCGCATCGCGCAGATCGAGGACGTCCTGTTCCGCACGCTGAAGGCGTCGGGCGGCTGCTTCTCGGCCGAACACGGCATCGGTTCGAAGCGCATCGATCCGCTCTACTCGACGGGTGATCCGGGCAAGCTTGCGGTGATGCGCACGATCAAGACGACGCTGGACCCGAAGAACCTCTTCAACCCCGGCAAGGTGCTTCGGCTTTCGTAGATCAATCGCGCCAGGGCAGGGTGCCCGCCGGCAGGCGCGGGCGCAGGGCGTCAACGAAGAGCGCGAGCACGAGGACGAAGAGGATCGACAGGACGGAGAGCGCCGCCGCGCCCGTCGAGTTGCCCTCGTATTGCAGCGAGAAGATCATCACGCCCACCGTCTCGACGCCGCTCGACCACAGGAGCGCCGAGACGGTCAGCTCGTTGAACGCTGTCATAAAGACGAGGAGCCCGCCCGCCACGGCCGCCGGTGCGGCTGCCGGCGCGACGATGAGGGTGAGGCGCCGCCACAGGCCCGCGCCGAGCATCCGCCCTGCCTCGTCGAGCGCGGGCTCCACCGCTTCCAGCGCCGCGCCCGTGGGGCGCAGAACGATCGGGAGGAAGCGCGCGGCGTAGGCGATGAGGAGGATCGTCGCCGTGCCGTAGATCGAGACGCCGACGAGCGGCAGTGGTCGCAGGAAGACGAGGATCATCGCCAGCGCGAAGACCGTGCCCGGCATTACGAAGGGCATGTCGGCGATGCCCGAAAGGACTCGGGCAGGCGTGCTCTTCCGCATCGCCGAGAGATAGGCGAAGGGCACGGCGACGAGCGTCGCGATCCCGGCGGCGGCCAGCGAGAGCCAGAAGGAGTTTCCGAAGGCGCGCCGCACGGTCGCGCTGCCGAAGACGGCGGATGCGTAATTGACAAGCGTCGCGGTCTCGGCCGAGAGCCGCACGCCGACGGCGGGCGTCAGCGAGGCGGTGACGAGCGCCGCCATCGGCGCGATCGCGATGAGGACGACGCAGATCCACACCAGTGCCGAGGCGCCGGCGTTCGCCCATCCGGCCTCGGCCATCGGATTCAGCCGCGCACCGGCCGCGACGGGCACGGAGAGCCTTCGCAGGAGCAGCGCGCGCACGAGAAGGGCGGCGCCCGCGAGCGCCATCAGGATCAGCGCCAGGGCCGCGACCTGGCCCATCATCGAGACGCCGAAACCATTGAGCCGCTGGTAGATCAGCGTCGTCAGCATCGGGAAGCGGCCGGGAATGCCGAGAAGCGCGGGCACGCCGAAATTGCCGACCGCCGCCGCGAAGGCGAGGATCGAGCCGGCGAGGATCGCGGGCGCGGCCAGCGGCAGGACGATGCGCGCAAGGATGCGTCCGCGCCGTGCGCCGGCGACGCGCGCCGCCTCGACGAGGTCCTGCGGCAGGAAGGCGAGGCTGGCGCGAACCGCAAGGAAGACGAAGGGCATGTGCTCTATGCCCATCAGGAGCGCGATGCCCCAGCCCGAATAGAGCGGATTGGGCCCTCGCGCGGGGGCGAGACCCAGCGACGACAGGAGCGGCGTCACCGCGCCGATCAGTTCGATCCAGGCGAGCGCCATGATCTGCGAGGGAATGAGGAGAGGCGACAGGACGAGGAAGGTCGCGGCGACGCGCCAGCGCACTCGCGCGAGCGTCAGACACAAGGCGAGCGCCGTGCCGAGCGCGGCCGAGATCGCGACCGAGCCGACCGATGCAGTGACGGTGTTGGAGAAGGCGCGGCGCACCGCGCGGCTCGACCAGCTCTCGCGCAGGACACCGAGGAAAGCACCGTCTCCGCCGGGCGCAAGGGCCTCCACGACGAGGCGCAGGAGCGGCAGTGCCGAGAGAAGACCGACATAGAGGACGAGCAGGACGAGAAGAAGCCGCTCCCCGCGCAGAAGCGGGAAGCGGCGCGTCGTCGCCGGCACGGCAGTTCGCCGCGCGGCCAGCGTGATGTCAGCCACCGAAGAGGTCGGAGAACTGCGTCTTGATCTCCTGATCGTCGGCCAGAAGCGCTTCGGCATCGGTCGGCAGGATGTTCAGGTCGGCGACCGCAGGATAGCCTTCCGGCGGCGAGACGCTGTCGAGCACCGGGAAGTAGCCCTGCTCGACCGACTGCTGCTGCGCGGCCTCGCCGAGCTGCCAGTCGACGAAGGCCTTGGCGGCCTCCTCGTTGGCCGAGCCCGCGAGGATCGCGACCGGCTGCGTGACGACCGAGACGCCCTCGGACGGGAACACGAAGTCGATCGGCGAGCCGGCCTTCCTGGCGTTCAGCGGCATGTACTCGACGATGATGCCGTAGGCCTTCTCGCCGCGCGCGACCGCTTCCAGCACCGTGCCGTTGCCCTGACCGGCGACGGCGCCGCCATCGGCCAGTTGCTCGTAATAATCCCAGCCGAATTCGGGCTGCTGCGTCATGGTGCCGACATGGATGACGGCCGCGCCCGAATAGAGCGGGCTCGGCATGATGGTGCCGGACGCGGCTTCGGGATCCGTGAGGTCCGCCCAGGAGGTCGGCGGCGTCTGGACGAGATCGGTGTTGTAGGCGATGCCCGTCGTGATCAGCTTGGTGCCGAAGAAGGTGCGGTCCGGATCGACCAGCGCCTCGGGAATGCCGTCGACCGGCGCGTCCTCGTAGGCGAGGAGGCGGTCCTCGTTCTTGAGCTGCGTCATGGCGACGGTGTCGGCGATGAGCAGCACGTCGGCCTGCGGCGCGCCAGCGGCGAACTCGGCCTGGAGCTTGGTCATCAACTCGGTCGTGCCCGAGCGGAACACCTCGACGGTGATGTCCGGGTGGTCGCGGTTGAAAGCCTCCACGACGGCGGTCATCTGGTCGGTCGGCTGCGAGGTGTAGACGGTGATCGTGCTCGCTTCCTGGGCGCCTGCGATGCCACTGACGGCGGTCGCGGCGAAAAGGGCGAGGGCAAGCGGGTTGAGGCTGCGCATGGAAGGGGCGTGCTCCGGTGGATGGCCTTTCGAGGCGTCGCGAACCTGGCGAGACGAGGGACCGCCACCGCTTCGGATACGTACGCATCGGGGTGTTCGAGAACCGTTCTCCGGCCTCGCCGCGATGCTCTAGGCCGCCTGCGCGACGTTTACATGACGCTGCGTATCCGCCAGAACCCAGCCGCTCGCAATGGAAATCCACACGCTTTCCCCGGGGCTCGCCGGCTTGGTGCTGCGAACCTTCACCTCGGCCGGCCCGCCGTCGCCGTCGATCGAGACGGTGAGGAGATGGTCGCCGTTCTCGAAGCGCGCATCGATGACGCGGGCGGGGATCGCCCCCGGTGCGTCGCCTGCGGATACGATCGCAAGATCACGGGTTCGCAGGCATAGAAGCGCTGGGCCCACGGGAGCTTCGCCCGGCAGGGTCAGACTGCGGCCGTTCAGATCCAGGCGGCACGAGCCGTCCGCCTCCCGGCCCGTGACGGTGACGGGAACGGTGCGCCCGCCGGCGATGAACCGGGCGACCATCGCAGAGGCGGGACGGTGGAATAGTGTGCTCGGCGAGGCGACCTGCTGTAGCCGGCCTGCGTCCATCACCGCGACGTGGTCGGCGAGCGCCATTGCCTCGCTCTGGTCATGCGTGACGAAGACGAAGGTGGTCTTCGCTTCGCGGTGGATGCGGCGGAACTCGGCCTGCATCTGTTCGCGCAGATGCGCGTCGAGATTGGCGAGCGGTTCGTCCAGCAGGATCACCGCCGGACCGACCGCGAGGCTGCGGGCGAGGGCGACGCGCTGGCGCTGGCCGCCGGAGAGCTCATGCGGACGGCGGGCGGCATGGGCGGCGAGGCCGACGAGTTCCAGCGCCTCCATCGCGCGGCGACGGCGCTCGGCGCTGGCCATGCGGCGCACCTTCAGGCCGAACTCCACGTTCGAGAGAACGCTCATGTGCGGCCACAGCGCGTAGGACTGGAAGACCATGCCGACGCCGCGATCCTCCGGCTCGACGAAGAGACCGGGCGCGGCGACACGCGCGCCGCCGATGAATATCTCGCCCGCATCCGGTCGCTCGAGCCCCGCGATCAGCCGCAGCGCCGTCGTCTTGCCGCAGCCGGACGGGCCGAGGAGCGCGAGGAACGCACCCGAGGGGATCTTGAGCGAAAGATCGTCGACCGCTACCGCGCCCGAGCGGAAGCTGCGCGTGACGCCGGAGAGCTCGATGTCGGCCATGACGTGGTCCGGGACGGTTTCGAGGAAGATCAACCGCCTAGAGCGTCATTGTTGCGTTTCGATGACATTTTCCGGGGCCTCACAGACCGTGGAGCGGGTGAGGAAACGGCGTTCGCGCCCATTGTCGAGCGAGAACATGCCGCCGCGCCCCGGCACGACGTCGAGAATGAGGTCGGTGTGCTTCCAGGCCTCGTATTGCGCACCGCCGATATAGACGGGCGTGCCGTCGGAAAGCGTCCCCAACAGCACGTCGCCCTCGCCGATGCGGAACTCGCCGCGCGGGTAGCACATCGGCGAAGAACCGTCGCAGCAGCCGCCCGACTGATGGAACAGGACCGGGCCGTGGTCGGCCACGATCTCGGCGAGGAACGCCATCGCCTCCGGCGTGGCCGTGACCTTATCCATGACGATGCTCCCAGACGAATGACCAGCGCGGCGGCGAACCGCCGCGCCAGCACTGGCTCAGAAGAAGCCGAGGGCGTTCGGCGAGTAGCTGACCAGCATGTTCTTGGTCTGCTGGTAATGGTCGAGCATCATCTTGTGCGTCTCGCGCCCGATGCCGCTCTGCTTGTAGCCGCCAAAGGCCGCATGCGCGGGATAGGCGTGGTAGCAGTTGGTCCAGACGCGCCCGGCCTGGATGGCGCGTCCGAAGCGGTAGGCGCGGGTGCCGTCCCGCGTCCAGATGCCCGAGCCGAGGCCGTAGAGCGTGTCGTTGGCGATCGACAGCGCATCGGCGTCGTCCTTGAACGTCGTCACCGAGACGACCGGCCCGAAGATCTCCTCCTGGAAGACGCGCATCTTGTTGTGGCCGGCGAAGATCGTCGGCTCGATGTAGAAGCCGTCGGCCAGCTCACCGTCGAGCCTGGCGCGCTGGCCGCCGGTCAGCACTTCTGCGCCCTCCTGCCGGCCGATGTCGAGATAGGAGAGGATCTTCTCCATCTGCTCGGTGGAGGCCTGCGCCCCGATCATCGTCGACGGGTCGAGCGGGTGGCCCTGCTTGATCGCCTTCACACGGGCGACCGCCTTTTCCATGAAGCGGTCGTAGATCGATTCATGGACCAGCGCCCGGCTCGGGCAGGTGCAGACCTCGCCCTGGTTGAGGGCGAACATCGCAAAGCCTTCGAGAGCCTTGTCGAAGAAGGCGTCGTCCTCGGCCATCACGTCGGCGAAGAAGATGTTCGGGCTCTTGCCGCCGAGCTCCAGCGTCACCGGGATGAGGTTCTCCGAGGCGTACTGCATGATCAGCCGCCCGGTCGTCGTCTCGCCGGTGAAGGCGATCTTGGCGATGCGTTTGGACTGGGCGAGCGGCTTGCCGGCCTCGAGGCCGAAGCCCTGCAAGATGTTCAGAACACCCGGCGGCAGGATGTCGGCGGCGAGCTCCGCGAAGACCATGATCGAGAGCGGCGTCTGTTCGGCGGGCTTGAGCACCACGCAGTTGCCGGCGGCGAGCGCCGGCGCGAGCTTCCACACCGCCATAAGAAGCGGGAAGTTCCACGGGATGATCTGACCGACGACGCCCAGCGGTTCGTGGAAGTGATAGGCGACCGTGTCTTCGTCGATCTGCGAGATCGAGCCTTCCTGCGCGCGCAGGCACCCGGCGAAATAGCGGAAGTGATCGACCGCGAGCGGCAGGTCGGCGTTGGTCGTCTCGCGGATCGGCTTGCCGTTGTCGAGCGTCTCCACCATCGCCAGGAGATCGAGGTTCTCCTCAATGCAGTCGGCGAGGCGGTTGAGCATCAGAGCGCGCTCGGCCGGCGCTGTCTTGCCCCACTTTTCACGCGCGGCATGCGCGGCGTCGAGGGCCTTCTCGACGTCCGCCGCCGAAGATCGGGCGACATGGCAAAGCGTCTTGCCCGTGACCGGGCTCGGATTGTCGAAATAGCGCCCGTCGACCGGGGCGACCCACTGGCCGCCGATGAAATTGTCGTAGCGCTCGCGGATCAGGACCTTCTCGGAAACCTGGTCGATCGCCTGCTGGTACATGATGTTCCTCCCAAACGCGGTTTCGAAAACATTTCCTCCAGCGCCCATCACCCGCGTTAATTGCGGCGATCGCGTGGCAAAATTCGGACCTTTTCGCACCTGTGCAGCGCTTGGGGCGTCCTCCTCCCGCTAGGGTCGATCCGGACCGGCGTCGACCGGGAACAGGAGCCAGGAGGCGTTGAGCTTTCAGCGGTGGATGACGAGATTGTTGATTCATTGCGCGAAGACGCAATGCTACGGGGCCGAGCGGTATGAAACCCGCAATCTGAACGAGGGGGTGGACGTGTACTCGAGCGACCATCTTCCGGGAACCTTGCTGCTGAGCAGCGAGCAGCAGGGATGGCGTTCCCTGTCGCTTCGACGATATCGCGAGCCGGCCTCGATCCCCGACCTCGAACTGCCACCGTCCGAAAATGCGGTCATCGTCCTCATCCGCAGTGGCTCCTGCCGGATCGAGAGCTTTTCAGCAGGGCGATGGCGCCGGGCGACTTATCGGCCGGGCGATATCGGGATGACGCCGCCGGGACAATCCTCCCGACTGCGATGGCAGGCCGATGAGGGCCACGAGACGCTGCAACTCCAGCTACCGGCGCGCATGATCCAGGCAGCTCTCCAGAGCCGCCATGACGGCCGCCCCGTGGCGTTTCCGAACCGGTTAATCGTGGAGGACGACGGTATCGGCGCCGTCATGACGGCTCTGGAGAGCGGGCTCGCGGAAGGCGCAGACGACCTTTACGCCGGATCGGCGGGGCATTGGCTTACGTCCCACATCCTTTTCCGGCATGGGGGTGCCTCGCCTCTTTCCGGATCGAGCCGCGAGGGTGAACGCGCCCTGCGCAGTGTCGACGAGTATATGCATGCTCATCTCGGCGAACCGGTCACGCTGGACGATCTCGCGGCCGTCGCGGGCTGCGGCACGTTCCAGCTCATCCGCATCGCCAAGCGCGTCTGGAACGAGACGCCGCTGCGCAGGATGACGCGCCTTCGATTGGAGCATGCTCGAGCCCTGCTCGAGCAGACAGCGTTCTCGATCATCTCCATTGCCCTGGAATGCGGTTATTCGAACCCCACGCATTTCACCGTGGCGTTCCGCCGGGCTTACGGAATTTCCCCGACACGCTATCGGCAAGAGCGCAGAGCCGAGCGTCGCGCAATCTCGCGATGATCGGCCGCAATCTCGCGAGCGACGCGCTTCTTTGGATCGCCTCTAATCGGATGAAGGCGTTCAACGCCGCCAGAGGCCGACCAAGGAAGCTCCCATGGATCGAACGAAGACCTGCGCAGCGCATCCGCCGCGCGCGCTAGAACTCAACCGTCGCGAACTGATGCTCGGCACGGCGTCGGCAGCGGCGGCCGGTAGCCTGCCGTCGACCGTCCATGCGCAGGGTTCATCGGCGCAGTCCGAGCTCGCCCATTTCACGGCGGACCTGACGACGCGGGTCAACGGGATCAGCCATACGGTCGAGATCGACACGCGCACCTCGGCCCTTGACCTTCTGCGAGAGGTTTTCGGCCTGACAGGCTCGAAGAAGGGGTGCGACCACGGGCAGTGTGGAGCCTGCACGATCCATCTCGACGGACGGCGTGTCGCCTCATGCCTCACACCCGCCGTCCAACTGCACCAGCGCTCTGTCACGACGATCGAGGGCATTGCCGAAGATGGCGGGCCTCTCCATCCGATGCAGCAGGCTTTCATCGATCATGATGCCCTGCAGTGCGGCTACTGCACACCAGGGCAGATCATGGCCGCGATCGCGTGCGTGAACGAAGGCAACGCGTCGTCAGCGGAGCGCATCCGCGAATACATGAGCGGCAATATCTGCCGCTGCGGCGCTTATGCCGGCATCGTTGCGGCTATTCAGCAGGCCGCTCCTGTGATGCAGGAGGGCTGAGGCATGCGGCCCTTCGCCTATTCCCGAGCCTCCTCCAGCGAGGATGCCGTTCGCCGCCTCGCGATGTCCGACGGCGCGAAGCTGATGGCCGGCGGCACCACGCTCTACGATCTGATGAAGATCGGGGCCGAGGCTCCGTCTTCCGTCATCGACATCAACGCCCTTCACGACCTCTCCTTCATCGAGGCGGACCGGGACAAAGGCCTGCGTCTCGGCGCACTCGCACGGATGAGTGACGTCGCCGCCGAGCCGGCGATCGTGGAGGGATATCCCGCCATTTCGCAGTCGCTCTGGCTCGCCGCCTCACAGCAGCTTCGCAACATGGCCAGTCTGGGCGGCAATCTTCTGCAGCGTACGCGCTGCGCCTATTTCCGCACCGGCGCACCCTATGCCTGCAACAAGCGCGAACCGGGAACCGGTTGCTCGGCGGTCGGAGGAATCGACCGAGGTCACGCCCTGTTCGGTGCAAGCCAGAACTGCAGTGCGGTCTATCCCGGCGACTTCGCGATCGCGCTCGTCGCCTTCGATGCTCAGCTCGACGTCCTGGGGCCGAATGGCAATCGCACGCTCCCCGTCGAGGGACTGTACCGCGACCCTGGCGGGACGCCGGAGCAGGATACAACCATCGCCGCGGACGAGATCATCACCGCTATCCGCGTTCCCGTGACGCCGTTCTCCCGGCGCTCGACCTACCTCAAGATCCGCGACCGTGCCTCCTACGCCTTCGCGCTCGTCTCGGCAGCAGTCGCCCTCGACCTGGAGGACGGGATCGTGCGTCAGGCGCGGATCGCCCTTGGAGGCGTCGCGACACGTCCCTGGCGCGCCCGCTCGGCGGAGGCCGCCCTGGTCGGCCGCCACCTCGATCGCCAGACCGCTCTCGATGCGGGTGGAATCGCGTTCGCCGATGCTCGCCCGGGCGAGCACAACGGTTTCAAGATCGAACTGGGGCGCCAGACGGTCGCCGACGCTCTAATGACTGCCGCCGAGAGGATCTGATCGATGGCCGATACCCGCTTCGCCTCCATCGCCCGCGTGGACTCCGACGAAAAGGTTCGCGGCCGCTCCATTTACGGCACCGATCGCGTACTGCCTCACATGGTTCATGCCGCGTTGGCGACGGCGCCGATCACCAGGGGAACGATCCGCTCGATCGCTTCCGAGCGAGCCCTCGCGATGCCCGGCGTGCGGCTCGTGATGACGCACGAGGATATCGACGTCGTCGAGCCGGCCGGCTTCCTCCTTTCTGGCCAGGGATACGCGTTCCAGAGCGTACAGCCGTTGACCTCGAACGAGGTCGTTCATCGCGGGCAACCGGTCGCGGTCGTCGTCGCCGATACGCTCGAAACGGCGTTGGAGGGCGCCAAGGCGCTGGAGATCGACTATGAAGAGGCGCCCTTCCAGCCGCTCCTCGGCGCAGCTTCCCCTGACGATATCGTCGCGCAGCAGGGGTCCCCTTTGCCCGAGGCGTTCGCCGACAAGATCGCCGGCGATGCGGACGCGGCGATCGAAGGTGCGCCGGTGCGCATCGATGCGACCTTCGAATTCCACGCACAGCACCAGAACCCGATGGAGCTGATCTCCACAGTGGCGCAGTGGCGCGGCGACCGGCTGATCGTCCACGAAGGCACGCAGAACGCGGGGGCCATCCGCTTCGGCCTGGCGCGGATGTTCGGCATCGACGCGGATCTGATCGAGATCATCTCGCCTCATGCCGGCGGCGGGTTCGGTCAGAAGAACTCGATGCAGGCTCAGACATTCCTCGCCGCCTTCGCGGCCCGGCGCCTCGGCCGCCCGGTGAAGCTCGCTCTAACGCGAGAGCAGACCTTCCACACCGCAAGTTTCAGGCCGGCGGCGCACCATCGCGTAGCGCTCGGCGCGACGCGCGAAGGGCAGATCGTCGGCGCCGTCCACGAGGTCGACCAGCAGACCTCCCGGCACGACTTCTTTCCCAGTTCCTCGACGGAGATCACGGCCAGGCTGCACGGCATCGCCAACTTCCGCGGCAGCGAACGCATGGTGCGGACCGACACGCAGACCCCGGGCTACATGCGCGCTCCCTTCGAGCATGGCGGCACCTTCGCCTTCGAAACCGCGATCGACGAACTGGCCTGCGAACTGGAGATCGACCCCGTCGCCCTGCGGCTCGCCAACGACGCCTCGCAGGATCCGTTGACCGGCCGCCCGTTCTCCTCGCGCTTCCTCGCCGAATGCCTGACCATCGGCGCAGAGCGTTTCGGCTGGGCCGGGCGTCCGATGAGGGCAGGATCGATGACGGCCGAGAATGGCGATCTGATCGGCTGGGGCGTCGCCTGCGGCGCCTACAAAGCCTCGACGGCACCGGCGGCCGCCACGATCGAGGCGCATGCCGACGGACGCGTTCGCGTCAACGTCACGGGCCACGAGATGGGTCAGGGCCTTCGCACCGTAATCGCGAACCTCGTCGCCCGGCGCCTGAGGGCCGACGCCTCGCGCGTCGAACTCGTGCTCGGAAACACGCGGGGCGTTCCTCAGCACCTGACTGCGGGATCATGGGGCACGGCGACGGCAGTTCCGGCGGTCGAGGCCGCCGCGGACGCCCTTCTGGAGCAGTTGATCGACGCGGTGCCGGATGCCGGGCAATTGCCGATCGACGAAGTGCTGCGGCAGGCGGGGCTTGCAGAACTCTCCTCGCAGGCAAGGCACAAGGCGCCCGGCCAGCCTGATGCGGTCTATGAGCGCCTCGCGACCGGCCTGCCGGCAGCGATGGGGCCGGCCTATCCGGAATTCGTCGGCATGAGCTACATCGCGCACTTCGTGGAGGTGCGGATCGAAGGCAGCACGCGAAGGGTGCGGGTCCCGCGCGTTGTCAGCGTTGCAGACTGCGGACGGGTGGTCAGCCCGGTGACGGCCGCGAGCCAGGTGCGCGGCGGTGTCGTCGGCGGCATCGGCGCAACGCTGATGGAGATCAGCGAGATCGACCCGCGCCACGGTGGCTTCCTGAACGCCGACCTCGCCGAATACGTCGTTCCAGTGAACGCCGACATCGGTGAGATCGAGGTCCATTTCGTCGACGAACCAGATCCGCTTCTGAACGCAACGGGAGCGAAGGGGCTCGGGGAGGTGGCCATGACAGGCGTCGGCGCCGCCCTTGCGAACGCCATCCACCACGCGACGGGCCGCCGGCACCGCAACCTGCCGATTCGCCTCGACCAGATGTGGTCTGCCCCTTGAACGGCTGGATCCTTCTTCAGGGTAGAACCATAGTTCGGGATGGACACGTTCAATGGGGGAGGGTCAGCACTCCCTGTCCGCCAAGGTAGGAGACGGGCAGGCGGTCGGTACGTACGCGTTTCCATATCTTCACGTCTTGACAGAGCTTCGGCCGCGGATGACTTATCCGCCCGATCCAGGTGCCGGGGGAGACCTCGGGTAAAAGGGAATCCGGTCAGGGCTCTTGCCTCACTCCGGAACTGCCCCCGCAACTGTAGGCGGAGAGCCTGCCCGAAACGCCACCGCCTCAGATGAGGTTGGGAAGGCCGGGTGAGGCGACGACCCGCAAGTCAGGAAACCTGCCTGGATCGATCACCTGTTCCGGCCGCGGGCGGCGTGTCGGGAGCGGCTCTTCCGCCAGGGTGACATCGCTGCTTCGCGGGTTGGCCCGTGAAGCGATGTTTTGTTGCACGGCCCCCGAAGGGCCGACCTGAAGGCATGTCACGATGACGACCGAACAGACGCCCCGCCGCCGCGCTCCGCACCGCGCCGACCATGTCGGCTCTCTTCTTCGGCCGAGCGAAGTGCGCGAACTGCGCGACGCCGGTATCTTCGACGAACGCCTGCGTCAGGCCGAGGATGAAGCGGTCGGCGAACTGGTTCGGTTACAGAAGGATGCGGGCCTGCGCGTCTTCACCGACGGCGAAGTGCGCCGGCAGTTCTGGCACTACGACTTCATGGGGATGCTCAACGGCCTCGACATGAAAGCCTCGACGCGGTCGCTGCCGTTCCAGACCGAACACAAGACGCCGCCGGTCGAGGCGCACCTGACCGGACCGCTCGACTTCCCCGCCGACCACCCGATGATCGAGCACTTCACCTTCCTGAAGGGTCTGGTCAAGCCGGAAGACGGCATCGCCAAGATTTCGATCCCCGGTCCGTCGGCCTGTCATTTTCGCATGGAAGCCGAGAACATCGAGTACGCTCCCTATCGCGACGACGAGGTCCTCTTCGCCGACATCGCCGAGACGTACAGGAAGGCGGTTCAGGCCTTCTACGACGCCGGCTGCCGCTACCTGCAGCTCGACGACATCTTCTTCGCCTATCTCGGCGACGAGAAGCAGCGCGAGCAGCGCCGCGCCCGCGGGCAGGATCCCGACAAGCTGATCGAGCGCTACGCCTGGATGCTCGAGGAGGCGATCAAGGACCGTCCCGCAGACCTCGTGGTCGGCATGCACATGTGCCGCGGCAACTTCCGCTCCTCGCACGTCGCCGAAGGCGGCTACGACGCGGCGGCCGATGCGATCTTCAACCACACGTCGGTCGACGTCTACTTCATGGAGTACGACACGGAGCGCGCCGGCGGGCTGGAGCCCCTCAGGCTCCTGCCGAAGGGCGACAAGCGGGTCATGGCGGGCTTCATCACCACCAAGACCGGCGAGCTGGAGAGCATGGACTGGCTGCGCTCCAAGTTCGAAGAGGCGTCGCGCTACGTCGACATGGACCAGCTCGGCATCGCGCCGCAGTGCGGCTTCGCATCCACCGAGCATGGCAATGCCATCACCGAGGATGAGGAACGCCGCAAGCTGGAACTCGTGGTGAAGACGGCGGAGGCGATCTAGGGCGAGAACTGATCCGCTTCGACCGCCTGTCCCTGTCTCTCATCCAAGGAACGTCCCGATGAAGAACCTCAAGCGCGTCGTCCTCGCCGCAGCGCTCCTGGTCGTCGCTCCCGCCTCGGCCGAAACGCTGAAGCTCGCTCATTTCGTCGCGCCGACTCACACGTTGACCGAAGCCATCGTCACGCCGTTGACCGAGGGCATCGCGCCGTCGGGCCTGGTGATCGAAACTTATCCGGCGGGAAAGCTCGGTGCCGGTCCTGCCGACCAGTATGTCCGGGTCGTGCAGGGCGTCGCCGATATCGTCTGGGGCCTGCCGGGCTACACCTCCTCGCAGTTTCCGCTCGCCATGCTGACCGAACTGCCGGGCGCGCAGCCCGACGGAATGACCGGCGCCGATTTCCTCTGGAACGGCTACGACGCGGGGCTTCTGGAGCGGGAGTTTCCGCGAACCGAGCCACTGGCGCTGTGGACCGCCGAGCCCGCGGTCCTTATTCTGCGCGACCACGAAGTTCGCGAGCCGCAGGATCTGCGCGGCCTGAAGATCCGGGTTTCCTCCTCAATCACAGGCGAGATCGTGCAGGCGCTCGGGGCGATCCCGGTTCAGATGGCGGCCACCGACGTCTACAACGCGATGCAGACCGGCCTCGTCGATGGCGTCATCACCGGCTCTTCGGCGATCTCGGATTTTCGCTTCGACGAGGTTCTGTCGCACGTCACGCTCGGTATCCCGCTCGGCAACCAGTCCTTTTACGTCGTCGCCAATGCGGCGCGTGTCGGGAGCCTGCCGGACAGCGAGCGTGAAGCTCTTCGTGCGGCGAGCGGACGCGAGCTCTCGCGTCATGCCGAAGCGGCCTGGAACGCCAAGGGTGAGAGCGCCATCGCGGCGCTTCGCGAACGCGATCAGGGGATCGTCACCGAACTGACCCCCGACGAGATGTCCGCCTTTGAGGCGATTCTCCTGCCTCTCACGCAGGAGAAGGTTGCCGAACTCGGGGCTGAAGAGGCCTTCGCCACCATGCGGGGCGGGCAGTGAACACAAGCCTCGTTGAGCGCGGCATCGACGCGCTCGCCCGGTTCTGCGCGCGCCTTGCCGGTGCGGTACTCCTCGGCGTCACTGCCATGCTGCTTGCCGACGTCGCCGGCCGGTTCTTCGGCCACCCGCTTTTCGGCGCGCAGGACGTGGCGGAGATGTCGATGGTGATCATCACCTTCGGTGTCGTCGCGCTCCTCGACAGGCGCGGCGATCAGATCCGCGTTGATCTCTTCGGTCCGGTCATGTCGGCGCGGTTCCGGCGCGTGGTGGATCGCCTGTCCTCGCTTCTCGCCGCTGTCATCTGGCTGACCCTCGCCTGGACGCAGGTGGATGCGGCGGAGCTTTCGAGTCTTCTGTCGCTCTCCACCAACATCCTCGGCATCCCGCGCGCGCCGTTCGAATATGCACTGGCCGCCTTTGCCGCCACCGCCGGCGTCAGCGCGCTGGCGAGCGCTTTCCTGCCGTGCAGGAGCCAGCCTCATGCCTGAGACGCTCGCCGGCCTCCTCGGCATCTTCGCGCTTCTCGCCCTGATTCTTCTTCGCGTGCCGGTGGCGTTCGCCATGTTCGCGATCGGGTTCGTCGGCATCACGGCGCTGTCGGGCGTGAATGCCGCCCTGGCGCTTCTAGCTTCGGAGTCGTTTGCGCTCGCCGCTCGCTACGAACTCATCGTCATCCCGCTCTTTATTCTGATGGGCAATCTGGCGACGCGCTCAGGAATGAGCCGCGAGCTCTATGCCGCCGCATACGTCCTCGTCGGGCGCCTGCGCGGCGGGCTCGCCATGGCGACGCTTCTCGGCTGCGGCGCCTTCGCCGCCCTCTGCGGTTCCTCGATCGCCTCCGCGCTGACGATGGGCAAGGTCTCGCTCGGCGAAATGGAACGATACCGCTATTCGCCGCGCCTCGCGACGGCGACCGTGGCGGCGGGCGGTACGCTCGGCATCCTGATCCCGCCCTCCACCGGCTTCGTGATCTACGCGATCCTGACCGAGCAATCGATCGGACGCCTTTTCCTTGCGGGGCTCCTGCCGGGTCTCCTGCTTCTAGCCCTCTTCATGCTGACTGTAGCGCTTCTCTGCCGGCTGAACCCGGACGCCGGGCCGGCGGGCGAGCGGCCCACGCGGGGGTTGGGCCGGCGTGCGATTGCCGGCGCCGTTCCGGGCCTCGGCGTGATCGTAGCCACGATCGGCGGGCTCTACGCCGGCCTCTTCTCCCCGGTCGAAGCGGCGGCCGTGGGCTCGGGGCTCCTCGCGATCCTTGGCCTCGTGCGCCGTGAAATCCGCTTGAAAGACCTGTGGGACGCGGGCCGGGACTCGGCGATGACATCGGCGACGGTCATGCTGATCCTGATCGCCGCCCATCTCGTCAATCCGTTCCTGGCGCTCAGCCACATTCCGCAATGGGTTGGCGAGGCGTTGACCGGCAGCGGTCTCTCGCCCTATGCGGTCCTGGCGCTGATCATCCTGGCTTATCTCCTGCTCGGCATGTTCATGGACGGCTTCGCCATGCTCGTGCTGACGCTGCCGATTTTCTTCCCGGTCGTGATGGCGCTCGGCTTCGATCCGATCTGGTTCGGCGTCATCGTCATGATCGTCCTGGAGATCGGTCTTCTGTCGCCGCCGGTCGGCATGAACGTCTTCATCGTCCATTCCATTGCGCGGCACGTTCCGCAGTCGCAGATCTACCGCGGCGTCCTGCCGTTCTGGGCGGCGATGATCGTGGCGCTCGCGATCCTCGTCGCGATCCCGCAGATCGCCACGACCTTGCCCGACTGGGTCATGGGCGTTTCCAGCCGCTGAGAAGGGGGGAAGCGAACCAGTTGCCCTTCTCGTAGTCGGCATCGATGAGGGGTACGGCGTGCTTTTCGGCAAAGCGCACATTCTCGTCCTTTCGCAGAAGTTACTCCCGCGCAGGATGGATGTTCGGCTTGTAGAAGAAGAACGTGTAGTCGATGCCGGAGGCCGACTAATCTAGGAACTGGACAATCGCGTTTGCTATTCCAGCTGTACCTACAGCGTTTGGATGCCTGTCAGGCTGGCGGAGGGAGCGGGATTCGAACCTGCGATACCTAAAAGCGCTGAACGATCAGATGTTTGGCCGACCATACAATTTCAACAGTGTTCTAGTCGGAACATTCGCTGGAACAAGTGGTCGCTGTCAACGGCGTCCAAGAACTATCCAAAGGACATGGTTGCGCTACCACGGCTTCGACCTTGGGCTCGGCGGCACGCAATTCGTGCGCGGCGTTTCGTTTTCCTTTGGCGACCGGATGACACGACGAACGAGCTGCGCTTCTCGCCGGCAATCGACCCGCGGTTCAGCTATCGCGGTGAAGACGTCGTTCAGGCGCTGGAACGCATCTGCGGCGAGGTCGGCTATCCGAAGGCCATCCGGGTCGACCAGGGATCGGAGTTCATCTCCCGCGACCTTGATCTCTGGGCCTATCAGAAAGACGTCGTTCTCGACTTCTCGCGCCCGGGGAAGCCGACGGATACGGATGTTGTTGGAAAGCGTTTTACGCCGGCGCTGGTCGATTCTTCGATGGCTTTCCCGCAGCGGGTCGGGTTCGCCATCTGGATGTGAAGTCGGCATAGGTCCTCTCGGCTGCTTCGACGGGCGCCCGCTCAGCGGCCCGCTTCTCCGGGATGTTGTAGTTGTAGGCTGCCCCGCGCTTGGCGTGCTCGGCTGGTCGCCCGGCCTTCAGCTCGATGCTTCGGAACTTGCGCGCCAGAAGGGCCGGTCGCACCCAGATGTAGTCTTCGTTCTTCGTCAGCATGTGCCAGATGATCATCGCCAGCTTGCGGGCCGTCGCAACGGCCGCGATCGGCTTGCCCCGTTTGGCTGCGATGCGCTGAAAGAAGGCGCGCAAGGGTCCGGGCGAGCGCGCTGCCGCCCATGCCGCTTCGACCAGCATGCCACGCGCCTGGCCTCGACCCTGCTTGGTGATCCGCCCGTGATAGGCCGGCCCTTCGCCGGACTGCCGGGTGCTCGGGTTCAGGCCGAAGTAGCCGACAAGCTTCGTGGATCGGCAAAGCGCCGGATATCGCCGATGGCCGCTGCAACGCCGGACGCAACCGTCATGTCGATCCGTGTCTGCAGATCGGCCTGATCGCCGCGCCGGGACTCATAGGTGTAGAGCGAGCGACCGACCTTTCCCGCGCCGATCGCGAGTGGCGTCGACCCTCTAGAGAAAGGTCGCCGGCGGGTTTTTTTAGTATGTGTGTAAATCCCCCGTAGCGCGAAATCGTCTGCTGTAATTCTAAGCGTTAAGGCCACCAACATGCCTAAACCGGCAGCGCTGCCTCATTCTGTTTCTGTGGGGTCTGGGCGTAAGATATTGAAAACAATAGTATAAAAATAAATTTTGACGGCCTAACTTGTTTTTATACGAACAAAATGGCTAGCATCCAGCTGCTACTGAGGACCGAGACTCTCAAGTAACTCCCGGTGGCCTCGCCTAGCGATAAGCGCCCAGCGCATCGGAGGAATTTGCGGATGTATGATAAGTTCGTCGCCCAGAAGCTGATTGATCTCTGGCTTACCGAAGATATCGGCTGCTTCGATCTAACAGCCCAGCTCATGGTCGACGCGAAGGCGCAGGCGACGTTCTACATGAATGCGCGCGAGGAGATGACACTCGCCGGCGTCGAGGTCGCTGCGCAGGTTTTCCGCAGTTACGATCCCAGCTGCAAGGTCGAGCTGCGCTGCAATGACGGTGACGTCGTTGAAAAGGGCACCGTCCTGATGGTCATCTCCGGGCCAGGGCAGTCGCTGCTGACGGCCGAACGCACCGCCCTCAACATCGCCCAGCGTCTGTCCGGCATCGCCACCGAGACAGCGAAGTACGTTAAGGCGATCGAGCACACCAAGGCTCGTCTTCTAGACACGCGCAAGACGACGCCGGGCCTGCGCATGCTGGAGAAGCACGCGGCCGTCTGCGGCGGGGCGTTGAACCACCGGCTTGGGCTCGACAGCGGCGTGATGCTCAAAGACAACCATATCGCCGTATGCGGCAGCATCGAGGCCGCCGTGAAGCGCGCCCGCAGGCATCTTCCTGCGCTGACCAAGATCGAGGTCGAGGCCGACCGGATCGAGCAGGTTCGCGAGGCGCTCGACGCCGGTGCTGACGTCATCATGCTCGACAACATGGAGAACGAGGCGATGGTCGAGGCTGTGCGTCTCGTCAATGGCAGAGCCCTCGTCGAGGCATCGGGGGGCATCCGCCTCGACACCATCGCCGGAAAGGCGGAAACGGGCGTCGATTTCGTTTCCACCAGCCGCCCGTTCCAGTCCGCTCCGGCCGTCGATATCGGCCTCGACGACGAGGCATGAGGTCCTGAGGCGGGGGTCGGACATGCAGGTGGGAACGCTCTTCTACATCGTTGGCCCGAGCGGCGTCGGCAAGGACACGCTGATCTCGGGCGCGATGGCGATGCTCGCCGGGACGGGGCGCTACGTTCAGACGAAGCGCGTCATCACACGCCCCGCGGCCATTGGCGAGGATCACGAGCCTGCCTCCACCGCGGCTTTCGACGCTATGTGCGCGGACGGAGCGTTCCTCCACCATTGGGGAGCCCACGAGCTGCGATACGGCTTGCGGCGTACGCTGCTTGAAGATCTGGCGGCAGGTCGCAACGTCCTTGCCAACGGATCGCGGCGCGCGCTCCCCGACCTTGCCGGAACGGTCGATCGTCTCGTTGTCGTGGAAATCACCGCCTCCCCGGCGCTCCTAGCCGAGCGGCTGGCCCGGCGCGGACGGGAGAGCGCGGACGAGATCGCCGCCCGCATCGCACGCGAGGTTCCGCCCTTGCCGAGGACCGGAGATCTCGTGCGCATCGTCAATGACGGCGGCGTAGACGAGGCGGTCGCGGCGCTGGTCGCAGCACTGGAACGCATGGCGTCACGGCTCGTCCTCAAGCGGATGCCCGTCACCTCCGCAAGGCGGCACACGGCATTCCTAGCCGAAGACTGCACCGCCGTGAACGCCTCCGCCTATGCCGGCTCCGGCCGGATCGAAATCCGCTCGACGGCACGGCCCGCGGTTCCGGCCGACCTCATGCTGATCGAGCCGGGGAATGGGCTGGACGGCGACGAGGTCGGGTTGAGCCGCGAAGCCTTCGAAAAGCTCGGGCTGCCGGAAGGCGCGCTGGTCTCGATTGATCGCACGCCTTCACCCTCCAGCCGCGCGTTGCTGCGCCGCAAGATCGGGGGCGGCGCGCTCGACACGGAGGAGTATGCGACGCTCTTTCGCGAGATCGTCGAGCAGCGCTACCCCGAAGGCGAAACAGCCGCCTTCCTCGTCAAGGCCATCCAGTCCCTCGATGATGAGGAGACGATCGCCGTCGCGAAGGCTCGCTGCGGGTTCTCGCCACGTATCGACTGGGGCGTGCCGATCGTCGTCGACAAGCACTCGCTCGGCGGCGTTCCAGGCAGCCGCATCACGCCCATCATCGTGCCGATCGTAGCCGCGGCAGGCCTGCTGATGCCCAAGACCTCCTCGCGCGCAATCACCTCCGCCTCCGGCACCGCAGACACGATGGAGGCTCTGTGTCGCATCGATCTGGATGGCGGGCAGATCCGCGAGGTCGTTCGAAAGACGGGTGGCTGCATCGCCTGGAACGGAAAGCTCAACCATTCCATCCTCGATGATGTGGTAAACGCCGTCACGCGGCCGCTCGGTCTCGACAGCAACCAGTGGTCGGTCGCGTCGATCCTCTCGAAGAAGTGGTCTGCCGGCGCCACTCATGTCGTCATCGACCTGCCGTTCGGACCGAGGGCCAAGCTGAAGAGCCAAACCGAGGCCGAGAAGCTCGGTCGCCTCTTCGAGGTTGTCGGCGCCGGGCTCGGCCTGATCGTGAAGGCGTTTGCGACCGATGGCTCGAAAGTCATCGGGCGGGGCCTCGGCCCCTCGCTCGAACTTCGCGACGTCCTCGCAGTGCTCGACAATGCGCCGCAGGCCTCGCGCGCGCTGCGCGATAAGGCGCTCTTCTACGCGGCGAACATCCTGCATTTCGCGGGCCATGCCCCGACGCTCGACGCCGCGCGCGAGGCTGCGGAGGACATTCTCCTCTCTGGTGAGGCGCGGCACAGGCTCGATGCGATCGCCGCCGCGCAGGGCAATGTATCACAGGTCGCGCCGGCACGCCTCTCACGCTCCGTTGGCGCGCATGCGGCCGGAACGATTGGCGGCATCGACGGCTGGCATCTGGGCGGCATCGCGCGACGGGCTGGCGCCCCACACGACAAGTCGGCCGGCGTCGATGTGCTCGTTGAGCCGGGCCGCCAGGTCGAGGCGGGCCAACCGCTTTACACGATCTACGCCTCGGACATCGCCTCTCTCGAGGAGGCCGCCGCCGAAGCTTCCCGCGAACCGGGCGTTGCGATCGCTATGGCGCAAGAAGACGCGCTGCAGTGGACGATCGCCGGCCAAGGGGCCCTCTAACCGCACTCAGCGAACCCTTCAACGAGCTTGCCCACCACGAGAGACTTTCCCCTCGAACGACCTCCCCACCAACCGAAAAGGAACGACGTCACATGAAGACATATGCCAGGAAGCCCGCTCTCCTCTTGTCGGCCGTCGTCGCGGCAGGCCTCGCGGGAACGGAGGCCAAGGCCGAGAACTACACGCTGTGCGGCGCGAGCCCTGGCGGCCTGTGGGGCCTTCTGGGCGTGGGCCTCGATGCAGCCGTCAAGCAGACGGACCCGTCCTCGTCCGTGACCTACCAGACTTCCAGCGGCGGCTTCGCCAACATCGTTCAGATGAGCCAGGGCGCTTGCGACATGGCCATCGTCCACATGGGCGAGGCGGTGATCGCCAACAACGGAGATGAGCCGTTCCCGGTGCCGATGGATGATTTCGCACTTGTCGCCGTCCTCTACAACTGGGCGCCGATGCAGTGGCTGATGAACGAGCAGTTCGCCGAACAGCACGGAATTGTCTCGATCGCGGACATGGTCGGCAAGCCCGTCGACCTCGTCGTCAACCGCCGCGGCATCCTGCCGAGCATCCTCGCCGAAGTCGCTCTCGAGCAGGCCGGTCTCACCTTCGACGATCTGTCGAGTGCTGGCGGCTCGGTTCAGTATCAGGGCTCGCAGACGGCCGAAGAGCTGATGAAGGACGGACGTGGCGACGTGTGGACCAACGCCATGTTCATTGGCACCGGTTCGATCGGCTCCATCGCCGAGAGCGTCGACCTGCGCCTCCTCTCCGTGCCCGAGGATGTGGTCGCCTACATGGCGGAGAACTATGGTTCGCTGCCTTCGGTGATCCCGGCGGGAAGCTACGAATGGCAAGACGCCGACGTGCCAACTTTCAGCGCTCAGGCCGCCTTGATCGTGCCTAAGTCGATGGACTCCGCCGAGGTCGAGGCGCTTACCCGTTCGCTGGTCGAAAACATCGACCAGCTCACCCAGGTCCACAGCTCGATGCAGGCGCTTACGCCGGAGATCATGCAGTCGGGCAAGAGCGTCGCCTATCACGAGGGCGCGCTCGCAGCTTACGCGAACTGAAGCTTCTGACGGCAAGCAGGGTCCGCTTCTAGGCTGGCCCTGCGAACTCCCGCATTCCCGCGAAAGGCGTTTGCCATGATGGCCTTCTTCAACAGCATGTTCGCGGTCGGCGGTCGCCGGGACCTTACCGATCCCGTGGCGACCATCGTCAAGGTCTACGCAGCTGCTGTCGCGCTGTGGGTGCTGTGGGAAACCACTTATGCGCGGGTCGACGCTCTTTCAGCAACGGCCGTCTTCCTGGCGGCGATGCTGCCGCCGTCCTTCCTCCTCATCCGAGGCAGCGAAGGCGCGCCGCGCTCGCGGGTCCCTTGGTACGACTGGGCGCTGGTGGCGATCGGGCTCGCGACCGCTGTCTACTTCGTGGCGAACATCGACGTCATCGCCACGCGGATCAGCCTTTTCCTTCCGCTGACGAGCGTCCAGACCATCGCGGCGGCGTCGATCATCTTCCTCACGCTCGAGATCACGCGGCGAACGGTTGGCCTGTTCCTGCTTCTGATCGTGCTGGCGTTCACGGCCTACAACCTGTTCGGCCATCTCATCCCCGGGCCGCTCGGCCATGGCTACATCAGCGTCAACCACTTCCTCGATATCAACGTCTTCACCGGTGACGGTGTCTTCGGCGTGCCGGTGCGTGTCGCAGCCACCTACGTGTTCCTCTTCGTGATGTTCGGGACCTTCCTCGAAGCGGCGGGTGGCGGCGAGTTCTTCTTCCGTGTCGCTGCCGCGCTTACCGGTCGTTCGCCGGGCGGCCCGGCCAAGGTCGCCGTCGTCTCATCAGCTTTGTTCGGCACGATGTCCGGAAGCCCGACCGCCGATGTCGTCGTCACGGGGTCCGTCACGATCCCGATGATGAAGCGCCTAAAATACAACCCGACGCTCGCTGCCGCCGTCGAAGTGGCCGCCTCCACCGGCGGAAGCATCCTGCCGCCCGTCATGGGCTCGGCTGCCTTCATCATGGCCGAGTACACTGGCATCAGTTATGTCACGATCGTCTTCGCAGCCATCATCCCCGCCATCCTCTATTACGCATGCATCATGCTGCAGGTGCATTTGCGCGCCGAGCGGCTGCAACTCGCTGGTCTCGGCCGAGATGAAGTGCCCGCCGTCGCACGCACCCTTCGCGAGGGCTGGATCTACGTCGTCCCGCTCACCGTGCTGGTCGTCGTTCTAATGCAGGGCTACTCGCCCACCTTCGCGGCCGTCCTCGCCATAGCCTCGATCATCGTCGCATCATGGCTTCGGCCGGGTTACAGGCTCGGCCCGCAACGCATATTCGAAGCGCTTTCGACGACGACCGTTCGCATGCTCGGCGTGACCGGCGCCTGCGCCGCGGCGGGCCTCGTGATCGGCGGCATCACGATGACTGGCCTCGCCATGAAGTTCAGCTACATCACGTTCCTCTTTGCGGGCGACAGCATGATGCTGGGGCTCCTCCTCGGCGCAATGGTGACGATCCTGCTTGGGCTGGGCATGCCGACGCCGAGCGCCTACGTGCTCGCTGCTGTGCTCATCGGCCCGACGCTGGTCAACACCTTTGGCATTCCGACGCTCAACGCGCATCTGTTCCTGATGTATTTCGCGGTCCTGTCCGCGATGACGCCGCCAGTCGCCGTGGCCGCCTATGCGGCGGCGGCGATCTCCGGCGGCAACCCGATCAAGATCGCGTTGAGCGCCTGCAAGCTTTCGATCGCCGCGTTCGTCATGCCCTTCGCGTTCGTCTACGCGCCCAGCATCCTGGAGCCCGCGTTCGAGCTGGAGACGCTTATCCAGATCGCCACCGTCTGCCTTGGAACGTTCTTCGTCGCAGTCGGAGCGGAGGGGTACCTGCGCAAGCCGCTGCTGGCGCCGGTTCGCGTGGCCGTCTTTGGCGGAGGTCTGCTGATGTTTACGCCGAGCTACGCATTCGCGACCGTTGGCTTTCTGTTCGCCGCTGTCCCTCTCGTGGTCGTGTCTCGCGGCGTGAAGGCGGGGCGGAGCGCACCTACCGCTTAGCGGCGGCAGGACGGAATTCTCTTTTTTACGAATGAAGGACAGGTCCTATGCACCCCATCCGGATTGGACAGATCGTTCCGAGTTCCAACGTGACGATGGAGACCGAAATTCCCGCTCTGCTGCGCCTGCGCGAGACCATCTCGCCGGAGCGCTTCACTTTCCATTCCTCGCGCATGCGCATGAAGAAGGTGACGGCCGAGGAACTGGCCGCGATGGACCGCGACAGCGACCGCTGCGCGCTGGAGCTCAGTGACGCCAGGGTCGACGTGATGGGCTACGCATGCCTCGTCGCGATCATGTCGATGGGGCACGGCTATCACGCGCGTTCGGCCGAGCGGCTGCACCAGGTGACGGTCGACAACGGCAATCCGGCGCCCGTCGTCTCCTCGGCCGGCGCGCTGTGCGAGGGCATCAAGGCGATCGGCGCCAGGCGCGTGGCGGTCGTCGCGCCCTACATGAAGCCGCTGACGCAGATGGTCGTCGACTATATCGGCAACGAGGGCATCGAGGTCGTCCACTGGCGCGCGCTCGAGATCCCAGACAATCTCGCCGTCGCCGCTCACGATCCAGCCAATCTGCCCGGCATCGTCGACGGGATCGAGACGGCTGACGTCGACGCGGTCGTGCTGTCGGCGTGCGTGCAGATGCCCTCGCTCGCTGCCGTTCCCCTTGTCGAGGCGCGCACCCGCAAGCCCGTCCTGACCGCCGCGATCGCGACGACGTGGTCGATGCTGCGCGCGCTGGATCTGCCGACCCGCGTTCCGGGCGGCGGCACGCTCCTTTCGGGCGCCTACTGATGGCGCGCGGCTACAACGTCCGCGCCAACGGCATCCGCCAGCACCTGATCCATTATCCGGGGCAGGGGCCGGCGATGCTTCTGGTGCCGGGGATCACCTCGCCTGCGGTGACCTGGGGCTTCATCGCCGAGCGTCTTGCCGAGCGCTTCGATGTACATGTGCTCGACGTGCGCGGCCGCGGTCTCACCCAAGCAGGCGATCTCGACTATTCGCTGGATGCGATGGCCGCCGACGCAGTGGCGGTCGCGCAGGCCGCCGGTCTCGGCAAGCCGATCGTTCTCGGCCATTCGATGGGCGCGCGCATCGCCATCCGTGCGGCGCGCGGCGCGCCGGACGCCTTTGCCGGGCTCGTGCTTGTCGATCCGCCGGTGAGCGGGCCGGGCCGGCGCCAATATCCCTCGAACTGGCCGTGGTACGAGGATTCGATCCTGCTCGCGCAGAAAGGTTGCTCGGCCGAGGACATGAAGGCCTTCTGCCCGACCTGGACCGAGGACCAGCGCGCCCTGCGCGCCGAGTGGCTCCACACCTGCCAGCTGGATGCCATCGACACCGCCTTTCGTGGCTTCCACACCGACGACGTTCATCAAGACCTGCCGCATCTCTCGCTGCCCATGCGCCTCGTGGTCGCCGGTGGCGCGCCGGTGATCGGCGAGGAGGACGTCGCCGAGATCCGCGAACGCGCGCCTGCGATCGAGGTGCGCGTGGTGGAGGGTGCCGGCCACATGATCCCTTGGGACGACCTCGAGGGCTTCCTCGCGGCCGTCCTCGATTTCAAAGCCACCTGAGCGCAGCACAAGAGAAGGACCGACTGTCATGGATCAAGCCAGCTTCACCGAGATCTGCCTGCATCAGCTCAAGATGTCGGGCGTCCACGAGGGCGAGAAGCTCGTGATTCTCACGCAGGGCAGCGACCGGATGGACTATGCGGATGCCTTCATGGCAGCGGGCCAGCGTCTCGGCGCCAGGATGTACCACATGCGTCTGCCCGCGCCGCCCATCGTCGGCGCCTGGGCCGTCGGCCAGACGGGCCTTGCCGCCATGCCCGAGGCCGTCGAGGCGCTGAAGAACTGCGACATGCTGATCGACTGCGTGTTCCTGCTGTTCAGCCCCGAGCAGTTCGCCATCCAGGCCGCCGGCACGCGCATCCTGACGGCCGTCGAGCCGCCAGAGCTTCTGGCGCGTATGCTGCCCTCCAAGGAACTGCGCGAGAAGGTCGAGATCGGCGCCGAATACCTTGCGAAGGCCAAGGTGATGCGCATCACCTCGCCGCACGGTACCGATGTGACCTACAAGCTCAACACCTACGAGACCGTAGCCGAATACGCCTGCACCGACCAGCCGGGCCGCTGGGATCACTGGCCCTCGGGCTTCGTCTTCACCGGCGGCGACGACGATGGCGTCGACGGTCAGATCGTCGTGGCGCAGGGCGACATCCTCCTGCCGCAGAACATGTATGTCCGCGATCCGATCACCTACACGATCGAGAAGGGCTGGGTGGTCGACATCCGCGGCGGGCTCGATGCCGAGCTGGTCAAATCCTACATGGCCGGCTTCAACGATCCTCGCGGCATGGGCATGAGCCATATCGGCTGGGGGATGAATCCGGCTGCCAAGTGGCACGGCATGGTGCCGGGCGAGTTCCCGGGCGGCATGGGGATGGAGCCGCGTTCCTTCTACGGCAATGTCATGTTCTCCACCGGCCCGAACAACGAGCTGGGCGGCCCGAACGACACCGCCTGCCATCTCGACATCCCGATGCGTGGCTGCTCGCTCTTCCTGGACGACGAGCCGATCGTGATCGACGGCGACCTCGTCGTGAAAGAGATGCAGATGGCGCGCGCTTGACGATGGCGAATCCGGCGGTCGGCTCGGCCGACCGCCTCTCAACGGAGCGGGGAAAGAAAGATGTCTCAGGCGGTCGTCTACGATCGGGCAGGTTTCGGCGCCAACGTGCCGCGCGGATCGCGCCCGGCCGTCCTGGTCGTCGATTTCAGCTACGGCTTCACGGACACGCAGTATCCAACGGCGGCCGAGATGGGTGCCGAGATCGAGGCGACGAGACGACTGACCGACTTTGCACGGCGGGCGGGGATGCCGGTCGTCTACACGACGATCGCCTACCGGCCCGCCGAGCGTGACAGCCTGCCCTGGCTGAAAAAGGCGAAGGGCATGGCGGCGCTGATGGTCGGAACCCGCCTCATCGAGATCGATGCGCGCGCCGGCATGCAGGACGAGGACGCGCTGATCGTCAAACACGGCGCATCCGCGTTCCACGGAACCAACCTTGCCGCGCTCCTGACGGGGGCCAAGGTCGATACGCTCGTCGTTACGGGTGCGACGACCTCTGGTTGCGTGCGCGCCAGCGTGGTGGACGCGGTTCAGTGCGGTTTCAACGTTTTGGTTCCTGCCGATTGCTGCGCCGACCGCGCGTCGGCGCCGCACGAGGCGAACCTCTACGACATGCAGCAGAAATACGCCGACGTGACCGACAGCGCCGATGTCCTCGCATGGCTTGGCCAGGTCGCGGGGGCGCGCGAGGCGGCGCGGGCCTGACGCCCGCCCAACCGACATCCGGGCCGGCCGCAAGACCGTCCGCAGCATGACGAAGACGCCGCCGGCGGCACATCCGCCGGCGACCGGAGACGTGCATTCCGAAATGACCCTCTCACCCCCGCGCGGAAGGACCCGCCATGTCTCGAAAAACCAGTCTCGTTCTAATGGCATTCCTAATCATCGCCTGTTACGCGGTGCCCTACCTCTTTCTGGGCGGCGTGACCGGCTTTGCGGGAGCGTTCCTGTTCTGGACGCTCGCGGGCCTCGCTGTCATCGCGCTCAATGCGGTCGCCACCGCCGGCTTCGTGCGGGGGAACGGTCGATGAACACGAACCTCATCATCATCGGCATCGTCGTCTATATCGCAATCTCGCTTCTCGTGGCCTTCCTGTCGCGGGCCGGCCAGTCCACCACCATGTCGGACTATTTCCTCGGCGACCGCACGATGGGCGGCGTCGTCTCGGCGCTCAGCTACTCGGCCACCACCTATTCGGCCTTCATGATGGTGGGCCTTGCCGGCCTCACCTATCGCGGGGGCGTCGGCGCCCTCGGCTTCGAGATCATCTATTTCGCCGGCGTCTCGCTGGTGGCGATCTTCGGCCCGCGCTTCTGGGCTGTGGGCAAGAAATACGGCTTCGTCACGCCCTCCGAAATGCTGGGCTTTCGCTACGGCAACAAGTGGGTGGCCGTCTCCGCGGCCGTGGCGAGCTGCGTGTTCCTCATTCCCTACTCGGCCGTGCAGCTGGCGGGCGTCGGCTATCTCCTGTCGGGCATGAGCGGCGGGGCGATCTCCTTCGCGCTCGGCATCGTCGTTGCGACGGTCCTCGCGATCGCCTTCTCCTACATCGCCGGCATCCGCTCGGTGATGTGGACGGACAGCGTCCAGGCGCTCCTGATGATTGTGGCGAGCGTGGCCGTCGTCGGGTTCGTCGTCTACGAACTCGGCGGCTTCTCGGGGCTCTTCGCCGCCGTGGAGGAAGCCGATGCGCGCATGCTGAGCGTGCCCGGTCCGGGGCTGTTCAGCTTCACCACTTTCCTCGGCCTGACGATCCCCTGGTTCTTCTTCGCCATCTCCAACCCGCAGGTGAGCCAGCGTCTCTTCATGCCCGCCTCGCTTGGCGCGCTGCGCAGCATGCTGATGATCTTCCTCGCCTTCGGTTTCGTCTACACGCTGGTGTCGGTGATCTGGGGCTTCTCGGCCTTCGTCGCCTTCCCCGACCTTGAGAACCCGGATCTCGCGACCTCGACGCTCCTGTCGTCCGAATATGTCCCGCCGCTCCTCGGCATCATCGTGATGATCGGCATCCTCGCGGCGGCCGTCTCGACGATCGACTCGATCCTCCTGACGCTCGCCTCGATGGTGGCGCGCGACGTCTACGGCAATCTGGCAAAGCGCGACGACGCCCGCGAGCTGAAGATCGGCAAGTTCGTCATCCCGGTGATTTCGTTGCTCGCGCTCGGCTTCGCCGCTCTCCAGCTCAACCTGATCGCCGTCCTCTCCGTTGCGGCATCGGCGGGGCTGGTCGTGATGGTGCCGGCCATCATCGGCGCGTTCTTCTGGGAGCGCGGAACGGCGGCCGGCGCGCTGGCGAGCATCGTCGGCGGCAGCATCTTCGTGATGGCCATGTACATGACGGGCAACTCGCTCTTCGGCCTGAACGCCGGCATCCTCGGCTTCCCGGTCTCGGCGCTACTGTTCGTCGCGGGCAGCCTCGTGACGAAGCCCTCCACCGACGCGGCGCGTGCCTTCATGGGCGAGGCGAACGCCGTCCTCGAGAAGGACGAGGGGCACACGGCGCCCGTTGCGCCGGCCGCAGGTTGAGCGAAGAGCTCGACGACGATCGCGACGGTCCGCATCCGGTGGGTGCGGACCGAGGCCCTATCTCCGGCTAGCCACCTGAATGAGAGCGACACGGTTATGCTCTTCGCCGCAAAACTCCACTCATGTCAGCTTGGCCAGAAGTTTGAGGAAGACTTGCCGCTCACGCGCGTTCAACGGTTCGAGGGTCGCCTCGGTGATCTCCTTGACGACGGGAATGGTCGCCTGCACCAGCGCGCGCCCCTTCTCGGTCGAGCGCAGGACGTAGCGCCGACGGTCGACCTTGTCGCGCTCGGTGGTCAGGAGGCCCTGGCTTTCAAGCCGCGACACCACGCCCTTCGTCGTTGCGGCATCCATCGCGACAAGGCGGCCGAGCGAGTTCTGCGAAATCGGGCCGGGCTCGCTGTAGAGACGGAAGAGCGTCGAGAACTGCGTGGCGGTCAGCGTTGCTCCCGCCGCGCGCGAGAACAGGGTCATGTGACGCTGATAGGCCTTGCGCAGGAGGAAGCCGACCTGCTCGTCGAGAACATAGTCGGATGGCTTCACCTGATCGCCCATCGAATGCTCCGATACCTATCCCGCGTCGTATCGGCCCCCGGGCGCAATCGCCCGCTACCGGGAAGCGCCGCCTGGGGCCGGGTCCAATCGCTTATAAGCCGAGCCCTGGGGAGACAAGCCGTTAGTATGCATCCGACTGAACGAGCGTGGTCGCGATGAGGCGGGAGACGCAAAGGTCTGTGAGGTTCTGCCTGAACGGCAAGGAGCGCACTGAAACCGTCGATGTCGAGCGTTCGCTTCTCGACGTCCTGCGCGCCGACTTCGCTATCAAGGGCCCGAAATACGGCTGCGGCCTCGCCCAGTGCGGAAGCTGCACGGTGCTGGTCGACGGCGCGCCGGCCAGAAGCTGTGTCCTGCGCGCGGCCAAGGCCGACGGCAGCGAGATCGTCACGCTCGAAGGGCTCGCGGATGACGAGCGAGGCGTGCTCCACCCGGTGCAGCAGGGCTTCATCGACGCGCAGGGCGCGCAGTGCGGTTATTGCCTCAACGGAATGATTATGACGACGGTGGCGCTTTTGCGCGCCAATCCCGCTCCGAGCGACACAGAAATCCGCAGCGCCCTGCGCCACAATCTCTGCCGCTGCGGCACGCATCAGGAAATCCTTGAATCAGTGCGGCGGGCCGCAAGCCTCACGGCGGCTCGTCAGGCAGGCGGAGTCGCCACATGACGACGACCCCGCGCTCCGGCTCCATTTCAGTCTATCGCGAGACGCCCGCGCGCCGCGATACGCTCCTTACATTCGAGGCGAGCGGCATCGTCACCGCCTTCAACGGCCACGTGGATCTGGGCACCGGCATCCAGACGGCGCTGGCGCAGATCGCCGCCGAGGAACTGGACCTTCCCGTCGACCGGGTCCGCTTGGTGCTGGGCGACACGGCTCGCACGCCGGATCAGGGACCGACCATCGCCTCCGAGACGATCCAGATCGCCGCCGTGCCGCTGAGGCTGGCGGCCGCGCAACTGCGGGCCGAACTGGCAACCCGCGCCTCGCTGCGGCTGAACGCGCCGGTGGAGGAGATCGCCCTGCGGGACGGGCGCGTCGGCCATGCCGGTACCGAACTGGACTATGCCGACCTTCTCGACGACGAGGCGGCTTTCCTCGCGCTCGACCTTCAGGCGGTGGTGAAGGACCCTCGCGCCTATTCGATCGTCGGGCGCAGCGTCCCGCGCGTCGACCTGCCCGCCAAGGTGACGGGCACCCATCGATATATCCACGACGTGGACGTGGCCGACATGGTGCACGGCCACGTCATCCGGCCGCCTTATGAGGGCCGCGACAGCGGCGAATTCATCGGCCGCAGTCTCATCGGCTACGATCTGGCGGCCGTCGAGGCGATGGACGGCTTCATCGCGGTGGTGCGCGAGGGCGATTTCCTCGGCGTCGTCGCGCAGCGCGCCGACCAGGCGCAACGCATTGCCGAGGCGCTGCCGGTCGACTGGCATCTGCCGCCCGACTTGCCGGACCTGACGAACCTTGCCGAGGCGATCCGCGCGCAGCCCTCGACGCCGCGCCGGCTCGATGAAACGGGCGATTTTTCGGCCGGCATCGCGCAGTGCGACAAGCGCTTCGTGCGCACTTATCTCTGGCCGTACCAGCTCCACGGCTCCATCGGTCCTTCCTGCGCGATCGCGCACTGGCAGGGCGAGAGCGCCATCGTCTGGTCGGGCAGCCAGAACCCGCACATGCTGCGCGGCGACCTCGCCACTCTCTGCGGCCTCAAGCCCGAGCGCATCGAAGTGCGCCGCTATCAGGCGGCGGGCTGCTACGGTCGCAACTGCGCCGACGACGTCTGTGGCGATGCCTTGATCCTGTCGCGCGCCGTTGGGCGCCCCGTGCGCGTGCAACTGACAAGGGCGCAGGAGCATCTGTGGGAGCCGCGCGGAGCGGCGCAGGTGATGGACGTCGAGGGCGGGCTGAAGGACGGCCGCTTCCACGCCTACAGCCTCGACACCTGGTATCCGTCCAATCGCGGACCGAACCTGTCGCTTCTTCTCACCGGGCGCATCACGCCCGAGCCGCGCCCGACCGACATGGGCGACCGCACGATCATCCCGCCCTATCGCATCGCCCACAAGGCGATCACCGTGCACGACATGGCGCCGATCGTGCGCGCCTCCTGGATGCGCGGCGTCTCGGCCCTGCCCAACACCTTCGCGCATGAGAGCTTCGTCGACGAGCTGGCAGCGGAGGCGGGCGAGGATCCCGTCATCTTCCGCCTGCGCCATATCGACGACGAGAACACAGCCGATCTCATCCGTCAGACGGCCGAGAAAGGCGGATGGGAGGAGCGCACCGGGCCGCGCCGTCGGCGCGACGGGCGCATGGCCTACGGGCAGGGTTTCGCCTTCGCCACCTATGTCCACGGCACGTTTCCGGGCACGGCCGCAGCCGCCGCTGCCTGGGTCTGCGACGTCACGGTCGATCTCGACAGCGGCGAAGTGAACCTGACGCGCGTCTTCGTCGGCCAGGACCAGGGCCTCGTCATCAATCCGGACGGCGTGCGGCACCAGATCCACGGCAACGTCAACCAGACGGCGAGCCGCGTTTTGACCGAGAAGGTCACGTTCGACGAGATCACCCGCACCGGCTCTCCGCAGAGCTGGGCGAGCTATCCGATCCAGACCTTCCCGGAGACGCCGCATATCGAGACCATGCTGGTGGAGCGGCCGGGAGACGCAGCGCTCGGCGTCGGCGAGAGCGCGGCCGTGCCGTCCGCCGCCGCAATCGCCAACGCCATCTTCGATGCCACCGGCATTCGCCTGCGCGAGGTGCCATTCACGCCCGAAAGCCTGCGCCGCGCGCTGCAGGAAGAGAAGGGGCCGACCGCCGTTTCCGGTGCGCATGCGGGCTCGGCTGCGGCGAAGACGAAAGGCTGGCGCGAGCGGATGGGCTCCAGGGGGCTGGCGGCCGCCGCCGCACTGTGCGGCACGCTCACCGTCGCGGCGGTCGGTCTGCCGATCCACCGTTCGATCCCGCCGACGCCGGCACCGGGCGCCTCGAGCTTCTCGCCCGAACTTCTTGAGCGCGGCCGGCAGGTCTTCGCCACGGGCAATTGCGCGGACTGCCACACCGCGCCGGGCGGGGCTGCCAATGCGGGCGGGCTGCCGGTCGAGACGCCCTTCGGCACGATCTACACGACCAACATCACCCCGGACCCCGAAACGGGCCTCGGCCGCTGGAGCTTCACCGCCTTCGAGCGCGCCATGCGCCAGGGTATCAGCCGCGACGGGACGAACCTCTATCCGGCCTTCCCCTACACCTCCTTCGCCCGGATGGAGGGCGAAGACCTCTTCGCGCTCTACGCCTATCTCCAGACGCTCGAGCCGGTTCGCCAGGAGGCGCAGCCGTCGCAACTCGTCTTCCCGGCCAATCTGCGGCCCGTGAACGCGCTGTGGAACATGATGTTTCATGACGCGACGCCGCTTGAGCCGGAGCCCGCGAAGGGCGAGGCGTGGAACCAGGGCCGTATCCTCGTCGAGACGACGGGCCATTGCAGCGCCTGCCACACGCCGCGCAACGCGCTGGGCGCTGAGAAGGGCGGCGAGGCGGCCCTGTCCGGCGCGACAGTGAAGGGATGGTACGCCCCGCCGATCGCCGGGGAGGGCGCGTCCACCTTCGGCTGGAGCGAGGAACGCTACTTCGAGTATCTGCGCACCGGTTTTGCGGACGGCCTCGGCGCGGCGTCCGGGCCGATGGCCGACGTCGTGGACAATCTCCAGGCTCTGCCCGACGCCGACATCGCGGCGATGGCGACCTATCTCGCCTCGCTGACTCCACAGGTGCCGGCGGGAGCCGACCCCGTCCCCGAGCCGGCTCGGGCATATAACGTCTCGGCGCCCGATGCGACGCACCGCTTGTTCGAGACCGCTTGCGCCGTCTGCCACGAGCCTGTCGTCACAGATCTCGCGACGGCCGCGCGCATCCCGCTGTCGCGTTCGCCCGCCATTCGCGCAGCATCGCCCGAGCCTGTGCGTACCGCGATCCGCGAAGGCATCCGCGCGCCGCTCTCGCTTTCGACGCGCGATATGCCGGCCTTCGCGTTGGAGCTGACGGAGCGCCAGATCGACGACCTCGCGGATTATGTGCGGGCTCGATATGGCGCCTCGCGGTGACATGAACCTCATGGCGACGCGCTTTACAGTGCGGACAAAATTGTTAGTATACACATGAAATTAGGAAAGGCTCAGGCTTTGGAAAACGTTGATCGGGTGGATATTGCGGTCATTGGCGCCGGGCTCGGCGGTGCGGCCGCCATGGCGCTTCTGGACGACGCCGGGTTCGAGGCGCATGTGTTCGAGCAGGCGCCCGAGTTCACGCGGCTGGGCGCGGGCATCCATGTCGGGCCGAACGTGATGAAGATCTTCCGCCAGATCGGGCTGGAGGATCGCCTAAGCGGCATCGGCTCGCATCCCGACTTCTGGTTCTCGCGCGACGGCACGACCGGCGACTACATGTCGAAGATCCGCCTCGGCGACTACGCGCTGAAGGAATACGGCGCACCCTACATCACCATCCATCGCGGCGACATGCATGCGATCCAGGTCGAGGCGCTGCCGTCCGAGCGCGTGCATTTCGGCCATCGGCTGCAGGAGATCGAGGAGCGCGAGGACCATGTGCTCTTGACCTTCGAGAACGGCCGCAAGGTCGCCGCAGGTCTCGTGGTTGGCGCAGACGGCATCAACTCGGTCATCCGCGAGAAGCTTCTCGGCGTCGAGCGGCCGACCTTCTCCGGCTGGGTCGGGCATCGCGCGCTCGTCAATGTCGATCGCCTGCGCGCCTCGGGCCTCGAATTCGAGGCCTGCGTTAAATGGTGGTGGGAAGCTTCACGCCACATTATGGCCTACGCCACTAAGGGCGACGGCTCGGAATACTACTACGTGACCGGCGTGCCGGTGGACGGCTGGGAGCACGAATCGGCCTTCGTAGACTCTTCGCGCGAGGAGATGGAAGCGATCTTCAATTCCTCGCACCCGATCGTGCAGGCTCTCATCGACGCGACGGATCACGTCACCAAATGGCCGTTCCTCAACCGCGACCCACTCAATCTGTGGAGCCAGGGGCGCCTTTGCCTTCTCGGTGATGCCTGCCACCCGATGCGCCCGCACATGGCGCAGGGCGCGTGCATGGCGATCGAGGATGCGGCGGTGCTGGCGCGCTGCCTATCCGAAACCGGGCTTTCGGACTACACGCCTGCCTTCAAGCTCTATGAGGCGACGCGGCGCGAGCGCGCCACAAAGGTACAGACGATCTCCAACGCTAACACGTGGCTGAAGGAGCCCGAGGACCCGGCTTGGGTCTACGCCTACGACCCGACGAGCGCCGCGCTTGGGTGATTAAATGCGCAATAAGTAACTGGGCTTGCTTCGGAGCCGACGACCCGCCGACACCACGTCCCGTAAGTTTTGAGTATGCGTCAAGCAGACCAAGCTATCTGATTGGCCGAAACAGGCAGCAATAGCTTCGCCCATCCTTGCCACCAACTGGCAGGGTATCGCCTCGAAAGCTACCGTCAGAGCGATCGTCTCCCAGCCTCGCCCTGCCGCAGCACAACCGGCTTGCAGATGCCGAATATCTGATATCGCGTAGTCGGCGGCGCTGGTTCTGCTAGCGTCATCGTGTTGTCGCATGAAGTTCTGGTCCGCTTCCTTTTTAGGGAAGCACCGGTCGAGCCTCGCTCGCTCGGCCGTGGGTAGAATTGTGCCCGGAAAAAAGGGGTAACGGATGAGACACTACGCCATTTCTGTCGCTGTCGTGCTTGGAGCAGCCGCTCCGGCAGCCTCGCAAGACCTGACCGTGACTGCCTTCGGCGGCATCTGGGAGGAGTCGTTGCGAAAGTGCACGATCGAACCTTTCCAGGCAGCGACCGGGAAACAGGTTGCAGTCCAGCTCGGCGGATCGGCCCAATGGTTAAATCAGATTTCGGCGACGCCCTCCAACCCGCCGATCGACGTTCTCCTGATATCAAGCGATGCGGCCTTCGACGCCGTGGAGCGCGGCTTGGTGGAACATCTGACAACCGAACAGGTGCCGGCGCTCGACCAGATCCTGCCTCGCTTTCGCGAACTGACGGGTGATAACGGCGCAGTGCACAATTACGGCACGATGGGGGTCCTTTATAACAAGGACGTCATTGATGAGCCGCCCGCAAGCTGGAACGAGCTCATCGACGGGACGATCGAGGGTCGATGGACGTTGGCGATCCCCGGCGTCAACAACGGCATCAGCGCGATGCTGACGACCGTCTGGTACTGGTCGACGCAGCTCGGTGGCGACATCGACAATGTCGATCCGGCTTTCGAGAAACTGGCCGAAATGCGCGATAGCGGCAATCTGGTCGTCTGGAACAGTTCCAGCGACGTCATCCCGATGATGGGCAGTGGCGAGGCGGACATCGCGGTCTACTGGGACGGTCGTGCCTGGGCCTTTATTCGCGATGGGAACGACGAGTTCGACTTCTACGGCCCCGAGCCCGGCATGGTGCCCGCACTGACGTGGGTCCAGAAGGTGAAGAACGGGCGCGAACTCGGCTACGAGTTCATCGACTTCATGCTGCAGGAGGAGCAGCAATCGTGCTTCGCGGCCAACATTCTCTACGGCGTCGGCAACGAGAATGCCACGGTGCCGGGCGACCTCCAGGCCTACATGCCTGACCATGAGGGCCTGGTGTTCCCACCCTTCGAGGATGCCGCCGCCAATTTGGCGTCGTGGGTCGAGCGCTGGAACCGCGAGGTCGATTGACCGGTTCGGGGCGGCTTTGCCGCCCCATCTCTTCTTCCAACAATTCGGAACTGACGATGGGATATCGGGTCGGCGTCGACATCGGTGGCTCTTTCACCGACTTTGCTGTGTTTCATGAGGAAACCGGCAAGATTTCCAGCATGAAGACCTTCTCCCGACCGGATGAGCCCGGCGCCGAGGTCATAGAGGGCATTCGTCTGCTCGGCGAGCGTTACGGCATCCAACCGGCGGACATCACATACTTCACCCATGGGACCACCGTGGGCATCAATACGGTGATCCAGCGTCGGGGCCTCAAGCTCGCGCTCTTCACGACGCGCAATTTCGAGGACGTCCTCGAACTGGCGCGGCTGAAGGGACCCGACATGTATAGCCTTCTGTCGAAGCGCCCGGCGCCGCTCGTGCGCCGTTCGATGGTGTTCGGCATCGTTGGCCGGCTGAACGCGGATGGCAGCGAACGCGAACCGCTCGACGACGCTTCGATCGTCGCAGCCGTGGAGGCGGCTCGTGCCAAGGGCGCCGAGGGCATCGTCGTGTCCCTACTGCATGCCTATCGCAATCCGGCCCACGAACTTGCCGTACGCGAGCGCATCGAGGCTCTGTGGCCAGGGGTTTTCGTCAACTGCTCCAGCCAGACGTGGCCGATCATCCGCGAGTACGAACGCACCATCACCTCGGTGATCGGCGGGTATGTGCAGCCTCGCGTGGCGCACTATCTCGGTTCGCTGCAGGCCGCTCTGAAACGGGCGGGCGTTGATTGCGAGCCGCGGCTGACGAAGTCGAACGGCGGCGTGATGTCGGCTGAGCAAGGCAAACGCGACTGCGTGCAGATGATCCTCTCGGGCACCGCCTCGGGCGTCATCGGCGCCGCACATCTGGCCAAGACATGCGGAATCGCCAACGCGCTCAGCCTCGACATCGGCGGCACCAGTGCGGACATCTCAGTGATCAGCGATGGCGAACCACGCTACGGCACCGGCGAACTGATCGGCGACTTCAACATCCACATTCCGTCCGTCTCCGTGTCCTCAGTCGGCGAGGGCGGTGGCTCGATCGCTTGGGTCGATGATCTGGGCGTCCTGAAGGTCGGGCCGGAAAGCGCCGGCTCGCGCCCGGGCCCCGCCTGCTACGGACGCGGCGGCGATAGGCCGACGATCACCGACGCCATGGCGGCGACGGGCCTTCTTGGCCACGCCCCGCTCGGCTACAGCGCCGTCGATGTCGACGTCGAGGCCTCGCGCAGGGCGATCGCCAAGCTGTCGGACCGTCTGGGCGAGAGCGTGGAGGAGACGGCTGAAGCCATCCTGAATGTTGCTATCTCCGGCATGTACACCGAAGTCAGCGCGCTGATCTCGAAATACGGTATCGACATCAGCGAGTTCTCGATCCTCGCTTTCGGGGGCGCAGGCCCAATGCTCGGCTGCCATCTAGCGCAGGAGCTCGGCGTAAAAGAAACCGTCATTCCGCTGACGCCGGGCGTTCTCTCGGCGCTCGGAGGTCTCATCGCGGACCTTAAGAGCGACTTCCTCTCGACGGTCTATTTGGACCTCCAGGACGACGACGGTCCGCTGATTGCGAACGAATATGCGAGGCTGAAGGGAGCGGCGGAGGAATGGCTCCTCGATGAACAGGGTTTTGCCGGACAGGCAGCCGTCACCGTGAGCGCTGACATGCGCTACAAGGGCCAGTCCTACGAACTTGACGTCCCTGTCGATCTCGACGCTGCGTTGGCCGGTGACGTTGCGGCATTCTCGACGGCGTTTCATGCCGAACACGAGCGGATGTACGGACACAAGAACACCGCGGCGCCCCTTCAGTTGATCTCGTTGAAGCTCGTCATCACGGCGGCGGGCGAAAAGCCGTCGTTCGAAGAGCAGGACGTCGTGGACGCGCATGCAGAGCCGGCAAACCGGGTGCAGGTCTTCATGGGCGGCGTTTGGCGCGAGGCGTCCCTGTTCCATCGCGCAGCGCTGGCGCCAGGTCACCACTTCCAGGGTCCGGCGATCGTCGCGCAGGACGACACAACCACGGTCATCCCGGCGCAATATGTCTGTCGGGTCGATCGAAACGGCAATCTGCGTGTCGCAAGGGAGCTCGCATCATGATCAGCAAATCCCGGCTGCAGATTTTGGCGAACTACTGTGCCGCCGCGGCCGAGGCGATGGGCTTCACCATGATGCGCACGGCCTACTCGACATTCGTCAAGGAAACGGAGGACTTCTCCTGCCAGTTGATGACGCCGCAGGGGCTCACCTTCGCCTCACCGGTGACGACGGGCGCGACCTGGTATACCGGGCTCGACTACGGACCGGTGATCGCGATGATCGACGATTACCGCCCCGGCGACGTCTACGCGGTGAACGACCCCTACAGCGGCTTCGTGGCCACCCATACGCCGGACGTCCATGTCTGGATGCCGGTGTTCCGTGACGGTCGTCTCGTCTGCTTCGTCGGCAACCACGTGCACAACACAGATATGGGCGGGGCGGTGCCGGCCTCGCTTTCGCGGACGCTGACCGAGGTCCAGCAGGAGGGGATCCGCTTCCCGCCCATCCGCATCATGCGTGACGGCGTCCTCGACGAACGTTTGGTCGAGATGATCGAGCTGAACGTGCGCTCTCCCGTGCAAAACCGCGGCGATCTCGGCGCTCAGTTGGCCTGCCTTTCCACCGGAGAGCGCAAGGTGCAGGAGATCATCGATCGCTTCGGCATCGACGATTTCATGGCCGGCAGCCAGCAGCTGCTGGACTATGCGGAATCGCAGGCCCGGCAGATCGTTCAGTCGATCCCCGACGGGCGGTACGAATTCTCTGAGTTCGCCGATGAAGACAGCGTCGACGGCGTTCCCTGTCGGATCAACATCGCCATGACCATCTCGGGCTCGGATGTCGATCTCGACTTCACCGGGAGCGATCCCCAGGTCGTCTCGTCGCTGAACATGCCTACCGGCGGAAATGTCAGGCATTCGCTGATCACGGTGGGTTTGATCTACAGCCTCCATACGCTGCGGCCCGACGCTCTCCTGAACGCAGGTACGGTGCGGATCCTGACGGGTACACTGCCACTCGGCACGATCGTCAACCCGGTGTCACCGGCCGCCGTCGGCATGCGAAGCCTGACGAGCGCCGTGACGCAGGCAGCGTTCTTCGGCCTTTTCTCGCAAGCCGCCCCAGACCGTCTGCCGGCTTGCCCCGCGGGAGGCTCGAGCCTTCTGAACGTTCGTGCCGTCGCCAGCGACGGCCGCCGCATCATCGCCTCGATCGGCCCTGTGGGCGGAGGCGCCGGCGGCGGTCCCGGTGCCGATGGCCAAGAGGGCTGCGGTGCGAACTCGGCTTTCCTGAAGAACACGCCGGTCGAGATCAACGAGGCCGAGGTGCCGATCGACATCATCCGCTACGGACTCGTCCCGGATACGGGGGGAGCAGGGCGCTGGCGGGGTGGCAACGCAGCGGTGATGGAGTTCCGCATGCGCACGCCGGAAGCCATGGTTACCGCCCGCAACCGCAACCGCGCCACGCTGGCGGCATGGGGCGTCCTTGGTGGAAAGGCAGGCGCGAACGCCCGCTTTACCCGAAATCCGGGAAGCGACACCGCGTTGGAACTTGGCAACACGGACATCGTCCCGTGCGAGCCCGGCGACGTGATCCGCAGCCAGGGGCCTGCGGGGGGCGGTTATGGACATCCCTTCGACCGTCCGGTGAGTGAGGTGCTAGAGGACGTCGAAAGCGGCTTCGTCTCCGCCGAGAAGGCGCGAACCGCGTACGGCGTCGCCATCCGCGAAGGACGGATCGACGAAACCGAAACCGCCGCGTTGCGAGCCGATCGAGCAAAAATTGGCGGCCACTTCGATTACGGACCGAACCGTACGGCTTTCGAGGCATGCTGGACCCGTGAGAATTATGTCGCGATGACGCGGATCATGGAAGCCGTTCCGATCAACTGGCGCCATTTCGTGAAGCATCGTCTGTTCAAGGCGGTGAGCGAGGACGCGACGACTTCGACACCGCAGTCGATCCTCCGTGCCTACGGCGAACTGCAAGAGCGCTTCGTCGACCTCCCCGTCATCGATGACCGTCAGTCCGATAAGCGAGACGCAGCATGAGCACCGCTACCGCACCGCACCGCGCGAGCCGCACGGCCGCGGAGGGCCGGCCACTTCTCTTCTCGCCCTACCGCCTGGCGGGCGTGACGTTCCCCAATCGGCTCGTCGTCGCACCGATGCAGATGTATGTCGCCGACCAGGACGGCAAGCTGAACGACTGGCACTTCCAGCATCTCGCCCGCTTCGCGACAGGCGGCTTCGGCACGGTGATGACCGAAGCACTGATGGTGGAGGCGCGCGGTCGCAACACCTACGGGGACTGCGGCATCTGGGAGGACGGACATGTCGCTCCCCTAAGGCGGCTCGTCGACTTCCTGCACGGTCAGGGGACGCTCGCAGCGGCTCAGTTGCACCATGCCGGACCGAAGGCGTCCCGTCAGAGACCTTGGGAGGGCCGCGGTCCGCTTGGCGCGGTCGAGAGTGCACGTGGCGAGGCCGCCTGGCAGCCCATTGCCGCCTCCTCGGGCAAGACGCTCGATAATTGGCACGAGCCTCGTGCCGCCACGCTTGAGGATATCCGCGAGATCGTCGCTGCCTATGGTCAAGGCGCGAGGCGTGCCGACGAGGCCGGGTTCGACGTTCTCGACATTCACGCGGCCCACGGCTACCTCATTCACTCCTTCCTTTCGCCTGTGAACAACGATCGGACCGACGCCTACGGCGACTCCTTGGAAGGGCGAATGCGACTGGCGCTGGAGATCGCCGAGGAGTTGCGGCGCTTCTGGCCGAAGGACAAGCCGCTAATCTTCCGGATTTCCTGCGTCGACTGGCGGCCCGATCTCGACGAGCGTAAGGACGGATGGTCCCTTGAGGACTCTATCGTGCTCGCCAAGGCGTTGAAGGCGCGGGGCGTCGACATGATCGACTGCTCGTCAGGCGGCATTCGCTCCGCCAGCTCGGGCACGGATTTCCTGCTCAAGCGTCAGCCGCTTCGCAAGGGACATCAGACGCCTTACGCCGAACGGATTCGCCGTGAGGCGGATATTGCGACCATGGCGGTCGGCGTGATCGTCGATGGGCCGCAGGCGGAGGCGATCCTTCAGGCCCGCAAATCGGATCTCATCGCCATCGGGCGCGAAGCGCTCGTTGATCCCCATTGGGCTTTGAATGCCGCCCGTGCGCTCGGGATCGACGATCCCTGGTCGATGTGGCCGCCGTCCTACGGGTGGTGGCTGAAGATGCGCGAAGAGATCGGCATCGCTGACTGAACACTACCAAATTCTTGAAGCTGCCGCGGGGAGCCGCGCAATGACGCCATCGATCCTTTCGTCCGACTACGTTGCAAGACCGTACTGGTGGGACGCCTACACGCCGGACACCGGCCGCGCGGACGAGCTTCCCGCTACAGTCGACGTGCTCGTCGTGGGCGGCGGCTATGCCGGTGTCTGCTGCGCCGCAGAGATCGCCGAGGACGGACGTGACGTCGTGGTGCTCGATGCAGCCGAGCTGGGTGGCGGCGCCTCGAGCCGTTCGGGTGGACAGGTGACGGGCGGGGTTAATGTCCAGAAGAAGGCTGCACAGGCCTCCTCCGGCGACCCGACGCCGGAGGGGCGCCAGTTGTTGGAGGACCGGCTTGGCGATGCCTCGCGGGCCTTCCAGTGGCTGCGCAACGTCATCGCGGAGGAGGCGATCGACTGTGAGCTGAAGATGAATGGGCGACTGACCGCCCTGTGGGCGCCGGAGCACTTCGCTGGGTGGCAGTCGCGCTTGCCGCAACTCAATGCACTGACCGACTCCGATGCCGTGATGCTGACGCGCGAGCAACTGAGAGAGGAACTCGGAACGTCGATCTACCAGGGCGCCGCGTTCATCCGCCATGCGGGGCACCTCAACCCGGCCGCGCTTTACGGCGGTCTTCTGCGGCGCGCACTCGAGCGCGGTGTGCGCTGCTGGGGCGGGATCAAGGTTCAGGGCGTCGAGCCCGTCAACGGCAGCTTCCTGGTCCATACGACGCGCGGTGATATTCGGTGCGGCGAACTCGTCCTGGCGACCAACGGCTCGGTCGGCGAACTCGACGCCCCATTGTCCCGGAGTGTGGTCCCGGTCTCCAGCCACATGATCGCGACGGAGCCGCTGCCGGAGGATCTCCTGCGCTCGGTCATCCGTCACGACCGCGCTGTCTCCGAAACGCGCCGTGTGGTCAATCACTATCGGCTCTCTGGCGACGGTCGCCGGCTGGTTTTCGGGGGACGAGCACGCTTCGTCCCGACACGTCCCGATACGACAGCGCGCCTGCTGCATCGATTGATGACACGCCGCTATCCACAGCTCACCGAGGCAAAGATCACCCATAGCTGGGGCGGGAACGTCTCGATGACGCTCGACTTCATGCCGCATATCGGCGGGCGGGACGGCGTCTATTTCGTGTTCGGCTGCAACGGCAGCGGCGTTGCGATGATGTCTTGGCTGGGCAGCCGACTTGGGGTGAAAATTCGCGAGCGGCGCGCGGATCCCGTCTGCGCCTACGATTCGCGCCCTCTGCCGCGCCACGCGCTTTATCGCGGCAATCCATGGTTCATGTTCGCGCTCGGCAGTTACTACCAGCTGCTCGACGCGATTGATTATCGCCGATCCACCCGGACAATGGGTACGTGATGACGAAGACCGCCTCGCTCAAGCTCGACAACATCAGCAAGACATACGGCGCAATCGTCGCGCTGCAGCCCATGCAGTTGCAGGTGGAGCCGGGAGAACTGATCGCGTTGCTCGGCCCCTCCGGCTGCGGCAAGACCACGACGCTTCGTATCGTCGCCGGCTTCGAGCCCCCGGATCGAGGACGTGTTCTCATCGGAGATCGTGACGTGACCGCTTTGTCGCCGAACATGCGCGATATCGGTCTGATGTTTCAGAACTACGCGTTGTTTCCGCATATGAGCGTGGCGGAGAATGTCGGCTTCGGGTTGAAGATGCGCAAGGTGGCGAAGGCGGAGGCTCAAAGCCGTGTCAGCGCAGCGCTCGACATGGTGCGTATGGGCGCCTTCGCAGAACGCTCCATCGGACAGCTTTCGGGCGGTCAACAACAGCGCATCGCACTGGCTCGCTCCCTTGTGGTGAACCCGTCCGTCCTTCTTCTCGATGAGCCGCTGGGGGCGCTCGATCGCAAGCTTCGCGAGGAGATGCAGTTCGAGCTCCGTCAGCTCCAGCGCCGCTTCGGCATCACGTCGATCCTGGTCACCCATGATCAGGAAGAAGCCCTGACCATGAGCGACCGCGTCGCGGTGATGAACGCCGGTGCGATCATGCAGATCGGAGAGCCCAAAGCGATCTACGACCGGCCGAGTTCGGTCTTCGTGTCGGAGTTCCTCGGAACCAGCAATCTCTTCGCCGGCGAAATCCGCGGCGGTACCTTCCGGTCGAGCGAAAGCGCTAAGCTGGCTGTATCGTGCGACGAGCCCGACGGACCCGCGATCCTGGTCTTTCGGCCGGAGCGCCTTCTCATCAAGCCACAGGGGAAGGGAAAGCTCGAGGCCCGGGTCCGCGACGTCGTGTTTCGCGGCAGCCAGTACACCTACGAACTCGATGCCGGGCAGCGCGACCGCCCTATCATCGTCTACAGCCAGCACGCCCATCCGATCGATGCAGACGGGGTCGTCGGTATCGACTGGACGCAGGCTCCTGTCGTCCTGCGCGAGACTTTGCCGTGAGTGCGGCGGAGCCCGTTCGCGTCGAGCCCCACCGCGCCCTGCGGCGCTTCCGTGTCGCGCGTCTCTGGTGGATCGCTCCGGCAGCCGTCTTCCTCGTGCTGTTCTTCATCGCCCCGCTGGTCGCCAACATCTGGCGCAGCATCGGCGGCAGCGCACCGGGCCGCGCCAGCCAACGAGGGGTCCTGGAGAACTACACGGTCCTCGTCACCGACCCGTTCTATTTCGGGGTGCTTCAGGAGACGATCGTCGTCGCAGTCGTCGTGACGCTGGCCTGCATCGCGCTCGGTTATCCGCTTGCCTACTTCATGGTGCGCAAGGCCGGGCGCTGGAAGGGGCTTATCCTGTTCTGCCTGATCGCACCGCTGCTGACCTCGGTCGTGATGCGGGCCTTTGGCTGGCGGGTGATCTTCGCCAATCGAGGTTTCCTGAACACGTTGCTCGTCGATGGAGGTCTGCTGGAACGTCCGATCAACCTCGCCAACCATCCGGTGTCCGTCTATGTGGCGCTGATCCACATCCTTCTTCCGTTCATGGTGTTGTCGATCTCCTCCGTCCTGCAAGCCATCCCGCGTTCGCTCGAGGAAGCGGCGCGCGCGCTGGGTGCGAGTAAGATCAAGGCCTTCTGGCACGTCACGCTTCCGCTGAGCATAGAAGGCGTGATCACGGGATCGATCCTCGTCTTCGTGCTGACGAACGGCAATTTTGTCGCTGCCCTTCTGCTCGGAAACAATTCGGTTCGAACGCTGCCCTTGATGATCTACCAGCAGTTCAACCTGACGCAGGACACTTCCTTCGCGGGCGCCATGGGCAATGTTCTGCTCGTCATCGCCCTCATCGGCCTGTGGGCACAGTCTCGGTTCGGCAAGGGAAGGGGCATCTGATGGCGCAGCGCAGTTCAGGACGCCGCGAATGGAGCAGCCTCGCGCTCGGCGCATATTCCGTGGTGCTTTTGGCCATCGTGATGTTGCCGATCGTGCTTGTGGTCGTGGTCTCCTTCTCGGAAGGCAGTTTCATCCGCTTCCCCGTCGAAAGCTGGTCGCTGCGCTGGTATGTGCGCGCCATCGAATACGGCCCCTTCATGCACTCCTTGTGGATCAGCGTGCAGCTCGCGGTGGCCGCGACGGCCGCAGGATGCTTGATCGGCGTCCCCGCCGCGCTCGCCTTGGCCCGCAGCCGTTCAGGCTTCGCAACGGCGGTCGCCGCCTTCCTGCTCGCTCCGATCTCGATTCCCGCGATCGTCCTCGGCTTCACCCTCTTGTACTATCTCTCCGCCCTCGGCATCGGCGTCTCATTTCTCGGACTTTGGGTGGCACACACCGTCGTCGCCGTCCCCTACGTCGCCCGCACGGTGATCGCGGTGTATCGCTCGGTTCCGGAGAATCTCGAGGAGGCCGCGTCCATCCTGGGGGCCTCCCGATGGGCCACCCTCCGCTACGTGACCTTGCCGGTGATCCGTCCCGGCATCTTCGCCGGTTCGATGTTCGCGGCACTGATCTCCTTCGACAATCTTTCCCTGTCCTATTTTTTCGGATCGACGTCCGCGACAACACTCCCGGTCGTCATGTTGAGCTACATGGAGAACCAGTTCGACCCCGCGATCGCGGCGATCAGCGCGATCCAGATGGCGATCGCTGTGGCGGTCCTCCTCGTCCTCGAACGTCTCTACGGCCTCGACACGCTGGTGGCCGCCAAATAGCCTGACTACGAGGACTGTTAGGGAAGGTCTCGCCGACGCAGCCGGCGATCCGCCGTGTTCGCATCGGCTCGATCGGTTCGTGATGAGGACGACGAGATTGGTCACTGCCGCGATCCTCAACGAGCGGAATCTCAGCTATCTGATCAGGATCGCGGAGTGTGGCAGCTTCTCGCGTGCCGCCATCCTCCTCGGCGTGACGCAATCGGTCCTCAGCCGGCGCATTCGCGATCTCGAGAACGAGGCCGGGACAACGATCTTCCACCGCAACGGCCGCGGACTTGTTATCACTCGCGACGGGGAAATGATCGTCGAACTCGCACGCAAGGTACTCGACGATGTCGACAGACTGCGGCTTTCTATCGAGACAGGTCGCGAAGCACAGCCCGATAAGTTGATCATCGGGTTGATCCCCTCGCTTGCGGCCAGCGCGACTGTGCCGTTGGTCCGCCGTCTTTCCAAACTGCTACCCGACACGAAGCTGCATATTCAGGAAGGCTCGTCCGGGAGTTTGGTCGAGTGGCTCCATGACGCACGGCTGGACGTCGCATGCCTCGACGACGGCCCCATGCTCAAGCGGTTCAATCCCGTCCGGATCACGGGCAACCCACTTTACCTGACCTGTCACCGCGACGACATCACTTTGCCGCCGGAAACGCCGATCCGCGATCTGCCGCGATACCGTCTGGTGCTGGCGGCCAAAGAGCACATCACCCGCAGGCAGATCGAGCAGGTTGCGCAGTCCCGCAACATTAAACTCGACGTCGCCTACGAGTCTGCGAGCCTGTGGTCGGTGATGAAGATCACGGACAGCGGCCTTGCTATGAGCATCCTGCCCTATCTCGCGACGTCCGAACCGGGCTGGCAGAGGAGCAGGCTCGTGGAACCGGAGATCGTCCGATCGCTCTGTATCGCAACCCCGCTGAAAACACAGAACTCGATCCCCATTCAACGTATCGTCAGTACGATCAAAGACGAGGTCCAGGCACTTTATCGAGAGATGCAACGTGAACTCCTGAGCTAGCAGCTCCCAAGCGTTTCCGTGAGCCTTCGCTACCGAGCTCAATCGAGGGTCATCAACGATCATAATCTGGTAGCTTTTGAAAATGAGCCAAAATAAACCTGTAGGATGCTGATCTAAAGCATCATGGTCCAAGCCATCACGAGACGGCAGCTATTTCTCGCGTTCGTTCGAAAGCCGCCGTTCCGCTTTCGGCCCGTCTTCGCCTGTCCTCGGATCCGTCAGTCGCACATTCACCTTTACGTTTTAAGTATGCATCAAGAGAACCGGCTTCAAAGTTCGCATCACGACCGAATTTCGCGCATGACACAGTCATACTCGGTCAACGCATTGTAGGCATCCTGGGGATCGCGCGCCTCGCGTATGCGCGTTGCAACCTCCGGGGACCGAAGCTGACGGGCGAACTTCGCCATCAGCGTCAGGTTGGACGCCGGATCGCTCGGCGGCAGGATCAGCAGGCAGACGATGTCGACGGGCGCTTCGTCGATCGCATGGAATTCGACTGGCCGATCGAGCCGAACCAAGATGCCAAACGGTGATGGGATGTCGAGCGTCGCGTGCGGCATTGCGATGCCGCCACCCATGCCGGTCGAGCCGAGTGCCTCGCGCCGTTCCAACGCCGTGAGAACGTCGCCTTCCGTAAGTCCCGGCAGGTGTGCGCACCGCTCGGAAAGCCAGCGCAACAGCTTCTCCTTGGTCCATTTGGAACCGTCAAGGATCACGTTCTCCGGTGAGATGACGTCGGAGATCTTCATGCAGTCACTCGCTTGTTTCAGTATCGGTCGGGGTGGCCGTCGCGCTCCTACTCGGTTTCGCGCAGTCGGTAGCCCACTCCCGTCTCGGTGGTGATGTATCGCGGGTCTTCCGGGGACTGTTCGATCTTCTGCCTCAGCTGCCGCACGTAGACGCGCAGGTACTGGACGTCGGTCGAGCCGCCCCAAACCTCGTCGAGAAGATGCTTATGAGTGATCGCCTTGCCCGCGTGCTGCACCATGACACGCAGGATGTCGTATTCCTTGGGAGACAGTTTCACCTCGGCCCCGGCGAGGGTGACGATGCGCTTGACGAGATCGACGCGCAGGTCCCCCGTCTGGAAAACCGGCCGCTCGCCCTGACGCTGGAGCCTGTGGCGCATGGCGACGCGGATACGCGCGACGAGCTCCTTCGTGCCGAAAGGCTTCGTCACGTAGTCGTCGGCACCCAGCTCCAGCGCGGCCACGATCCCCGTCTCGTCGGTTCGGCTGGACAGCACGATGACCGGCAGCGCCACGCCATTCTCACGCCAGCGCATCAGGAGATCCTGCCCCTTCATGTCGGGCAGGCCGAGATCGAGAAGAACGACGTCCGGCTTGTCGGACGCCGCCTTGGCAATTGCGTCCTTGCCGTTCGGCGCTTCCACGAGCGCAAAACCCTCCGCCGTCAGCCCGACGCGCAGAAGCCTGCGGATGGCCGGCTCGTCGTCGACGACCAGAACCTTGACGACCGAATTCGTCATGCCTCGTCCTTTTTGATGTTCACCGCATCAGAGATGCGCAGGCGGACGGTGAACACCGCGCCGCGGCGATCGTGCCGGTTCGCGGCTGTGATCGTGCCGCCCATCGCCTCCACGAAACCGCGGCAGATCGACAGGCCGAGCCCCGTTCCGGCCTGCACGTGGTCCTTCTTGCGGACCCGGTGGAAGCTGTCGAAGATCAGTTCCAGTTCGCCCTCCGGCACGCCCGGCCCCTCGTCGAGCACCTGCAGGACGACCATGCCGGCATCGCGCATGGCGCGCACGGTCACGGTGGTGCCGGGCGGGGCGTATTTGGAGGCGTTGTCGAAGAGGTTGAACAGGACCTGCTCGAACAGCACAGGATCCATCGTCACCATCGGCAGGTCGGCCGGGATCGAGACGCGCGTTTCGTGGCGCGACAGGATCTTGGCCGCACGTCTGAGCGCCGCCGCAACGGCGTCGTCGAGATAATGCGCCGCGAGCGCGGGGCGCGTCGCGCCCGATTCCAGCCGCGTCATGTCGAGAAGGTTGGCGATGAAGCGATTGAGCCGTTCGGATTCGTCGATCACGGTGGAGAGAAGCTCCTCGCGGTCCGTGGGCGAGATGTCGTCGGGATAGTCCTTCAGCGTCCCGGCCGCGCCGAGGATGCCCGCGAGCGGCGTCTTCAGATCGTGTGAGATCGAGGTGAGGAGCGCGGCCCGCAGCTTGTCCGCTTCGGCAGCGCGCTTGGCCTCGTCGACGTCGTCGACGAGCTGGATGCGCTCGATGGCGATCGCGGCCTGGTCGGCCAGCGCATTGAACAGACGCTGCTGCTCGGGTGTCAGGAGCGGGCCTTCCTTATCGTTGTCGAGGCCGACGACGCCGACGGGCGTCTGGCCGGTGATCAGCGGGATGTAGAGGCGGCGAGCGCCCGGCAGCGTATCGGCGCCGCGTCCGGCGGGGCGGTTGTGCTGCCATGCCCACTGCGCAGCCGCGATATCGGCATCGACCAAAGTATCGTCCGGCGGATAGCCGGCCCGCACAGCTACTGTATCGCCCTCCGGCAGAAGGAGCACCGTACGCACGTTCAGCATCGACGATATCTGGTAGGCGGTCGCCCACAGCACGTCGTCCAGCGTGGCGGCGCCGGCGAGCTTTTTGGAAAACAGATAAAGATCCTCGGTCGTCCTTGCCCGCCGCCGGGCGGCAGTTGCCTGGCGGTGGACGCGCGCGGTGAGGTTGCTGGTGATGACGGCGGCGCAAAGAAAGAAGAAGAAGGCGACCACGGCCTCGGGGTCGTGGATCGTGAAGGTGTAGGTCGGATCGAGAAAGAAGAAGTTGAAGGTCAGCGCCCCGACGAGCGAGGCGAAGAGCGCCGGCCAGAGCCCCGCCGTTGCGGCCGAGGCGAGGACCGCCATCAGGAAGGCCAGCGCGATGTTGCGCACGTCGAGCGTGCGCGACAGAAGCGTGCCGAAGACGAAGGCGGTCGCGACATAAGCGATCGACAGGAGATAGGGGCGAGGCCGGAACTTGCGGGGCCGAGCGAGCGTCAGGGCTCTGGACGGCATGGACGCGGACTCGCGTCCCGAGATGACGTGGACGGAGATGTCTCCGGCGTGGCGGATCAGATCCTGCGAGACCGAACCGCGGAAGAACTGGTGCCAGCGCGGCTCGGAGGATCGACCGACGATGATGTGGCTGACATTGTTCTCGCCCGCGTAGCGCAGGATCTCGCGGGCGACGTGATGGCCGGGTAGCGTGACCGCCTCGCCACCGAGCTGGCCGACGAGGCGCAGGGTCGCGGCGATCCGGTCCTTCTGCGCATCCGACAGGGTCGTCGAGCGTGGGATCTCAATATGGACAGCGGTCCAGGAGCCGCGCAGCCTGTCGGCCTGGCGCTTGGCATAGCGCACCAGCGAGGGACTACGGGGATCGTCGTCGACGCAGACCAGCACCCGCTCGCCCGCGGCCCAGGGCCCCTCGATGGCGTTAGCCTGCATGTGGCGCAGGAGCTGTTCGTCGACGCGCTGGGCCGTGCGCCTGAGCGCGAGCTCGCGCAGCGCCGTCAGGTTGCCCGGCGAGAAGTAGTTCTGCACGGCGCTCTTCGCGACATGCGGCAGGTAGACCTTACCCTCGTGAAGGCGCTTGATGAGATCGTCCGGCGTGATGTCGATGATCTCGATGTCGTCGGCGCGGTCGATGACGCTGTCGGGCACCGTCTCGCGCACCTGCACGCGGGTGATCTGCGCGACGACGTCGTTGAGGCTCTCGATGTGCTGGACGTTCAGCGTCGTGTAGACGTCGATGCCCGCCTCGAGGATCTCGAGGACGTCGAGATAGCGCTTGGGGTGGCGGCTGCCGGGCGCGTTGGTGTGGGCGAGTTCATCGACGAGGACGAGCGCCGGGCGGCGCGCGAGGACGGCGTCGATGTCCATCTCGTCGAGCGTGCGGCCCTTGTAGGCGACGCTCGCGCGCTCGATCACTTCAAAGCCCTCGATCAGCGCCTGCGTCTCGGCGCGGCCGTGGGTCTCGACGACGCCGATGACGACATCGACGCCGTCGCCGAGGCGGGCGCGCCCGCTCATCAGCATCTCGTAGGTCTTGCCGACGCCCGGCGCGGCGCCGAGGAAGATCTTGAAGCGGCCGCGCGTCTCCCGGTGCGCCGCTTCGAGAAGGGCGTCCGGTGACGGGCGCTTTTCGCCGTCTCGTTGATCGTCCGCCATCATGATCGTTCCTTTGGTACGGCGGACCGTATTCTGTCCGCCGTACCCTCCGTCTTACGATCGATCGAGCGCGATGTTGAGTTCGAGCACATTGACGATCCGGTCCGGGCCGAGGAAGCCACCGGGCGCCACGGCGTAACCGCGCACGAGCGTCCGCAAGGCGTCGGGCGCAATGCCCCGCGCTTCTGCCACCCGGTCGATCTGGTAGAGTGCGGCAGCCTCGGAGATGTGCGGATCGAGACCGGCGCCCGAGGCGGCAGCAAGGTCCGCCGGCAGCGGGTTCTCCGCCGTCGCGCCGTAGCGCTCCACCATCTCCTGCCCGCGCGCCGCGACGTCCGGGCTTGTCGGCGACTTGTTGCTGCCGCCGGCACCGGCGCCGTTGTAATCGACGGCCGAAGGGCGCGGCCAGAAGTAGCGCGGCTCGGTGAACGCCTGCGCGATCTGCCGGCTGCCGACCACCGTGCCGTCATCGGTGACGATCAGGGAACCGTTGGCCTTGTCCGGCGCGATCGTCTGGGAGATCGCCCAGACGGCGGTGGCATAAAGGCCGACGCAGACCGCCATGGTGGCGGCGGTGACGCGCAGGCTGGCGAGAAGGGACTGCATCATGTCCGTCTTTCCTCAGTTCATCTCGATGACGTGCTCGGCGATCGGGCCGAGGGTCGCTGCAGGGAAGAAGGTGAGCGCGCCGACGATGACGACCGTCGCACCGAGCATGGTGGCGAAAGTGCCGCCCTCGACGCTGAGCGTGCCGGTGGACTCCGAGGCGCGGCGCTTGGAGGCGAGCGAGCCGACGATGGCGAGCGGCAGGATGATCGGGATGAAGCGAGCAAAGAGCATCACGAGGCCTGTGGCGATGTTCCACGGGCCTGTGTTGTCGCCGAGACCCTCGAAGCCCGAACCGTTGTTGGCGGCCGCCGAGGAGAATTCGTAGAGAATCTCCGAGAAGCCGTGCGGCCCTGCATTGTTCAAAGTGTCGGCGCCCCAGGGCGTCGCAGCGAAGAGAGCCGTGCCGCCGAGGATGAAGAAGCCGTGCGCCAGAAGCGCGACGAGCGCGAGCTTGACCTCCTTCGCCTCCACCCGCCAGCCGAGATATTCCGGCGTGCGACCGATCATCATGCCGGCGACGAAGACGCCGAGGATGATGTAGAGGAACATGTTGATCATGCCGACGCCGACGCCGCCGAAGCTCTCGTTCAGCCACATGCCGATCATCGGCATCAGGCCGGTGAGCGGGTTGAGGCTGTCGTGCATGGCGCCGACCGAGCCGTTGGAGGTGGCCGTCGTCAGCACCGACCAGAGCGGGCCGCCCGTCGGGCCGAAGCGCATCTCCTTGCCCTCGAGATTGCCCACATCCTGCGTGATGGGCAGGCCCGTGAAGGCCTGCGTGGGCGCCGCCTCGAAATAAACCGCGCCGACAACCTTGAGCGCGACGAAGGTCAGCATCACCGCGAAGAGCACCGCTCCGTGCTTCATCCGCTCGACGATGCGCGCGAACATCCACACGCAGGCCATTGGGATCAGCAGGATTGCGACCATCGAAAGCATGTTCGTCCAGAAGGTCGGGTTCTCGAGCGGGTGGGTCGAGTTCGGGCCGAAGAAGCCGCCGCCATTCGTGCCGAGTTGCTTGATCGCCACGAAGGCCGCGACGGGGCCTCGCGCGATCGCCTGCTGCGCGCCCTCCAGCGTCGTGGCGATGGCCGAACCGTCGAAGGTCATCGGCACGCCGCCGAGCGCCAGAAGAATGGCGAAGACGAAGGCGAGCGGCAGGAGCACGAGGAAGGCGGCACGCTGAAGATCGACGAAGAAGTTGCCGAAGCTTCGCCCCGCAAGGCCGCGAGCCAGCGCCGCGAGCGCCGCGATGCCGGTCGCGGCCGAAACGAACTGCAACCACATCAGACCGCCGAGCTGCGAGAGATAGGAGAGCGAGACCTCGCCCGAATAGTGCTGCAGGTTGGTGTTGGTGACGAACGAGGCCGCCGTGTTGAAGATCAGCGAACCCTCCAGCGCCTCCTTCGAGTCCGGGTTCAGCGGCAGATGCTGCTGCAGTGCCAGGATCGCGAAGACGAGCGTGAACATCACCACGTTGAAGGCCAGCATGGAGAGCATGTAGCTCTTCCAGTCCTGCTGACGCTCCGAGGCGGCGCCACCGACAAGCTGGAAGATGCCGTGCCGGCCCTGCGTCGCCCCTGCGGGGTCCAGGGCCCATTTCATGTAGCGGCCGAGCGGCCAGGAGAGAAGCGCCGTGCCGCCGACGATCAGCAGCACGAACAGGAAGGGTTGGGTGGTCATCGATGTGGCTCCGTCGCTCGAATGTCAGGCGCGGTCGGTCGACAGGGTCAGGGCATAGAGAACGCCGAAGACGCCGAGGCCGAGCAGAAGATAGAGGATCGTCATGGGGATCAGTCCTTCGTTCAGGCGAGGCCGAGGGCTGTGATGGCGAGGTCGATCGCCTTGATGCCGATGAAGGGCACGACGAGGCCGCCGAGGCCGTAGATAAGGAGGTTGCGGCGCAGGAGCGCGTCGGCCCCGATCGCCTTGTAGGCGACGCCCTTCAGGGAGAGCGGGATCAGCGCGACGATGATCAGCGCGTTAAAGATGATGGCCGAGAGGATCGCGCTTTGGGGCGTTGCAAGCCCCATAACGTTGATCGCCTCGAGCTGCGGATAAAGCGCGATGAACATCGCCGGCACGATCGCGAAGTACTTCGCGACGTCGTTGGCGATGGAGAACGTCGTCAGGGCGCCGCGCGTCATCAGGAGCTGCTTGCCGATGCCCACCACCTCGATGAGCTTGGTGGGATCCGAGTCGAGGTCCACCATGTTGCCGGCTTCGCGCGCGGCCACCGTGCCGGTGTTCATCGCAACGCCGACATCGGCCTGCGCCAGCGCCGGCGCGTCGTTGGTGCCGTCGCCGCACATGGCGACGAGCTTTCCCTTGGCCTGCTCCTCGCGGATCAATGCCAGCTTGTTCTCGGGCGTGGCTTCCGCGAGGAAGTCGTCGACGCCTGCTTCTGCCGCGATCGCGGCGGCCGTCATCGGATTGTCGCCGGTGATCATCACCGTGCGGATGCCCATGCGGCGCAGCTCCGCGAAGCGCTCGCGGATGCCGCCCTTCACGATGTCCTTCAGATAGACGACGCCGAGAAGCCTGCCGTCGCGAACGACCGCCAGAGGCGTGCCGCCCTTCTGCGCCACGTCGTCGGCGATCGCCTTCAGATTGCGCACGGTCTCGGTGGTCGCCGCGGCCGATCCCGTGGCGACCTGCGCCAGCTCGACATGCTTGAGCACGGCTTCCACCGCACCCTTGCGGATCGAGGAGCCGTCCACGTCGACCCCGCTCATGCGGCTCTGCGCCGTGAACGGCACGAAAGTGGCGTTCATCGAGCCCATGTCGCGGGCGCGGATGCCGTACTTCTCCTTGGCGAGAACGACGATCGAGCGCCCCTCGGGCGTCTCGTCGGCGAGCGAGGCAAGCTGAGCGGCGTCGGCGAGATCCTTCTCGCTGATGCCCTTCACCGGCAGGAACTCCGTTGCCTGGCGGTTGCCGAGCGTGATTGTGCCGGTCTTGTCGAGGAGCAGCGTGTCGACGTCGCCGGCGGCCTCGACCGCGCGGCCGGACATGGCAAGCACGTTAAAGCGCACGAGCCGGTCCATGCCGGCGATGCCGATGGCCGAGACGAGCGCGCCGATCGTCGTCGGGATCAGCGTCACGAACAGCGCGACAAGAACGATGACGGGGATCGAGCCGCCGGCATACGCTGCGAAGGCCGGGATCGTCGCCGTCGCCATCACGAAGATCAGCGTCAGGCCGGCGAGAAGGACGTTCAACGCCACCTCGTTCGGCGTTTTCTGACGCTCGGCGCCTTCCACCAGCGCGATCATCCGGTCGATGAAGGTGGAGCCGGCGGCCGCCGTGATCCTCACCTTGATCCAGTCCGACAGAACCTGCGTGCCGCCGGTCACGGCCGAACGGTCGCCGCCCGACTCGCGGATGACCGGGGCGGATTCACCGGTGATCGCCGCCTCGTTGACCGAGGCGATGCCCTCGATGATCTCGCCGTCGGACGGGATGATCTCGCCCGCCTCGACGAGAACGACGTCGTCGACCTTGAGGCTGGTGCCGGGCACCTCCCTGATGCTGTCCGAGCGCCCGTTCACCAGGAGCTTGGCCTTGGTCTCGGTGCGCGAGCGCCGAAGCGTCGCCGCCTGCGCCTTGCCGCGACCTTCCGCAACGGCTTCGGCGAAGTTCGCAAAGAGGATCGTGAACCAGAGCCACAGGACGATCTGGAGCGAGAAGCCGAGATCGGGCGCACCCGTCGCGAGGTCGCGCAGGAAGAGGATCGTGGTCAGCGCCGAGACGACGGCGACCACGAACATGACCGGGTTCCTGGCAAGCGTGCGCGGGTCGAGCTTGCGGACCGCGCCGCCGAGCGCGGGAACGAGAATGCGGGCATCGAAGATGCTCGGCGAGCGTGACGAGCTCATGGTAGCTCCAGATGTCGAGGGATGGGTGCGTCGGACCGCGTCAGGCAAGGCTCAATAGCCTGGCTGCGGAGCGGACGATGAGGACGATGGCGAGGGCGGCCAAAGCCATGCCGACCAAGATGTCCGACGAACGGATCGGTCGTCGTAGGTGCCAGCGCTGGCGAAAGGTCTCGCGCAGGCCATAATGGTCGTTGCGCTTGCGTTCGTCGGCCATGCCAGCGCTCTAAAAGCGCTCGGGACGCAGGAGGGCGATGACGAGATAGCCCGCGACGAACAGCGTCACGAGCGTGCCGAGAACGAGATCGATGGTCATTGGCCTTGGCTCTTCCTACGGGAAGCGGCGCGGATGCCGCATGTGTGGGAAACCAAGGATGAGCCCGGACCGCATAGGAGTTCGAGAGAGGGCGGTCGGCAATGTTATAAAGATCTTATAGGAATTCCGCCGGTTCCGGTCAGCCGCCGACGAGCACGAGAAAAACGACCAACCCCATCAGGCAGACCCCGCGTCTCAGGAGTTGCCCAGAGTGGCCCGTGCCAGCCGCCGCTGCCCTTCATCGAACCAGGCTCCACCAGGTTGGAAGGAGCGCGACCACCGCGGCGCCGAGGACCATGACGGACAGGACCGCGATCTCCACCAGGAAGCTCTTGAGCGGTGGAAGCCGCTTCTCGGAAACGTCCGGTTCGCCGACTTTCGTGGGCGCCCTCAAGACACTCGTTCCGGTGTCGGCTGCGCGGAAAACCGCACGCCGGGAAGCCGAAACTCCACCGCGCGCACCTTGCCAGCCTGGGGCCCAGGAGATTGTGCGGGTTCGATAGCGACCCGCCTCGCACGCGCTTCACGGCGGATGAAGCGTCGAGCTTCCTCTTCACTTGTAAAAAGGCCACCGCAACTGTTGCCGGGGCCCTCGACGCACCAGACGCACTTCTGTGATTGCCAGAGCCTGAAGCCGGTCGCCGGTAACGGGACTTCGAGCAGCGCGCTCATCGGACAGCCTCCCGTGAAACCGCGTCTCTCAGAGACCGAGCGTCCTTCAAGGCATCGTTCAACCGAGCCCTGACCTGCGAACCCGCACGCACGAGTGGAAGCCGCACGGTGGGATCCAGACCGATCTGTGGGTACATGGCGAGCTTCAAGGCAGGCACTCCTTCCTCCTCGACGACATTCATCAGCGGCAGAAGATGTCTGTGAATATGCCGGGCGCCGTCGAAATCGCCGCGCTCGCAAGCCGACCACAGGGCCAGAACTTCGGTAGGAAAGACGTTGGCGACCGCGCTGAACAAGCCATGGGCACCAAACGCGGCGCTCGCGATCGCATTCGGCTCATGCGCCGTCAGAAACGCTCGAGAAGAGTGCGCGGCCGAGAGACATTCGATGTGCAACGGGTTTGCCGAATGATCGATGACGCCTGCAACGCCATCGACGAGCATCAGCTTCGCCATCTCCTGGATCGATGGGCTGAGTGCCGTTCGCGCGTCGAACTCGAGGATCAGCGGCAGGCTGGTTGCGCGAGTAACGCGGCGCACATGTCCGAGGAGTCCTTCCGTGCTCGGCCGCGAGTAATAGGGAACGACCATGATGAGAGCGTCGGCGCCTGCAACCTGCGCGTCCAGCGCGTAGGCGCTTCGCGACATTCTCGCGCGCGCTGCCGATCTCGACGCGGTGTTAGCCGCGGACGAAAAGGCCGGCATGGCCGTGCTGGAGGTATTCGAAGCCGGCCCTTGGGGACAGCGATATCCCGCGGTCGCGCAAAGGCGGCGACGCAACTGGGCCAACGTCGTGCCCTTCTCCGCTTACCCTGAAGCGTACGGCGGAGAAGGGCACGACGAATGCGATCGAGGCGCTGAATTCGCAGCTGCGCCGCGCCGTGCGGACCCGAGGCCACTTCCCCAATGACGATGCTCCGATGAAGCTGCTACATCTCGTTCTCAATCAGGCGGCCGCGGAATGGAAACGCCCGCCTCGCGAGTGGGGCGAGGCCAAGACGCAGTTCGCAGTCGTCTTCGGCGAGCGCTTCTTCCTCTGATGACGAACCGGCCTCACGCATAGAATTCCTTACAGTCCCACGCTGACCGGGTCAGACGCGGGATCGTTGGCTATAGAGCGTAGAGGCAATCATCCAATGGCAGCAGCGTATGCCTGCGAAAGGCGACCACCATGGCTTCCTCAGCCTTGCTGATGGTCCTCGAACGCGGCTCCATCGGCGCGGTCTTCAACTTCGGCCGTCGACTCAAGACACTCGGTGGACTGACGCCCTGCGAATACATCACCAGGATCTGGATTCTCAGAGCCAGGCCGCTTCATCGTCAATCCGATCCACCAGATGCCGGGACCAAACACCTGGACTAGGTCACTTTATGCTGCCGCCGACTGTCGAGGGCGACATCACAATTCTTCGCGGATTATGCCGCGTACGAGAATCTTCACCCAATCACGGCCGCGATAAAAGCCTTGGTCCTATCCTCTTGAGGGTTGATCAAGACTGCGTCGGTCGCGCCCTGCTCGACGATTGTCCCGCGATCCATGAAGACTACGCGATCCGCGACCTCTCGCGCGAAACCGAGTTCATGCGTGACGACGACCATCGTCATTCCCGAATGTGCTAGTTCGCGCATGACAGCGAGGACCTCGCCGACCAGTTCGGGATCCAGGGCAGACGTAGGCTCATCGAACAGCATGATCGTCGGGTTCATCGCCAATGCGCGCGCGATCGCAACGCGTTGCTGCTGCCCCCCGGACAGCTGCGAGGGGTAGTTCGCAGCTTTTTCCAAGAGGCCCACACGGTCGAGCAAAGCACGCGCGGTCGCGCGCGCCTTCTTCACCGGTTGTTTCAACACCTGAATCGGCCCTTCGGTGATGTTCTCGAGCGCCGTCATGTGCGGAAATAGGTTGAACCGTTGGAACACCATTGCGCTCTTGAGACGCTGCCGGACGGCTTGCCGCTCTGTTAGCGCAAAAAGCTTTTGCCCTTCCTGTCGGTAGCCAACGATCTCGTCGTCGAGCCAGATCGTCCCATCGTCGATGTCGTGCAGGTTGTTGATGCATCGCAGCAAGGTCGTCTTGCCCGAGCCTGATCCGCCGATCAGACAGACGACTTCCCCTTTATGGACGTCGAGGGACACACCATCGAGAGCCACGTATCCATCGAAGCGCTTAGTGACGGAACGGATACGTAACAACGGATTTCGTTCAACGGTTGATAATTCGCTCCGGTAACTCATCGCCGCTCGCTCCCTTTTGCGAAATGCCTCTCGAGCGGAATCTGTATGAGAGTAAGAACGGAGACGACTGCGAGATACCATGCCCCTGCGACCAGCAAAAGCTCAACCACGCGTGCATTTGAGTAGTAGATGGAGCTAGCGTTATACATGACTTCGGAAAACTGAATCACGCTGGCAAGCGAAGTGGTCTTAACGAGAAGGATGAATTCGTTTCCGAGGGGAGGAATGACAACCCGCATTGCTTGTGGCAGCACAATCCGGCGCAGGGCACGCAGTCGTGTCATCCCGATCGTTTTGGCAGCTTCGTACTGGCCTGTATCGACGGAAAGCATGCCTGCTCGCATAACCTCCGAGGTGTAGGCGCCCTGGTTGAGGGCAAGACCCAGCAGCGCTGCGGTGAACGGCGTCATGAACTCGATCATCGGCATCGACCACACGCCGGGAATGCCGATGACTGGAAAGACCAGCGCCAGATTGTACCAAAGCATCAACTGCAACAGCACCGGCGTACCACGAAACAACCAGATGTAGGCGAAAGCGACCGATTGCAGAACCGGGTTGTCGGAGCTTCGCATGATCGCCGTGATGGTGCCGAGAGCGATGCCAATCGCCATCGCCAGCACAGCAAGGATAACGGTGTTGGCGACACCATTGAGAATGGAAGAAACGGTAAGGAAGCGGCGGAAAACCTGCCAATCGATCTGTCCGGTCGCGAAGGCGTAGGCGATCATCCCGAGGACTGAGAGGATGGCAGCAGCCGATATCCAGCGCCCGTATCTCGGGCGCCGGATGATCTGATAGTCTGACAATCGGTACAGCCTCTCCGGCGCACACGATGCGGCGCCGGAGAGTGAGTGCTGCGAAGCCATCAGCCGCGCGGCTCGCTGTTGATCATTGCCGCCTCGACGGCGTGGGAGTTGAGGTCCCACTTTTCGAGAATGGCGCCGTAGGTCCCGTCGTCGATAAGCTCCTGCAGCGTGTCGGCGAAGGCGTCGCGGAACTCGGAATCCTGCTTGCGGAAAGCCGCGCCGTAATAGGCATCTACGAGCGGCTCGCCGATCAGGCGATAAAGATCGCCTTCCTGAGAGTTGACGAATGCCATCGTCTCACCGCCGATGACGCCGGCGACTGCACGTCCCTGCCGGACCTGAAGGCGCACTTCAGGGGAGCTTTCGCCACCGAGGACGGTGATGGGCTCCAGCCCCGCAGCGACGCAGTTGGCATCGCTCCACTGTTCGGTGAGCGCCGGATAGCTTGTTGAGCGCACGGTGCTGATGGTCTGGCCGCACAGCTCGATCGGATCCTGAATCTCGCTGCCGGTCAAAACGTAGAATTGCGCGCCGGCGCGAAGGTAGTTGACGAAGTCCATCGTCTCCCGGCGCTCTTCGTTATCGATCATACCGGACAGGATGAAATCTGTGCGCCCGGTGGTCAGCGCGGGAATGAGCTGGTTAAACAGCCCGTCAGTGCGTACGACCTCTAGGCCAAGCCGGTCCGCGACGGCGTCGACGAGCTCGACGTCCAGCCCTTCGAACTCACCAGTTTCCGTGTTGACGTATTCCATCGGAGGGAAGGTCGCGTTGATTGCAAGCGTGAAATTACCGCGATCCCGGATCGCCTGCGGCAGCTCACCGGCGATTGCCGACACGGGAGACAGGACCAGTCCGGCCAGTAAGATGCTCTTGAGACCTGCAGATTTCATCATGGCTTCCTTTGTTGAAATGCGGGTGAAATCGTTGGGCGCGGGCGGGACCGCAGCCAGTGATCGTGCCTAGTTTGCTCTGCGGAAAGGAGCGCCTTGCTCGGCGGCGTGATCGTCGAAAATCGCCTTCGCCTGCATCGGTGACACGAAGCGAGCGCCGCTCTCGCGGACATGTTCAAGAATGCCCTGCAGCCGAGTCTCAAACTCTTCACGTCCCATCGTATAGGTATGACAAACCATTGAGACGATCTGGAGCGCGTCTGCCGTCGCAGCGCGTTCCGCCACCGCATCCCAAACCAACTTCATCGCCGTCAGGTTGGAGAATTCGTTGATGATGTAATTCTCGCCCACCACGAAAGGGCGAGACTGCCCAGGGGCCTTTGCATCCCAGGCCCAGGGAATCTCGAACAGTGCGCCATTATCGGCGTGCCCGGAATGGCGCGCTGGCTGCTCCGGGTCCATGTAATAAGCCGAGAGAGGCGCACCGTTCCAGTTTGCCGCCTTCTGCGGCCAGACGATGCCGGGCGCGCAGGACAGCTCGATCGAAATTCCTACGTCCTTAAGTATGGCGCCAATCTCGGGCGTGAAACCGTGATAGCCACCTCGGTAGGCGTGGAGCGGAAGCCCGGCGGACGTCATCGCCTCGACGCAGTCTTGGATGACGCCGCGCATGTGGTCGGTGTGATAGTAGGTCGTGCTGTCAGGCGCCGTTCCGGGCCCAGGCCCATAAAGGTCTTCTTCGGGATGGAGGACTAGATCCGCGCCGTCTTCGACAACGTCGCGCCAGAAGCCGATGAAGGGCTCTTCGTAGAACCGCCGGCGATACATGGGCCCGGTCAGGACCGTCCATGCCGCAGCGCCGCCCGTATGCGCCGCGAGAATCTCTTGCATCCGACGGTACTTGGCAAGAATGACGGCGTCGTCCTGGAACTCGGAAACCGGGTCAGGATCGCTGTCCACGTTCACGACTAGGTAAAGCGGTCGATCCATGTGGCTACATTCCCCAGAATTTTCGAGTTTTGGCTAGCTTTTAATCACCGCCTTCTGGCGACTAAAGATATTGCATTACGGCTGAAGATGGTCAAGCGACTTTCTCATAAGGAATATAGCTTGAACAAAAATTCAGCCGGGCTTCAGGCTGGGCGCTTGAAGTTCGGGCCGCCCGCCTGGGGGAGGGGCTTTAGGATTTGGCCGCCGCGATCTTTCGCTTGGCCAGCCCCGCCATGAAGTACATCATGACATAGACGATCACGCGGTAGGTCACCGCCGATCCGGGGGGGATGCAGATGAAGGACAGCCCGTCACATCCGCGAAGCCCGACCTCGTGGCCGAGCCGTATGGCCTCGTAGTCGGACATTCCGATCGGTTCAGCGAGTTCCCCGAGGATATCTCCCTCGGCCGGACCGGCGCCTCCCATCACATCCATGTCAAAATGGGCATAGACCGCATCGGTGCCGTCGAAGGCCCGGTCGAGCGCCTTGACGGTACCTTCGATGCCGAGCTCGGTCCGCAGGCGCCACATCGGTATGAAGTCGGCACCCGCCCCGACGAACCGCCTGATCGTCGCCGGATCCTCCAGCATCCCGCGCTCGCCGATCTCCACGAGGTTTGCCATCGAGAAGTTCGAGCAGTCGCGATAGAGCTTGTCCTTCCAGTTCGTCGACCCTGCGACATGGTCGCTCATGGTCGCCCAGTCGTAGGGCCACGCGTCCCAGTGAGTGTCGAGGCTGACCATGCCTACCTTCCCGCTGACGGACTCAGCGATGGGCCGCCCGACTGCGTAGGAGCCGCAAGGCGAGTTCTGGCCGATGACGATCGGTACGGCTCCCGCCTTCAGCGCCGCCCTGACCTTGACCATCGTGGCTTCCTCAGCCTCGAGGATTTTCTCCACTCGTCCGTCATAACTGGTGGCCAGCGGGATATCGGCATCGCCAAAATCGACGACGTTGAGATGTTCGAAAACGTCGAGATCGAAGTCTTGGATGTAGCCCGAGCGATAGCGAATGGATTGCTGGCGTACCCGGCGCGTGGCCGAGATCCATTCCGCCTTATCGACGCCGCTGTATTTCTGCCCCCAACCGGCAACGAAAGGCGCGCCGATGATCACGACGTCAGCGCCTTGGATGTCTTCTTCGGTCAAAGCGTGTCGAACGCCGAGAAAGGTCGGCATGTCTTCTTCGATGCGCGGAAAGTGCGTCGTGCGCCAGACCTTGCCTCGAAAAGTCTCTTCCCAGCTTGGATAATGCGGCATTCGATCGTCCTTGTTAAGTTTATCAGCTGTGTTGCGAAGCGCCGAACATGTCGGCGACCTTGGCGGCTTGGGCATGTCCGGCGTCAATAAGTGCATGGACGTGCCGTTGCCGAGCATCCCCTGCGGCGTCCCTGAGTGCTGCAGTCACACAGGCAGGCAATGGCTGGAGTGTGTGTCCGTCTTCCAGCGCCAGCGCGCGTCCCGGGGTCGACCACCGGGTCCAGTAATCCCCGAACCGCAGCGAGAGATCCGGGCCGGACATGGCCATGAGGACCGTCCTCTCCGCAGGTTCGAGCCGCGAGAACGCGGCCGCGTTCATCACGAAATACAGGGGCGAGAGATAGAAGACGTCGCTGTGATGGTGGCGGAAGACATCAATCGTCCGCGAATAGGCGAGGACGTCCCACGCCATGACGGCACCGTCGATGGCGCCGCTTCTCGCCGCATCGCCGATCGCGGGCGGCAGAAGGTGAATTGGCTGCGCCCCGAGGGCCGCGAGCGTTTCGGCCATGGCACCCGCCGGCGAGCGAATTCGCTTGCCCGCGAAGTCGGAAACGCGTTCGATCGGAGCATCGCGCATGTGCAGCAGCCCACCACTGTCGGCGTGAAGCGCCAAGACCTTGAGCGGCTCGAATTCCGCGGCCAAGTAGGCATCATGCGCGGCTAGAAGCCGCTCGCCGGCTTGGTGCGGGCCATCCACAAGGAATGGCAGGTTCATCAGCTGAGTCAGCGGGAAGCGCCCCGGCGGAAGATTGGCGGGGGAATGCGCCACGTCCACCGCACCAGACATCACCTGATCGAACTGGTTCTCCAGAAGGCCGAGTGGCGAGCCCTCTCCGTGGATCTCGAACGACAGGCTCGGACAGGCGGTGGTCAGGCGCTCGGCCCAAGGCAGGATGAAATCGCGGTGAGTGCCGTGATCGGAGGGCATGTAGTGGCTGACAATCAGGCGGGTCATCGCTCGGGCCGTGCTGCAAGCGCGAAGACCGTGTCTGCCAAGACCTGCGCACCCTGCACGACGGCCTCGGGATCGCAGAATTCATTCTCGTTGTGGCTGATACCGTCACGGCACGGGACGAAGATCATTCCCGAAGGGCACAACGCCGCGACGTGGGCGGCGTCGTGGATCGCGCCGGACACCATTCTGCGCCAGCTGAACCCGCGCTTCGCTGCCGAGGCCGCGATCGCTTCGGTGATCTCTTTGTCGAACGGGACGGGCGTTTGGTAGATCAGGCGCTCGGCCCGCGCGTTCGTCAGGGCTGCCTCGACCCTCGCCATGGCGTCTTCGAGGACGATGCGGTCGGGGTGGCGCACGTCCAGTGTGAAGCTGGCGGACGAAGCTATGGTGTTGATAGACCCCGGCGCGAGCTCGAACCGGCCGATCGTATATCGCAATCCGTGCAGATCGCGGAGTGTCTGATCGATTGCGTCCATGAGCGTGCGAGCCGACGAGAGCGCGTCGGCGCGTCGCTCCATCGGCACAGCCCCGGCATGACCTGCGACGCCGTCGACGCTCACCCGATATTGCGCGAGACCTTGGACGTCGGTCACCACTCCGATCGCAACCCCCTGATCCTCCAGGATCGGTCCCTGTTCGATGTGGAGTTCCACATAGGCGGCATAGGCGCCGCAGAGAGGACGTGGCGCAAGCGTGATGTCCGATGCGGCAAAGCTGGCGAGGGACTTGGCCAGAGCTTCTCCCACGGCCATGCCATCAGCGGCCTTGACCGCCAAGGCGTCATCAAGCTGCAGATGACCCGCGTGAACAGCCGAGCCCATGGTGGTCGGGTTGAAGCGCGCACCTTCCTCGTTACACCAGATCGCCACTTCGACCGGCGTCGCAACCGATCCCGGATGCTTGGCGAGAACCTCGATGCATTCGAGTGCGGCGATCACGCCGAGTACGCCGTCGAAATTGCCGCCGACAGGCTGACTATCGAGATGCGAGCCCACGAGGACGGGGCGTTGCGACGTCGCTCCCGGCGGTGTCCACCGCATGAAAAGATTGCCGATCGGGTCGACGAAGCTCTCGCAGCCGATGGACTCGGCGCATTTCAGGCACCTGATGCGCGCGTGTGTCTCCTCTTCTGAGAGCGCGAGGCGGCACACCCCGCCATTATCCAGCGCACCGATCTTGGCAATCTCGGCAAGGCGTCCGAGGGTACGGTCTCGATCGACCGCTCGATCATGATTGAGCATGTGTGGCCGTATACCTGTCGTCTTGCGGAGCTCTTGCGTGATCAACCCGGTGAACCTGACGGCATCGGCCCAGTGGCGAATGGCAGGAAGTCCCGGCGCGGTGTCCATCGCTCGGTATCGATCAGCGACCGACAGTGGTCCGCTATCTGCGACAGGGTCGCGAACCAGACACCGCCCCTGGTCTGCATGTGCTCGATCAACTCAATCATCATTTCGGCACGAGCGAGCCGCCCCGTCAGGAACGGGTGCCAGACGGTGACGAACATCCCTCCGTGGCGCCACGCCGCGTCGAATTCGGACTTATACATTTCGAGCGCGGATCCCGGCGTCGCGATCGGCAGCATGTAGCCAAAGTCGGGCAGGCAGGCGAATTGCGTCCAGTCATCGAGCGTGATGTCCGTCGGCAACTCGACCATCGTCCGTTCGTCGTCGCCTACGAGATACGGAACGTCGTCGCCGAAGAGGGACGAGTCGTAGAGGAAGCCCTCGTCGAGCAGATGCGCCACTGTATGCCGCGAGTGCTGGAAGGCCGGCGCCCGATAGCCCGTAGGGCGCGCTCCGGTGAGCGCCCGTATCGACTCGATCCCGGCCTGCAGGCTTTCCAGCTCGGCGCTCGACGTCTGCGTGTTCGGCCGCGCGTGGGCGTAGCCGTGGTGTGCGATCTCGTGCCCTTCGGCGAGGATCTTCTCGACAGTGTCCGGATAGGTGTCGACGCACCAGCCGGGCACGAAGAAAGTCTGGCGTAGCCCCTGCTCACGAAAGATATTGAGAAGGCGAGGGATTGCCGCGACCGGCTCGTAGCGAAGCTGTGCCGCAAGAGCCACTTGGTCGGGTGCGGTGTCGGGAAAACGCCGATAGACGAGCGTTTCTCCATCCATGTCGAACGACAAGCACACAGCGCATCGCGCACCGTCCGGCCATGTGGGAGGATTTTCGATAAGCTTCGAAACCATGATCAAGGCATCTCGGTGAATCTGGGCGATTGAAGTTCGGTCGCGACAAATGGTAGTGACATTGAGAACCGCTGGATGCCTATTTGTCAACCAGCTGTACCTACAATAAAGGGCCTGGAGAGGCGGGGTGGTCATACGTGCAGAACACCGTTAGCGGACCGAATCAGCGCATCCACATCGGCGGCCGCCTGCGACATGCTCGTAAGGTAATGGGCCTGAGCATGCAGCAGGTGGCGACACAGGTGGAGTGTTCGGAGAGTTTCATCTCGAAACTTGAGCGCGATAAGGTCCAGCCGTCGCTTTCCCTGCTTCATCGCCTCGTCGGCGTGTTGGGGATCAACGTTTCGCATCTGTTCGACGCGGCCGACGTTGGCGACGATCCCGTCTATGTCGTTCGTGTCGAAAACAGACCTCGTATACAGACGGCCGTCCGGCCGAATACAAGCGGTGTCATTCTAGAGCAGGTCGCGCCTCTCGGGCCGCAGTCTTTGCTGCAGGTCAACATACACGTCGTCGCGCCCGAGGGTGGCGGGCACGAAGCCATTAGTCACTCGGGTGAAGAAATGGGACTGGTGCTCGACGGCGCGATCGATTTGCAAGTCGGCGAACGGACCTACCATCTCAAGGCAGGCGACTCATTCGCCTTCGCCTCCGAGTTACCGCATGCCTACAACAACCCAGGCAGGGAAACGGCCAGGGTGCTTTGGGTCAACACGCCACCAACCTTTTAACTGGGCGAAAGAGATTTTTGCTGCGAGGTCGGCGATTCTGCCTCGACGGAAAATCCGAGATCTTTTGAAGAGGTATTACTGGTCGCGAAGCGACGTAATTCGTCGGATGAGAGAGGAACTGCTTAACCGCTTATGGTCGTGACATACGCATCACGAACGAGCGCAATTATAGGCCCGCAGCGGCCGTGCCACGAGAAGTCGTTACGCCGGATGGAGGGCGCGTAGATCCCTGCACAGCGACCGGTAGCTGAGCGGACGTCGCCGGCTGACTTCTTTACTTGGTTGGGAGCACTCGATAGACCTGCATGCCGGAGCATCTGAAGGTGGCGGCAATCGTCGCGACCGATACGCCCTCAGATTGCATCGCGCGGATGCGCTCCTTGTCGAAGCGTGGCTTGCCACCCTAGCAGTTGCCGGCGTCGGTAGCAAGGCGTGACGGGTAGTGACCGAACCGCTCCCAGGTCCGCGCGATCATTCGCTTGGCCACTGCCACCTTGGCCTGGACGTCGATGACGTCGGTGGAGTTGAGCTTCCGGTCGATCCGGATGGCGATGCATTCCCGGGTGAACTCGTCGATCACGTTCAGCATGCGGGACTTGAGTCCGTTGTAGGTGCGATCCCCGACGAAGTCATAGGACGAGACATGGTTGGGATGTTCCGCCCGAAGCCGGATGCAGGAGCCGTTGTTCAGCCAGAGCCAGCCTCTCTTCGGCTGCCGGGCCAGGACCTTCAGCCCTTCCTGGCGCCAGATGCGCTCGACGCGTTTGACGTTCGCCGACCAGCCAGCGGTCCCAACATGGCCACGATCCGGCGATAGCCATAGTGGACTTGCCATGAAATGCGCCTCTTTCCTTCAGAAGAGCTCTCCACTTTCCCGGGCAAGTCCAAATACACCAGCGAGCAGTTCCAGCGCCTGATGGAGGGGGTGATCGCCGGCCTGGAGCCCAACTCCATCGTCGTCAATTTCGGAACGTCGTTGCCCGAATCCACCAAGCGGATCGCAGCTGCCGTGGAAGGCCCCGGCTCGCGCTACATGGATGCCCCGCTGGGGCGCACGCCCTCCAATGCGCTGGAGGGAAAGCTCAACATAATGGCGGCCGGCTCGCCTGACGATTTCGCGCGCCTTGAGCCGGTGTTCCGGGATTTCGGTTAGAACGTACTCCATGTCGGACCGCTCGGGGGCAGGGCACACGCTGAAGCTCATTAACGACCTATTCGCAGCCCTTTTCGCCCGCAAACGCTGAGCTCTTCTACGGGTCGTTCCGCGAGGTTCGTACATCGACACCTGTGCCCGGGCGCCCGCTCCAGTTCGCGCACCGGGCTGCATGCGGCGGGTTTCAGCAGGAGTTCGACCCTGGCCGCAGGTCGAGCCTGCCCATGCGGGCAGCCTCGACCTGCGCCGTGCCGGTGGCGTACCGGCATCAGCGTTGCATTCCTGCACCAAGATCGAATTTAAACGACATGTTTCAGCGGACCGCAAGCGTCCGCCCGCAGACTCTTCCCGATCGCGGTATAAAGGAGTCGATCGGGTCAGAATGGGTATCGGCTCCGAGCGGGCTGCAGGGGGCGCAGCGAATGCTTGCCAGAAGAACGCGCGGGCGCGCGATTTCGATGAACACCGCACTGTCGTCCCTGCTGGCGGCCTGCGTCTTCTTGTCGGGATGCATGACGGGCGCGCAGCCCATCTCGACCTCCCGCACGCGCACCGTCATGCTGGAGGACACCTACATCGCCCCGCCCGTTGGCGGGCCGCAGATCCTGGAGGTGACCGAGCGGCGCTACCCCAACGCCACGGAGCAGACGATCCTTCTCGGCAACCGCTCCCGGGTTCCAGGCAGCAACTTCATCGAAGTGCGCTTCTTCGGGCCGGTGGGTAACAGCGGAACGGGGCGCACGCCGCTCCCCAACCGCCCGCTGTCCAACACGAACCTGATCGCGGAAATGCGCGAGGTTCTGCCGAGCGTGCCGATGCGCCAGAGTGCGCTCTACGTGCAGAACCGCTACGGGCCCTTCGGCTATGCCGCCGGGCGTGCCGCCGGGGGTGATACCTGCGTCTACGCCTGGCAGCGGATCGCCGGTGTCGACCACTCGACCTTGCTGATGCGCGACAAGGGGACGATCGAAATCCGCTTCCGCCTGTGCGACAGCGAAGTCGACGAGGAGCGGCTTCTCTACACGATGTACGGCTTCACCATCCGGGCGTTCTTCAGCGATCTTCTCTGGAACCCGTATGGCGCGCCCAACGCGGTGGACGAGCAGCTGGGAAGCACCGGCGCGCCCGTTATGCCGACAGGGGCGCGCGGCTTCGAGAACACCGCGCCGGTGGCCGCACCCGTGCGCCGGGCCGCGCCCGCCCGCGCCCCCGCAGCGCCGGAGCCGGCACCCACCGAAGCACCGCCCTTGCCGGCGCCGGTCGGACCGCTGGTTCCCCCACCGCCGCTCGCCGCCGCCGTCGTCGATAGCCCCGCAGCTGCTACGATCGAGGTTCCGAGCCCGCCCGCCTGCGAGGGAACGCAGACATGCTGAGGGCTCTCGCCTTTCTGGGCTGGGCCAGTGCGGCCATCGTCGCGCTCTTCGTGATCACGCTGCCGATCAGCGTGCAGTCCCAGCTCATCGCCGTGACGCTGGTCCTGTCGGTCATGGTGGTGCTGAAGGTCTTCAACCTCGGCGGCACGTGGCGGCTCATCGCTCTGGCGCTCGGAACCGCCGTGGTGCTGCGCTACGTCTACTGGCGCACCACCGGCACGCTGCCGCCCGTCAGCCAGCTGCACAACTTCATTCCCGGCTTCCTCCTGTATCTCGCCGAAATGTACTCGGTGTTCATGCTGGGGCTCAGCCTCTTCGTCGTCGCCGATCCCCTGCCGCCGCGCCCCTCGCGTGGTAACGAGCGCACCGACCTCTTCCCGTCGGTCGACGTGTTCGTGCCGACCTACAACGAGGAACCGGCGCTTCTCGCCAACACCATCGCGGCCGCGCTGGCCATGGACTACCCGTCCGACCGCCTGAAGGTGTGGCTGCTGGACGACGGCGGCACGATGCAGAAGCGCAATTCGGAACATGCCGGCGAGGCGCAGGCCGCCGAGCGGCGCCGGCGCGACCTGATGGCGCTGTGCGAGGAACTGGGCGCGACCTACCTGACGCGCGAGCGCAACGAACACGCCAAGGCCGGCAATCTCAACAACGGACTCCTGCACTCCACCGGCGATCTCGTCGCGGTGTTCGACGCAGACCACGCGCCGGCGCGCGACTTCCTGCTCGAGACGGTGGGGTATTTCCACGAGGATCCGCGGCTCTTCCTGGTACAGACGCCGCATTTCTTCCTCAACCCCGATCCGCTGGAGCGCAACCTCCAGACCTTTGAGCGCATGCCCTCCGAGAACGAGATGTTCTACGGCGTCATCCAGCGCGGGCTCGACAAGTGGAATGCGGCCTTCTTCTGCGGGTCGGCTGCCGTCCTGCGCCGCACGGCGCTGAACGAGGCGAACGGATTCTCCGGTCTTTCGATCACCGAGGACTGCGAGACCGCGCTGGAGCTGCATTCGCGCGGGTGGAACTCGATTTATGTGGATCGTCCGCTGATCGCCGGGCTGCAGCCTGCGACCTTCGCGTCCTTCATCGGCCAGCGTTCGCGCTGGGCGCAGGGCATGATGCAGATCCTGCGCTTCCGGTTCCCGCTGCTTAAGGGCGGGCTCTCGCTGCCGCAGCGGCTCTGCTACATGTCCTCGACGCTGTTCTGGCTTTTTCCGTTTCCGCGCGTGGTCTTTCTGATCGCGCCGCTTTTCTACCTCTTCTTCGACCTGCAGATCTTCACCGCCTCAGGCGGCGAGTTCCTGGCCTATACGCTCACCTACATGGCTGTGAACCTGATGATGCAGAACTACATGTACGGCTACTATCGTTGGCCGTGGATCTCGGAACTCTACGAATACGTGCAGACAGTGCATCTGCTGCCGGCGGTGGTTTCGGTGATGCTCAACCCGCGCAAGCCGACCTTTAAGGTGACGGCCAAGGACGAGTCGATCCTACAGTCGCGCCTATCCGAAATCAGCCTGCCGTTCTTCCTGATTTTCGCCGTTCTTCTGGTGGGTGTCGGCGTCACCGCGTATCGGGTCTACGCCGAACCGTATCGCGCCGATCTGACGCTGATGGTCGGGCTGTGGAACTTCATGAACCTGCTTCTGGCCGGCTGCGCGCTGGGCGTCGTCTCCGAGCGCGGCACGCCGAGCCAGTTCCGCCGGGTGAAGGTGGCACGGCGCGGCGAACTCCGGATCGGCGATGCTAGCCTGCCCGCCACCATCGAGGACGTTTCGGTGGGCGGCGCACGCGTGCGCGTCTTCGGCAAGTTGCCGTCGGCCACCGGGAAGGGCATGCTGTGCGAGCTTCGTTTCCGCCCGCACGCCTCGACCGCCATGGGCATGCTGCCGGTTTACTTGCGCAACATCCGCGAGGAGAGCGACGGGGCGACGCTGGGCCTCAACTTCGCGACGCCCAGCATTCAGGACAATCGTCTGGTGGCCGATCTCGTCTTCGCCGATTCCGCGCAGTGGAGCGCATTCCAGCAGAGGCGTCGGCGCAATCCGGGCGTTCTGGGCGGCACCGTCTGGTTCGTCTACCTCTGCGTCTTCCAGACGTATCGCGGTTTCTACTATCTGGCGAAGGGCTCGACCAAGCGCTCGCGACCGATCGTGCCCTCGCCCTTCGGCGAAGCGACGGGAGGCCAATCGTGAAGCGTTCGGTGATCCTGGCGCTGACCGCGCTGCTTTCGGCAGGTTCCGCTTCGGTCTGGGCCCAGCCGGCACCCTTCGATATGACGCCGGAGGAAGACGCCGAGCCCGCGGCACCCCAGCCGTCGCAGTCCCCCTCGACCGGACCGGCCGAGACTGCGCCCGAACCGCAGAATGACGACCCGCAGGGCGGCCAGGCCGATTCCGGCCCCGTGGAGGATCCGGGCGAGCCGACCGTGGTGCGAGGCGGGAGCGAGGCCCCGATCGATCCCGTAACGCGCCGCTACGTGGTGCCCGGAAACGCCCTGACGCTTTCGGGGGAAGTGGCCGAACGCCGCTGGTCGGTCTACCTCACGCCCGAGCAGGCGTCATCGGCCGCGACGCTTCAGTTCGGCTACCAGAACTCCATCCTGGCCGCGCCCGAAACCTCGCGCCTGTCGGTCGTGCTGAACGGCACCGTGCTGGCCGAACTTCCCCCGGCCTCGCCGGATGCGGTCGCCGATGTCGTGCTGGACGTGCCCGCAGGGCTCCTTCGCGAGGGCGCCAACGTCCTCTCCTTTGCCTCCCGGCTGCGCCACCGCACCGACTGCACGGTCGAATCCACCTACGATCTATGGGTCGAGATCGACCCCGAGCGCACCTTCCTCGACTTCGGTGACGAAGACGCGATGACACTGCGGCGGCTCGACGATCTTCGCGCGGTGGGGCTGGCGTCGGACGGCGCCACCAGGCTCCAGATCGTCGTGCCGGGAGGGTCGCTGACCCAGGCGGCCGGCCCTCTCGTGCGCCTCTCGCAGGGTTTGGCCCTTCTGGCTGGCATGCCCAATCAGTCCGTCACCATCAACGAGGGCGATTTGCCGCCGCGCGGAGCGGGCAGGCTCACCGTGCTGGCCGGGCCGGAGAGCGCTCTTTCGTCACTGCTCGAGAACGCGGAACAGACTCGACCCGACGGCTCGGCTTCTCCCGGTTTCGTGCAATTGCCCGACGGGCGGACCGCTCTGCTGGTGAGCGGCCAGGACTGGCGGGAAGTCGGCGAGGCGGTGGAGCGCGTGGTGGCACCCACCGACCGGCCGATCAGCGTCGAACGCACCGAACTTTCCACGCCCAACTGGCGCACGCCCGATACGCCGCTGGTGGTGGGCGAAAGCACGCTGCGCCTCAGCGATCTGGGTGTTGCCACGCAGGAATTCTCCGGCCGCCGCTTCCGCACGGAGTTCACGGTCGGCGTGCCGGCGGACTTCTACGCCGAGTCCTACGGCGAAGCCTCGTTCATCCTCGACGCCGCCTACAGCCCCGCCGTTCTACCCGGCAGCCATATCGACATCTACGTGAACGGCAACATCGCCACCACGGTGCCCATCGGCTCGAACGAGGGCGCGGTGCTTCGCAACAACCCGGTCGGGCTGACGCTGCGCCACTTCCGGCCGGGCGTGAACACTCTGGCCATCGAGGCAATCCTCGACACGCAGGCAGACGAGGCCTGCCTGCCCGGCACCACCTCGGACGACACCAATCGCTTCGCCCTGTTCGACAGCTCGCGTCTGGTGATGCCGAACTTCGCGCGGATCAGCCAGCGCCCCAACCTAGCCGCCACGGCCGGGACGGGCTATCCCTACAATCGCTCGCCCGATCCGGTGCCGCTCATCCTTGGCGAAATCTCGCCGTCGGCCCTGAGCGCGGCGAGCACCTTCCTCTCACGCCTCGCCCTGGTCGCCGGCCGTCCAATCACCGTGGAAACGGGGGTCAGCGCCGTGAACGCGGCTGCGCATGACGCCTTGTTCGTGGGCGCCGCATCGCGGCTGCCGGCTGGCGTCCTCAACGAGATCGGGGTTTCCGAAACGCTCCGTTCGGGCTGGGAGCTCGACCAGAACGCGCCGCAGACCAGCGGCACGCAGGCGTCCATGGAGGGATGGAGCGATCGCGTCGGCAGCAGGTGGCAGCAGCCGCTTCTGGCCGTCGACGCCTGGCTGGAGGAACGGTTCGACCTGTCCACCGAGATGCTTTCCCTGCGCCGGCGTGCCGAGGGCAACTATGTTCCGCCGGCACAGACCTCGCTTCTGGTGGCGCAGGGCAGCGACCCGACCGACGAGCGGGTCTGGACGGTGCTGACCGCGCCCGATGCCGAAGCGCTCGCACAGGGTGTCGATACGCTCACCCGGCAGGAGAACTGGAGCGAGCTGACCGGAGGTGTAACGCTCTATCAGGCCGGCGAGAACGCCTTCTTCCAGGTTCCCGCGCAGGTGACGTCGCTGGCGCCGACTCAGCCGACCTCGCTGCGCAACCTGCGGCTGGTGACGGCCAACTGGCTCTCCGAGAACGTCCTGTTCTACGCACTGCTGCTGGCGCTGGTCTCGCTGGTCCTCGGCATCATGACGACCCTCTTCACCTCCGTTCTAGGACGCCGCCAATGAGGAGCCGCTTTGTTGCCTGCCTGCTGGCCGCCTGCATTGTCATGATCAGTGCCCCCCGGCCCGCCGTGGCGTCGATCGAGGCGGACGACTGGGCGGCCTACAAGGCGCGCTTCCTCACGGATGCAGGCCGGATCGTCGACGACGGCAACAATGGCATCAGTCACAGCGAAGGGCAGGGCTACGGGCTCTGGCTCGCCTATCTGGCGGGGGACCGTGCCGGCTTCGATCAGATCTGGAGCTTCACGCGTACCGAACTGATGCTGCGCGACGACGGTCTGGCGATGTGGAAATGGGATCCAGCCGCCGATCCGCACGTCACTGACCCCAACAACGCCACCGACGGCGACATCCTTATCGCCTACGCTCTGGCGCAGGCCGGTGAGGCCTGGCAGCGCGACGATCTGAGCGAGGCGGCGCGAGCCATCGCGCAGGCTCTCACCTCGACGCTCATCGAAAGGGGCGGACGGCGCCTCATCCTGCCTGGCAAGGCCGGATACGGTGTTGAGGACCGGCCCGATGGGCCGGTGGTCAACCTCTCCTACTGGATCTTCGAGGCATTCGACCGGCTGGCAGCTCTCGAGCCGGAGGCCGGCTGGGACCGGGTGTCGCAGGATGGGGTGGATCTTCTCGATCAATCGCTGTTCTCGGACCGCCAGCTGCCGCCGGACTGGCTGTCCGTGCGCAGCCGGCCCCGTCCCGCGGAGGGCCTTCCATCCGAATTTGGTTACAACGCCCTTCGCATCCCCCTCTATCTGATCCGCGCGGGCAACCGGGACGAGGCGCTGCTGCGCACCCTGCGCGACGGCATGAGTGATGCCGACGGCAATCTCGTTCTGGCGAGCCCGCCCGGCGGGGTGGTGAACGAAACGCTGAGCGACCCGGGCTACCGCATCCTGCCTGCGTTGATCGACTGCGTGCTGGACGAAACGCCGGTGCCAAAGGCGCTGCGCAGCTTCGAGCCAACGCTCTACTACCCATCCACCCTCCATCTCCTCTCGCTCTCGTTTCTGGCGGAGAACCGGCCGGAGTGCATGCCGTGAGACGAACCACTATTCTCGCCCTCGCCACCGCTCTCACGCTGATTGAGGGCCTTTCTATCCATTCCGGCATCGTGTGGGCCCAGACGGGCTCTGGCGACGTGGCCGGCGCGCCGGATGCATCTGCCGGAGCCGACGGTGGCACGCAGACCCCGGCGTTCGACGCGTCCGGCTCGAGCGGGGCGAGCGCCGCTCCAGCGGCAGGGGGAGGGGCACCCTTCATTGCGCCGCCGGACCCGGCGCGGCCTGCGACCGCGGTGGACGAAACGGCGTTGCGCTACTTCGCCCAGCAGGGCGATACCCGCCGCCTGCAAACCGAGATTGCGCGGCTGCAGGCGCTCTATCCGGACTGGACTCCGCCTGAAAACCCGCTGGCGGTGCCTCAGGCCGGCGATCCCGAGCTCGACCTGATGTGGTCGACCTACGCGCGGGGCGAATTCGCCCAGGTGCGCGAACTCATCGCCGCCCGGCAGGAGCGCGATCCCGATTGGACCGTGCCGACCGATCTTCTCGAGCGGCTCGGGGTGGCGGAGGCGCGACTGCGTCTGGTGAACGCCTCGAACCTGCAGCAATACGAAACGGTCATTCGGGTCGCGGCGCGGACGCCCAGCCTGCTCACCTGTTCGGAGGTCGACATCTTGTGGCGTCTGGCTCGGGCCTTCGCCGAGACCGAGCGGCCGGAGCGCGCGCAGGACGCCTATGGCTACGTGCTGTCCAACTGCGACGACGAGGGCGAGCGGCTGGCGACCATCCAGATGGCGCAGCGCGATCTCGACCGCGGCCGGCTCGACCAACTGCTGGCGCTGGAGCGTACGAATGCGGACGGAACAGGCGAGTTTGCCTCCCTTCGCTTCGACCTGGCAAAAGAGGCGCTGGCCGCTGCCGGCGCCGAGGAGACGGGCGCCTCGGTGTCCGTTTCGCCGCAGGATCTCGATCGCGTCCGCGAAGCGGCGGAAGCCGAGGGTGCCGCATCCGATGCGCAGCTTCTTGGCTGGTACTATCTGCGACGCAACCAGCCGCAGGATGCCGAAACCTGGTTCCGCCGCGCGCAGCTGGTGGAGCCTTCCTCGTCCTCGGCCCAGGGGCTGGCGCTTGCGTTGATCGCTCTTTCCGAGCCTGCGCAGGCCGAAGCCGTGGCGCGCCCCTATGCGCAGGATACCGAAGGCGGCCAGGCCGTATACGTGGCGGCCAGTGCCAACCTCCTGGCCGTCGACCCGCCCGTCTTCGTGGACCCGGCGACCCTGGGTGCGATGGCCAGCGCCGTGGCCGCGCAGCGCGACGCCAACGCCGCGCAACAGTTCGGTTGGTACTCGTACTCGCTGAACCAGTTCGAGACGGCCGCGCAGTGGTTCCAGACATCGCTGGCCTGGGACCCGAGTGTCGAACCGGCCGCTTTCGGGCTGGCCCTAACGCGCCAGCGCCTCGGCCAGACGGATGCCGTGAGCGCGATCCAGGTCCAGTGGGCCGGACGCTCGCCGCGCATCGCCGCGGTCGGCCGGCCCGGCTCCGTGCCGGTGGACGGTCGCCCGCCTCTGGCCGCCCCCGCGCCCAACGCCTACGCCGTCAGCGCGCCGACCTCCGCGCCGACTCCACCACTGGGCACCGCATCGGCGGCCGCGACGACCCAGGCGCCTTCCACGACCACGACGCTGGTCCAGGCCCCGCTGGCCTATTCGCCGGCCCTTTCCCCGGCTTCCCCGATGGTTGCGCCCGCCGCGCCGCCGGCGGCTGCCCCACAGGCACCCGTACAGGTCGTGCGGCAGATCCCGATGAGCAATGGCACCGCGGCCGCATCGCAGCCCGCCCTCCAGCCCGCCGCGCAGCCGGCCCCGGCACAAACGCCGCCGCCGATGACCGTAGTCACCATTCGCCCGACCCGCCCCGCCGCGGATCCGGCGCCCGCTCGGGCCGCGCCCGCCCAAACGGCCGGCTCCACGGCGGGCTGCCGCAGTTCGGTCGATCCGCGAACCTTCTCGCCGGAAGGTGCCTTGGACCGGGGTTGGTGTCTGATGCAGATCGACCGGCCGCTGGAAGCCGCTCCCGCCTTCGAGGTGGCGCTGCTGTCGCGTTCGGCGCAGACCCGGCAGGACGCAGCGTATGGACAGAGCCTCGCCTATCTGCGCGCCGGCCTGTCGGACAGGGCCGCGGTCAGCGCTAGCAAGGCGCCGCAGAGCCGCGACCGGCAGCTCGAGCTCGAGACTGCGATCCTCACCGATCAGGCAACCAGCGCTTGGGAATCCAATCGGCCGCGCGAGACGCTTCTTGCCCTCGAGCAGCGCTCGGCCATTGCGGCAGATCGGCTCGATCTGATGGTGCTGCAGGGCTACGCCTATCTCGAACTGCGCCGCTATGCGGATGCGGAAAAGGTGTTCTCGGCCCTGTCGCGGGCCGGCAGCCGGGAAGGCGCCCGGGGCCTGAACGCCGTGCGCGCGGCGCGCGGCGAGTTTCTTTCGGGCGGCTAGTCTAGCACAGCAATGGTCCTCGCCGGCTCCATTCCGTTAACTAGCGCTCGTGGACAAAGGGTATCCATAGTTTGAGTGCTGCGATAGCGACGAAGCCGAGGTAGGACCCCTTGGTCTTGTCGTACCGGGTCGCGACGCGCCTCCAGTTCTTGAGCTTGTTGAAGAGTGACCCGCGCCTGGTTTGCTGGAGGCTCCAACTCTTGAGAGAATGGAGCCATGACGAAGAAGGTACCGCCGTTTGGTCCCAAGGTGCGCGCTCGCGCGGTTCGGATGGTTTCGGATCATGTCGAGGAGCACGGTTCTCAGTGGGCGGCGATCCAGTCGATCTCGTCGAAGATCGGCTGCTCGGGCGAGATGCTGCGCAACTGGGGCCGCCAGACCGAGCGCGACGAGGGCTTGCGGCCTGGTCCGACGAGCGAGGAACGCGAGCGGACTTCGTTCTCGATGCGTTGGAGGAGGTCCTTCATCAGCGACGGCCCTTCGCCGGCAGTGGGCTCGTCTGTCATTCGGACCGAGGATCGCAATATGTCAGCATTCGATAGACCGAGCGCTTGGCCGAGGCCGGTATCGAGCCCTCCGTCGGCAGCGTCGGAGACAGTTACGACAACGCTCTCGCCGAGACCGGTCTCTTCGAGACCGAGGTCATCCACCGACGCGGGCCATGGCGCTCCTTCGAGGCCGTCGAGTTCGCCACCCTCGAATGGGTCGACTGGTTCACCAACCGCCGCCTGCTTGAGCCCATCGGAAACATCCCGCCCGCAGAGGCCAAAGCAGCATCACTACACCACGCTTGAGGCTATGCCGATCGCAGCGTAGGACTCAAACCAACCAGCCTCCGGCAAACCCGACGCGGTTCGCTGCCCCAAAATGAATAGATCCTGACCATTGAGCAGAATGCTACGTCGCGGGAGACTGGTCTTCGGAAATGACACCCATATCCCGTCGATACATGTGAGCCCAAATCCTACCGCTTTGTCCGTGATTTGTACTGTCGGCTCTGCCGCGTCGCGCTTTCTTCCTTTACGGCCTCGCGCCGCCGCTTCTGGCGGGTGGAGAGAAGGCGCCGTTCCGCTGCGATAGCATCCCGCCACGAGACGCGTCCAATCGGCGATAAATCTAAGCCCTGGGGCAGGGGAACCGTGGCGATGGTCGGCACCAGCTCGGGTTCGATCTCCGCCCAGTCATAGGTCTCGTGCTCGTCCATTGCGGCGTGACCCGACTGGAGCCGGACGGCTTGGGGAACGAAGGCTCGATAATGGACGATACCGCGCGTGCGAAGGGCGTGGAATGTCTCCCCAAAGGCTCTTCCGCGGGCGCCGGAGCGCTTGAGAAGCGCGTTCATGCGTTTTGAAAGGGCAGCCGGTGGGTCCTTAGTCTCCAACGCCTCGGCGAACAGAAACCTCCGCTCGTTCATGAGGTCCAGGAGGCCCATCTGGATCAGCTTCTCATGCAAGACGAAAGGCGTGAAGCTTTCATCGGTCTTGATCGGCGTGCGATGCTCACGATCAGGGAGCACGACGGTTTCAGTCGGTCTGACGAGATAGTGGTCGCCCACCTTCTCGATCCAGTCACTGTTCAGATAGGTGAGGAGGCCAATGCGCCGGGCCGTCAGTAGTGCAAGTGTTGGCATGACGACCGCCGCCAGCGCGCCCTCGTCGTAACCGAGTTCGACTGCGCGGTTCAGAATCGCGAACGGGATCGGGCGCGTTCTCGATGGTCGGTTCTTGCCGGGCTTCTCGATCCTGACTGCATCACAAGGATTTCGGCATCCCAGCGTGCGGCATTCTCGTATGAAAATGCTTCGCACCGGCGCGAGATAGGAGGCGACCGTTCCGGACGACAGCGTTTTCTTCGGTGATGCACCGTTTCCTTGAACTCGGCCGTCAACGACCACCAGATCCGCAAACGAAAAGCGCGTCGGCAGGGTCCGAAGCAACGAGACGTAAGCCATTATGTCGGCCGGCTCGTAAGCGCGGACCTCCCGATCGCCCGCCACCTTGCGAAAGAAAGACAGCATCTGCTCGTAGCGGCGCACGTCCTTAGCCGACATGGATTTGCGGCTGGCAAGTTCTTTAATGTAGCGCTCGCAGGCGACCGAGAAGAGAACGCCGGCGGGAGGCTTTAGCCGCGCCGAGGCAACGTCCACGAAGTTCTCGACGCCATCGACGACGCCACCGTCACGTCCAAGGTTTTGCAGCATAGAACGCACTGCCTCGCGAGCCGGCTCGTGAAGGTGGTGCGCGACGGTAGGCTGAAAACGCGCGGCGGCCTCGAAAGCCTTCAGCTGATCAAGCGTCGACGCCAGAAGAAGGTGCGTCGGCGTCTTTCCTGGCCGCCCCGCCTTGAGACGTTCGAGCGCCTCGGTCGTCGCCGCTAGAACCTCATCGACCACCGCGCGCTTCTCTGCGGTAAGGCTCGCGTAGATCGAGCCGTCCCCCCCAGCTCTCGGTTCGTTCTCCGCATCCAACATGCCTTGCAGCCTCTCCAAACCGAGTGCGAAGATCGACCGACACCTGGCCGCTGCTGCCTCACTCATCCCCCGCGCTTCGCGGCACGTCATCGGTCCAAAGCTCGCCCTCACGAAAGGTCTGCTGAGTTGCGGATCCGAATCGTCAGAGAGGATACCACGTAGGCTGGATGGCAAACGCAGGGTGAACCGCCATCCCTGTCCAACTCGCGTCATGTGTGGGATCTGGGAGCGCCTGCGACTGGGAACATTCGTTGGAACAGGGTACATGAACTCGATCCTTTGATACTGAGGATCGGCCAGAAATCTGAATTAAATCAGCAACTTCGCAGAGTTGCCAAGAACTAGCAAGCCATGGCGGGCCGAAGCCGATGAAACAGAGAACTACGTCTACGCTATAGCCCTCCCTGCCCCTCTGAAATAGGATGGAGGTCATGATCGGCGACTGTGACCTCTTCGTATCCGGCTTTTACTAAGACGACAGCCTCACCTACCAAGGGCCGAAGGGCAAGCGGACCCTAACTGAGAAATTCATATAGTGTAAACTCCGCTAGGAGATCAGCGGCCTTAGCGGCATCGTCGTCATCAGGTCTTCTACAATGGAGCGTTCGAACGGATCGAGGTCGGAGTCGGGATCCTGAGCCGCCAGGAACAGAAGATCGACTGCCTCGCTGAGCGTCGTTGGACCATCTCCTGCATATTTCAGCCGTTTGGTGGTTTCCGGGGGCACTCCGTATTCGTCGAGTGCGAAAAGACTGGAGTTCATGAAAAGGCTCGCGGCCCTGGATGCGAATGTCGAATAGTCGCCAACCGTCTCCCGTCCGTTCCGCGTCAGAACCTCGGCCTGGATGTTACTGATCGCAAGCAGGCTTCGGGGGAATGTGTAGGAGACGTAGCGCCGCATAAATTTGAGGGCCTGTTCGACTGATTCGCTCACAGATTGGAAGAAGGCACGGTTTGCGACCCTGTGGTCTATGTAGGACCTGAACGTCTTCGCAAGCCGCAATCGATCCAGTTCGGCCTTCAACCCCATTCCGGACGTGATGCCGTAGCGACTCAGGGCATAACCATCGAAATGATCGTGGATCATCTCGCACACCTTCAGCAGCTGGAAGGGCTTAGGCATGCCCGACCACACGAGGGCGTCCTCCAAATTGAGTAGGTCGCGGACGATATGCGTGTAAACGGCATACTGTCGGTCGAGGGGAACATGCCGATTCAATCGAAGGGTCTCCATCGAAAGAGGGCTTTCACTTTCGATGTCCAGGATGCGCTGTCTTGAGATCGGCGCGAGATCCTCGCCATCCAGCTCCAGCAGTAATGCGGCTGGTGTGTTCTCGTTCTGCCGGCCGACACCGATCTCCACGGATATCGTCTCATCCGGCGGTGCGGCTTCGAGGACGAAGACCTTGCCGATGAAATACTTGCGCATGCGGCCGGCTCGGCCTGCGATGTTGCGGAAGGTGAAGGCGTCGAAGCCTGTGTTCTCGACTCGCCGATCGTATATGATGACATTCTCCGCGACCGTGTTGATGCCCTCGATGAGAGTGGTCGTGCAGATGATGATCTTGATCTCGCCGGAGTCGAAGGCGCGAATGATGTATTGTTGGATCGCCCGTGGCACGTTGCCATGGTGTATCCCGATTCCATGCTCCAGCGCTTTCGTGAGGATCCATTCCTCTGGATACTCGCGTCGTAGCCATTCGACTGCGGCGCGCGTGGATGCGGCCTTTCCGAAATCGCCATGCTCAAGCAGGTACTCCGCCAAGGATGTCGCGCGTGGAGGGGACTGGCAATAGACTAGCGTGGGGGAGGTGAGTTGGCCGCATAGCTCGGCGAGCTTTTCCTTGCGCGCATCCCCTTTCTCGGGGAGGTCGAACTGAACGATGTCGAGTGCCACCGTCGAGAATTCCGAGGGGACGAACACCGGATTGTAACGCGCTGCGATGCCCGCCACTCCGCTGACATGTGGCCCTATTAGGTAGAATTTCGCACCTTGACCGGCGAGGCGCGCGAAGACCAGATTGAGGTCGACGGAACGCTCAGGCTCCTTCTCGTCGATCTCCAGCTTGTAGAATTCGTCGATGACGAAGAACTCTACCTTGTCCAGATCCTTGCGCGCGAGTGCCCTTTCCTGCGTGAGGACGAATATGACCGGTCTGCTGAAGTCAGTCTGCTGCGTCGGGTGTGTTACGACTTCATGCGTCTGGGCGAAGCGACGCCCCAGCCGGCGTCGGGTCTCATCGATCAGGGCGATGGTGGGGACGATTATGGCCATTACATTGTAGAGGCCGGAAGCGATGACCGCGTCCACCACCATGCTCTTGCCCACGCTGGTCGTGGCGCTCAGCACCACGTTTCTGCCGGCGACGAGATCGCGGTAGATCTGCAATTGCAGCGTGTGGAAAAAGTAGTCTTCTTCGTCCGGAAGCGGCGCCCGGTGCGCTTCCATGAGGTAGTGATCGTCCAACGACTGGGCATTGGCCGGATCGGCATAGGGTATCAGGCCAACGGAACGGATCAGACCGTCCAGCAGAGGGTGGAAGTCGTCCCGCAACAAGTCCTTTGCGGCAAGCATGCGGATCACAAGTTCCCGCGCGGCCGGTTGGGTGGCGACGTCGTTGGCGAGCGCGCTGATGGTTTGAAGCGCGTCGAAGGCCATTTCCGGAGGAAGTGTCCGCGAGGATAGTGCCGATCTTATCTCCTCCTCGGTCACCGATTAGCCTTTAGGGTCGTTTCAAACAGACCGGAAAGCGTGTCTACGCATTCGACGGGTATCAGGAAGATGTGGATTTTGAAGTCACGCAGATCGGTGTCCAGTTCGGTCTGAATGGCAGCGGACACCTCGTTGGCCTCCTGTCTGAGGCCGTCGAGATAGTCGTGCGTGAATCCTTCCGCGAGCACGTCACTGTCATACGCGATGAGCAGTGGAATGTGCAGAACGGACAGCAGGTCATCTATCTTGCCGTTGGCGGCCATCGAACGGCCAAGGTTGTGCTCGCTGAGGTGAGCCGGATGCCGTAGCTGTAGGATTATCTTTCGCTCGCGCCGTAGGATCTCGCGGTCAAGGCCAGACCTGAGTGCTTCTGCCACCGCCGCGGGCATACTCTCGCGATCCGTTACGGTCGTCAGTCGGCTCTGGCCAAGCCAGAGCTGATCGCCGGCATCATCCAGCACCACGTGGGCGCTGCCGAAAACGAGGCGACCGCCGTTCATATGGAAGATCTTGCAGGCGATTGGTTCCGAACGGTGATGGTGCCTCAACAGCGCGTGCAGCATGAGCTCGGCAAGCAGTTCCCTCGCATGTAAGCCGCCATGCGCTTCGCAAGCCTCAACTGCGCGTGTCAGCAGGCTTCGTGCGTTGAGTTGGTCTAGGTTGGCGAGGACCGTAGGCGGGAGCACAACTTCGGGAATCCAGTCGAGCAGGTGGTCGACGAGTTCGCGGCATCTCCATTCGCCGCCGTCGAATTCCACATCCCAGCCGGAAACCGTTCGATTGTCCGATGTGCCGGCCCCGCGGTGGAATTCGGAGAAGAACTCCTCAGACCGGACCCGGTAGACCTTAATGGTTCGTCGGGTCTCCGCGGCGAACAATGCGATTTGGTTCCTCCACCATCCGGTGGCGGTGGCGCGGGAGATGCACTTCTTCTCAGGAGCGTGAACTCGCGAGGCGTCACCGGCGTCGATGACCATTCCAAGCAGGTCGGCGTAGCTGGTCTCTATTTCGGTGACGTGGGGCCTCTCTCCATGATTGCCGGCGAGTTTGAGCAGTCGCAGCCGGTTATGACCTGCGAGCTTCTCCATATCGGGTTCGACCTGCCAGAACAGTTGCTTCGCCCAGTCAGCGAGCGTTCGTCCCTTCGCCGACTTGAACTTGGGAAACTTCTTCTCGAATGGGACGGTTGCTGCCGCCATGAGGGACGCGCAGGTGGATCGCTCGCCCCTCGGGATCTTGAAATGGACCAGAGGGGATCTGGGTTCGCGGACGGTGACGAGGCGGAAGCTGGGAACGGCGTCATGAGCATCGCAGGCGAGTGAACGCTCGGCGATTGACGTACCTTCCCTATTGTCGGTGCGCTGCAGAAGCTCCTGCATGCTCCATTTGGAGTCACCGTCGGTCGTCTTGACCTGCACATATTCATGGGCTTCCACCGTGTCCACCATCCGTCGGATAGTAACATCGTCCGCTGTCTCGCATTCTATCTGCACGATCGTCGGCTCGACCAGCATGTCGATAATGAAGCTGGCTGCGACGTGGTCCTGGAACTTCTGCCCCCGCCTTCCCGCGACACCGCCCGCGTCCGAAGCTGTTTCGGGATCTATAAGGCTGATGAGCGGCATGGCGGTCTTGGTTCTGCCTTGTGACGTTTCGCAATGCATCAACCTGCCGGTCCTTTGAGTTAGACGTCAAGAAGGCTATGCATTCGGACGGTTTATTCGGCGAGGGTAAGACGCGAATGGCAAAAAAACCTGTAAGCCTCAATAATGGAAGGTCTTGGCCGTCCCGTGGAGCGGCAATTGACTACTTCCGTGAACTGCGCGACCGCTATCCGGTTGGTGCTACCGTGTCGGATCCGGCAGATCATGATGACTTGATGGCGCTGCTCCTGCGTTACGAAATGTGCGGCCTTGACGGTCCAAGCAAGATCGGGGTGGGAGTGGACCGGTTCGAGACCCGGTTGAACATCACCAACGGGGGTAGAAATGTGGGCTTCTGGGTTGTCCGGCTGGACGGTAGCGAAACGGACTTCAGCTTCATCCGGGCAGTGAACGAAGCCCCCAAGGGCGTCCTTGATCAGCTCGTCGATGCCTGTCGAGCAGTCGTTCAGGCTGAGTTGCAGAGCGCGCGCATCGCATATTTCGCGATGCACGCGGATCGATCCGGAAGCGTTGTCTGCGCAGTCTCCGGCGACCGCATTTCCGAGCGCGATTGCGGACTGGAATATGTCGGGCGAGGATTTTCTGAACTGGTCGGCGATTTCGCTGTCGCGCAAGGGTGGCAAGACGGCATCCCGGAAGGCGTTCTGAGCGCACCAGCCGACGCACAGACGACGACGTCGTTTGCAAGCCCATCGTATGCGGCTGCGTTTCGTGAGTTTCACCGAACCACTGCCCGTGTCCGCGTCGTCTCCAAGAAGACCGTTAGGCAGCGGCACAACGGGCTGCAAACCGGGGAGGAGGCGAAGTATCTCGAACTTTAACGCAGTTGTGCCCGCCCTGATCCGAATAGATCATCCGCATCGCAGAGTAGCGTCACGTGCAATCTCTGTGTGGACTTTTGTGTTAATACGTGGACGCGGTCACGGCGATCGCTGCGCCCATCCAGCGAAGGATCAGGCCTGCTGCTCCGCGTTCTCGGCGCGCCATCCGTCAAACGTCTCGCGCGCGACGTTCGTCAGCATTCCGGCGAAAGAATCCGGGTTGGCAGCGTAAAGTGCATGCCGCATCTCGGTGAAAGCGTTGAACTTCTCGCCGCGCCCGCTGGCGAGGAACCATGCCTTGTATTGGCGCACGACGCCGATCGTCGATCGCATGTAAAAATTGAACTTTCCGCGGCTGATGCCGGGCTGCCGCTCGACGATGTCCGCTGTAAAACCGTCGATTTTCTTAGCCTCGAACTCGACCCCCGGGAAGAAGTGGCGCGCGATGCGCAAAAGCCGGAACGCGTCCAGCGGCGCGTATTGCCCCCGCTCGATGTCGACGCCGGCTGCTGGATCGGGCGCAGCATCGCCGGCCGCGATCTGCACTGCCTCCACCTCGATCTCGGCTTCGGGTTCCGGCTCGGCTTCGGCCTTCTCGATCTGAAGTTCGGTCTCCACGCGAACCTGGCGGAACTCGCGGTCGGCGAGCTCGAACAGCGCTGCCAGAGTATTGATGCGCCGCTTCAACGCGGCGGGGATCGACTTCTTGTATTTGATCTTGTGGTCGAGCGTGCTCCACGAATCCTGGACGACCGTGCGGATCTGCAGCTCAAAACGGTATGGGGCGAACTGCACATAGTCAGGCATCGCCGCACGGACCGGGTCGAGGCAAAGGTCGAGATGCAGCCCTTTGTAGCCGAACGCGTTCTCGGTGCCTTCGATCTCGGCGGTCTTGTCGGTCACGTCGATCACATCGAAGTGATCGCGGACGAGCTGGCCCAGCGGCTCGATCTCGTCTTCGTATAGGCAGACGAGGCGCAGCCCGACCAAGTCCGTGATGTGGTCCTTGATCTCATACGGCGTGGCGTTCTCCTCGAGCTCGCCCTGATACTTCCGCATGAACTTCTTGATCGATTCCTCGCGGTCTTTGATGCGGCCGCTCGCCGCCGCGACGTCCAGCCCGGCGTGCGCGATGATCGAGTCGAGCAAGTCGAGGAACTTGTCCTTCGCCTGATCGAGGCGCTGGGCATTGTCATTGTAGTATTCACGGAAAATGGCCTTCTCGGCCTCGAAGTCTAGTGATGGCATGCGGATCTCCCCTGCCGCATCAGGGCCTGCGGCCCAATTGGACGCAAGCGGTTTCTTCTTCCGGAACACAAATAGAAGGACGAATCCTCACCGTGTTTTGCCGGAAGAGGGAAGCTATCGGACGGTTCATCAGTGCAGCCTAACATGATGGCGTTATCCGATTTCCGCCTTCTGGACCGTTGGCAAAGCTTGAAAGACCAATTCGGGGCGCCTTCTCGGCCAGCTCGCGGCGCTGAGCTGGCCGCGTCACTTTTTTCCCAGAGCCTCTCGAAGCAGATCGGCCTCATGCTGAGATCCGCGAACATGCGCTTCAGTCGCCTGTTCTCGTCCTCCAGCGCTTTCATCTGGCTCATCATGGACGCATCCATGCCGCCATACTTCGCTCGCCATTTGTAAAACGTCGCGCTGCTGATCCCATGTTCACGGCACAGCTCCGGCACGGGCATCCCGCCCTCCGCCTGACGCAGCACGCCCATGATATGGGCTTCGGTGAAACGGCTCTTCTTCATCGGAATCTCCTCGTCCATCCTGCCGAGAAAATTCTACCTTCGCATCCCCTTAACGGTGGGGGGGATTACCATAGCCCTCTAATTTGGGGAAAGAGCGAGCAACGATGAGGTGCTTTTCTGCCCCTCTGCTTCTTGGCGCTGACGTGGAGAAAGTGGCCATTCGTGAGCGGCCCCACTTCGACTGCAACGTGCCCATTTCGGTCATCCCGCCCGCCGAGACTAATTCTGTAAGCCGCTACTCGTTCAAGGATCCGCGATTGATGAGGATGGCGGATAATCTCTTCCCAAACATGCCGGATGCCATAGGCGCGGCCATGAAACACCTTCGGTATGGTCCTAAACAGTCAGAGGATGCTCGGCTTCGCGACGTCACGGCGCGCCATCTCCGATGCCATTAGATAAAGAAATTGAAGCGGCTGACCGGTCACGAAATCCCGCACGCGAGGTCCGAAAGCGCCCTGCAGCAGAGCGTCGAAATGGTGCGGGCGATACCTTGTTATCGAGCCTAAATAGAAGGTGACGGCGTACATCGAGAGAAGTTGTGGGAGACGGTGAGGCAATTCGGCGGGCGGACACAGATAAAGGTAGTATCGCCTATAAGGTGGAATGGACGACACGGTAGTCCAGATGTTGGGGCGCACTGTCCCCACGACATGGTGAATATGGTCGGCCGGGTAGTTGTTGGGACAGGGCTGGGGCGCGGTCTGCTCAAGGCAAATCTGGCCTGGCACATCCGACTGCACCTCCCGGAAGGCAGCTCCGAGGCCTGATTCTGCGAGCAAGCGAGCATGGCTAACATTGAGCCGGGATAGGTCATCTGCTTGGAGATAGATGCGCAGCCAGAGCGTATGCGCCGCCGCGTCGTGCCAGAATTGCAGTTCGTGGATGGCGATGAACCGCTCAACCTTGCCGGACGCCTGCGCCCACAAACGGTGCCCCGGTAGGATTTGAGGAAGCAGAGCAGGCAGGTCGTAATTTGCTTGCCCTAGCAAGTGCGCGCCGGTGAGCACGCCATATAATTCGTCGAAGTTCTGAGCGCGGGCGGCGGTGGTCTGGTCGGCCACAAGGTAGGCGTCCACGAGTTCACGGCGGCTTGCCCGCAGGCGTTCCTTAAGTCCATGCTGAGCCTGATCGAACGTTGAGCGCGCGCCACGAGTGAGGCAAAACGTCTTCAACAGGTTCATGTAGCTGTAGTATAGCGCGAGGGGTTGCGCAGCCTCTGTCCCGCGTTCCGTTCCCATCACATAGAAGTCCTCAGCCTGTTCCAACGTCGCCAAGGCCTCGTCACGCCGCGAGCGCGGCTGCGGACATTCTTTTTCCACGGTCTGGCGCATGATCGCCCACGGATCGAGTGCGAAAAGACGGCTTTGAATGCCCCTGTGCAGCCGCCCCGCCCGTGACGGCCAAAAGGAGAACTCGATCTGCCGACCCTTCACTAGGTCGGCCGTCAGCAGGTTGCCGTCGAGGTGTCGAGCGTCATTCGGGCATCCCCCACCAGCTTCCGCGTTGCGTGGACGGAACGCCATTTCGAGAACGGCCAGCTTTCCACGACCGAACGATGGACGGCCATCCTCACCATCGTCATCCAGCCGCCGCGCGACGCCGAACGCCTGCGCGCCAATCCGCTGGGAATCTACGTCAATGCAATTTCATGGTCGCGGGAGATGAGCCAATGAGGACGATCACCCGCACCCCGACAATCGCGGCCGTGCTGCTTTCGGCGACGATGCTGGCCGGCTGCGCCACCAATCGCACCCAGCAATGGAGCTACGACGCCAGCGTGCCGCCGCTGCCGACCGTGCATGCGGCGGCAACCGACAACACGCCCCGGCCGCTGCATGTGCCGCCGGCATGGACCGTGGCGCGCGGCGGCACCGCCGCAGGCACGCCGACCGGCCGCGTCGAGAACGCCAATGCCGCCGCCCGCGTCGAGCCGCGCCGGGAAGGCTACTACAACGCCATCCAGATTTATCCGTGGTCGGAAGGCGCGCTCTATCAGGTCTATGCCGCAGTCGGGCAGATCACCACCATTGCGCTGGAGCCGGGCGAAAGCCTGACAGGCGCGGGGCCGATCGCGGCCGGCGACACCGCCCGCTGGATCATCGGCGACACCGAGAGCGGCAGCGGTGCAAACCGCCGTGTCCATATCCTCGTGAAGCCGACGCGGCCGGACATTTCCACCAACCTTGTCGTCACCACCGACCGGCGCACCTACATGATCGAGCTGCGCGCGCGGGACTCGCTCTACATGCCGGCCGTGGCCTGGGCCTATCCCGCACCGCCTGCCGGGCAACGCCAGAGCGTTCCGGCCGCGCCCGTCATTCCGGCCGAGGCCGCGCGGAACTATCGCTACGGCCTGACCGGCGACAGTCCGCCATGGCGGCCGGTTTCCGTCTTCGACGATGGCAGGCGCGTCTATGTCGTCTTCCCGGCCGGGATCGTGCAGGGCGAGATGCCGCCAATTTTCGTGCTTGGATCGAACGGCGAGCCGCAGATCGTCAATTCCCGCATCCATCAGAATGTCCTGATCGTGGATCGTCTGTTCGGCGCGGCCGAGCTACGCCTTGGCAGCAGCAACCGCCAGCAGGTCGTCAGGATTGTCCGCGCCAACCCGACGCAGGCCGCCGCCGCGCAGCCCGCCAGCGCGACCGGAGACACCCCGTCATGACCGACAACACCATCACCGATACCGCCGCGCCCATGCGCCTGCGCGCCGAGCCGCCCCGCGTCACCCGCCTGTCCCGCAAGATGCTGGCAGGCGTCGGAGCCGTCGCGCTTCTCGGCATCGGCGGCGCACTGATCTATGCGCTCCAGACCCGCGATGCCGGGCCGGGCGGCGAAGAACTCTATTCGACCGAAAACCGGCCCACGGCGGACGGCCTGTCCGGCCTGCCGCGCGACTATACCGGACCTGTCTTAGGGCCGGCGCTGCCGGGCGATCTTGGCCGCCCGATCCTCGACGCGCAGAACCGGGGAGAGCCGGTCGCGCCCCCCGTCATGGCGACGCCCGCCGTCGATCCCGAAGAAGAACGCCGCAGGGCCGAGGAAGAGGCCGCGCGCTTGAGCAACGTATTCTTCCAGTCAGGCCCGCGCACGGGAGCGCCGGCAGGGACGGCCATGCCCGGCCTCGCGGGGCTTGGCCTCGGCGGGCAGCCCGTGACACAGGATCGCCACGGCGCGTTTCTCAATGGACCCGTGGACCGGCAGACGGTCGCCCCGGATCGCGTCGCGCCGCCGGCTTCGCCCTACATCCTTCAGGCCGGGGCCGTGATCCCGGCCGCGCTCATCACCGGCATCCGTTCCGATCTGCCCGGCCAGATCACCGCGCAGGTGACGGAGAACGTCTATGACAGCCCGACCGGCTCGCTGCTTCTGATCCCGCAGGGGACGAGGATCATCGGCCAATACGATGATGGTGTGACCTTCGGCCAGCGCCGCGTGCTCTTGGTGTGGAACCGCCTGATCCTGCCGGGCGGCCGTTCCATCGTTCTGGAGCGCCTGCCGGGCGCGGACGCCAGCGGCTATGCCGGGCTTGAGGATGGTGTTGACTACCACTGGTGGGATCTGATGAAGGCCGCAGGGCTGTCCACGCTGCTCGCAGTCGGAACCGAGCTGGCGACCAGCGAGGAGGACCGCCTGATCCGCGCCATCCGCGACGGGGCACAGGATACCGTCAATCAGGCGGGCCAGCAGATCGTCCAGCGCCAGTTGCAGGTCGCCCCGACGCTTACCATTCGGCCGGGTTTCCCGGTCAGGATCATCGTTACCCGCGACCTTGTGTTCGAGCCGGCAGGAGGTTGACCATGACCAAGCTGAAACTCGGCCCGCTGCCCGACGACAAGCCTGTCAAGGTAACGGTGGAGTTGCCCGCGCCGCTTCACCGCGACCTGGTCGCCTATGCCGAGGTGCTCGCCCGTGAGACGGGCCAGCCTGCCGCCGATCCCATAAGGCTGATCGCGCCCATGCTGGAGCGATTCATCGCCACGGATCGAGGGTTCGCCAAGGCACGGCGGGAGCGAGGAAACTCAATTTCCGGATAGCAGAACTGACAAAATAGTCGGTCTCCACGGAAACGAACGGCAAGCTTGCTTGGGGCCTTTCCTGTTAAGCAGTCGGAACCGTGCCGCCGTCTATGACGAGCTCTGTGCCCGTCACTGAACCTGCGCGTGGGGAGGCGACGAAAGCGACCAGATCGGCAACCTCGGCCGGCTTTGCCGGGCGGCCGAGCGGGATGCCGCCGAGCGAGTCCATGATGATCTGCTTACCGCCTTCATAGTCAGTGCTCGCCTGTTCGGCCAAGCGCTCGGCCATCGCTACCGCCGCCTCGGTCTCCACCCAGCCGGGAGAAACCCGCACCACACGAACCCCCTTCGGCGCGACTTCCTTCGACAAGCTCTTGCTGTAGGTGGAAAGGGCGGCTTTCGCGGCCGCATAGGCGGTCGTGGATTCCGGGAGCGGAAGGCGGTTCTGAATCGAGGTGACATGCACGATGACGCCCGAACCCCGCGCGATCATATCAGGCAACAGCGCACGGTCGAGGCGCACGGCCGGCATGAGGTTCCAGTTCAACTCCCTCGACCATTCCGCATCGTCCAGCGCGGCAAACCCGCCGCCCGGTGCGGCCGAACCACCGACCACATGCACGATCACGTCCACGCCGCCGAGACGGTCGAGCACGCGGGCTGCCACCGTCGCGCAGCCTTCGGCAGTCGTAATGTCGGCTGCGATGTAGTGAACATCATCCTTCGAACCGTCCGGCACGCTGCGCGCGGTCGTCACTACGCGCGCACCAGCCTCGTGCAGCGCATCGACCACAGCCGCACCGATGCCCTTCGTCCCGCCCGTGACCAAGGCGCGCGCGCCTGTCAAACCAAGATCGAAGCTCATGGCGTGATCTCCAGCCGCACGATCTGGTTGCCTTCCACCACGAACGCATGGCGGAGATCGACCGGACTGCCGGGAAAATCCCCGGCAACATGCGCTATCACCACGGTAGAGCCGTCTTCCTCGCTCACTGCGAAAGGATCGGTCGTGTAGCTGAATTTCGCGGAAGATTCCGCCTTCCATCGGCGGATTGCGTTGCGGCCAGCATAAGTCTGGCGCTCATCGATGACGATGGCGTTTTCGGTGAAGCAAAGGGCGACGGCATCGCCGCCGTTCTGATCGGCGGCAAAATAGGCCGCGACCGGCCCCGGCAGGGTGATCGGCATGGCATTCTCCTGATGTGTTGTTTCCTGACTTAAATCGCCCTAACCTGCACAGATGACAAGAACAGACGAAAAAGTAAGGCACTCACCTAAAAGTAAGCCTGTTGAGCACACGCGTGAGACGGCGGCCGAAGGCGTCGAAAACGTGCTGAAACTGCTCGAAGGCCGGTGGAAGCTGATTATCCTGTTCCACCTGTTCGGCGGCAATGTCATGCGGTTTTCGGACCTTGAACGGGCGATTCCGGCCGTATCGCAAAAGATGCTGATCCAGCAGCTTCGCCAGATGGAAGGCGACGGTATCGTGCGCCGCATCGTTCATCATCAGGTGCCGCCCAAGGTCGAATACTGTCTAACGGAATGGGGGCAGGCGCTTTGCCCGGCGCTCGATGCGCTCTTGTCCTGGGCCGCGCTGAGGGAAGAAATGACGAGATCTTCGTCATGACTTCGCGCCTTGTGCATTGAGGGGTGCCGCCAGCACATAGGCGCAAACGCGGCACGCTACAGGCCGCCGACTGCCCTCCATGGTTCGCTTAATTCCGGGGCGTATAGCGCCCCGGAATCCACCACAACCAAGGAGGATTCCATGTGCGCAGAGCGCCGCCGCGCCCGCAAAGGGCGACCGCGACACCCGGTCCCCGTAACACTTCCTGACGATCTGTTCGACTATGCCGACGAACCCACGCCAGACGGCCGGGAACGCCGCAGGTCGCCGCTTCGCATCGTCGATGTTGAGACGCTGCCGGTCTTCGACGACTGGCCCGAGAAGGTGCCGATCACCGAGGAAGAACTGCAAATCTTTGAGCGGTATTTCGGCGACGTTCTGGACCGGCTGTTCGGCCCCATCGACGCCGATTCTGACAGTCAGGGCTTGCAGGAGTTAACATCAGATGGCAACATTAAGCCATGAGCGAGGATCGTGCCCCGAGCCTCGACACGCTTCTGGGCCTCGACGGACAGGTGCTCGTTATCGACCCCGAGGGCGGCCATTGGGTGAAGTTCGTTGTCACCCGCGTTCCGGCATCGCCGGAGAAGCCGCACGGCCTCGATTACTCGCTCACGCTTCACGGGCCTTCGGGCGAACGGCTAGTCGGTTTCGATAACGCCCATCCGGTTGGCCGAGGCAGGAGGGGCGAGCCGATGGACCATCGGCACCGCCTCCAGACCGTGAAGCCCTACGCCTACGAGGACGCGGCCACGCTACTGGCCGACTTCTGGCAGGCGGTGGACGCGGTGATGAAGGAGCGAGGCGTAACATGACCACATTGAAAGTCGGGATTGCCGACTATGAAGAAATGAAGGCCCGCACCATGCGGGTCGCCAACGGCGAGGAAAAACCTGCGCCCGACGATCCCAAGGTATGGTTCACGTCAACGGAATCCTTTGCGCAAATTCTTTCCAGCGGGAATCGCGAGTTGCTGCGCGTCATCGACGAGCAGTCGCCCGGCTCGCTGGAGGAACTGTCGCGGATCACGGGGCGGACCAAGCCGAGCCTATCCCGAACACTCAAGACGATGGCGAACTATGGCCTGATCCGGATGGAGCCCGGCGAGGGCCGGAGGCTCATGCCGAAGGTGTTGCATGATCGCGTGGCGCTGGAGTTGCCGCTGATCGAGCGCCGGGCCGCGAAAGGAGACGCGCTATGAATATGCAAAGTCCTCATGTCGCCTTGCGCGCCGCGCTGTACCTGCGCGTGTCAACGACGCGGCAGGCCGAGCATAACGTGTCGATCCCCGACCAGCGCAAGCAGGGCGAAGCCTACTGCGCCTCGCGTGGCTACCAACTTGTCGAAACCTTCGTGGAAGCCGGAGCATCTGCGACCAACGACCGCCGCCCCGAGTTCCAACGGATGATTGAGGCCGGCACCAGCAGGCCCGCGCCGTTCGACGTGGTGGTGGTTCACAGCTTCTCGCGCTTCTTCCGCGATCACTTCGAGCTGGAGTTCAACGTCAGGAAGCTCGCCAAGAACGGCGTTAAGCTCGTGTCCATCACGCAGGAGATGGGCGACGATCCCATGCACGTCATGATGCGGCAGATCATGGCGCTGTTCGACGAATACCAGTCCAAGGAGAACGGCAAGCACGTCTTGCGGGCCTTGAAGGAGAACGCCCGGCAAGGCTTCTGGAACGGCTCGTTGCCGCCCATCGGCTACCGCGTTGTCGATGCCGAGCAGCGCGGCGCAAAGATGAAGAAGAAGCTGGAGATCGACCCGCTCCATGCTGACACCGTGCGGCTGATCTTCCGTCTTGCATCTGAAGGTGACGGCACTTCCGGCCCTATGGGCGTCAAAAACATCGTCAACTATCTGAACAAGCACCGCATGTTTACCCGCAACGGCGGGCGTTGGGGCATCGGCCAGCTTCACCGTGTGATGACCCGCCGCACCTATATCGGCGAGCATCGCTTCAATCGCCGCTCCAACAAGGGCGTAGTGAAGCCCGAGGATGAAATCGTCACCGTCGCGGTGCCGCCGCTGATCGACCTTGAGATATTCGAGGCCGTGCAGAATCGCTTGAAGGTCAACAACCCGAAGGTGACGCCGCCGCGCGTGGTCAGCGGCCCGAACCTGCTGACCGGCATTTGCCATTGCGGCAATTGTGGAGGTGCGATGACGCTGCGCACCGGCAAGAACGGCCGCTATCGCTACTATGCCTGCTCGATCCGGGCGCGGCAGGGCGAAACCGGCTGCAAGGGCCGCGCAATCCCCATGGATAAGCTCGACCGCATCGTGGTCAGCCATATCGAGGAAAGGCTACTCGACCCCGAGCGGATCGAAGATGTGCTCGCCTCGCTTCTGGATCGCCGGCAGGAGGGCGTCGAGCGGCGCAGCCAGCATATCGCCGAGTTGAACCATCGCGCGGCCGAGGCCGACAACCGCCTCAAGAGACTTTACGACGCCATTGAAGCCGGTTCGCTCGACCCGGCCGAATCCTCCCTTGGCGAGCGCATCGCCGGCCTCACGGCGCTTCGGGATCAGGCGCGGGCCGATGCCACTCGGATCGAAGCCATGCTCGCAAGCTCAACTCACCAGCGCCTCACAGGGGCAGCCGTGCGGGAACTGGCGAGCGAAGCACGCACGCGACTCCGGCTTGGAAAGGGCGGCTATCGGCGGGAACACGTCCGGGCCTTCGCCCAGCACGTTGAGGTCGCGGATGACGCGATCTACATCAAAGGAAGCAAAAACGTCCTGTTGAGGACGCTGGTAGCCGCTAAGGGAGGGAAATCGGCGGGAATCGGCGTTCCCAGTTTTATACCGGAGTGGCGGAGGGAGCGGGATTCGAACCCGCGATACGGTTTCCCGTATACACACTTTCCAGGCGTGCGCCTTCAACCACTCGGCCACCCCTCCGTCCGCTTGCCGCACAGGCAAGGGCGCGCCGCCAGCGCTGTGGCCGGCGGGACGGCCGTGGGCTTATGACAGATCGAAGGCAGGTTCAAGCGGCAAGTCGCCGATCCGGGAGAAGTCACCGCATACATGCCGGCTCGCTTGCGTCGCGGACGGCTCGGCCCCATTTTCCGATCGGCGCCGCGATCTCGGCGGACGACGCGTTCGCACGCTTCGTCATTCGGTCAGCGGAGCGAGTTGATAGGCGCGCGGCGCGCCATGCAGAGGATGTCCATGATCGCCTTTCTCTTCCGGCTCGTCGGCTGCCTCCTTCTCGCCTCGGGCACAGTCTTCGCCATCGGTGATATCGCGCGTTCGCTCTCGGCAGAGACGATCCGGCTGACGAGTGTCGCCGAGGGAGCAGCGCTTCTGGCCGGCTCGGGGCTGGTCGACATCGCCGGCTGGACGAGCGCGCCGCCGCCGCTCGGCACCGTGTGGCAGACCGTCTCTCAATGGCCGGCCGCACCGTCGCTCGCTGTCCTGGCGATCCTGTTCCTCCTCGCCGGGCGCCGGCGGCCGGAGCCCGAATTCTACCGCTGAACCCAGACACGCCGAACACAAAGGGAGTTCTTCCATGTCGCTGTTCGATCTTCTCACACGCAAGACCCAGATGGTTTCAGCGCAGGACGCGCTGCCGGGCCGCCAGACCCCGATTCCGACCGCGGCGATCCACTTCGTCAACGGCACGCCGCTGCAAGGTCCGTTCCCCGAAGGCAGCCGCACGGCGCTCTTCGGCGCAGGCTGCTTCTGGGGCGTGGAGCGCAAGTTCTGGCAGGCGCCCGGCGTGCTCTCCACCGCCGTCGGCTATGCAGGCGGTCACACACCGAACCCGACCTACGAGGAAGTCTGCTCGGGGCGCACCGGCCACAACGAGGTGGTGCTCGTGGTGTACGACCCCGAGGTCGTCTCCTATGACGGGCTCCTGAAGCTGTTCTTCGAGAGCCACGACCCGACGCAGGGGATGCGCCAGGGCAACGATGTCGGCACGCAGTATCGCTCGGGCATCTATGTGGACGGGCCGGACGAGCGCGCGGCGGCCGAGGCCGCGCTCGCAACCTACCAGAAGGCGCTTGAGGCGGCGGGCCACGGCGGCAGGATCACGACCGAGATCGTCGATGCGCCGACCTTCTACTACGCCGAGGACTATCACCAGCAGTATCTCGCCAAGGTGCCGAACGGCTATTGCGGCGTCGGCGGCACGGGCGTCTCCTGCCCGATCGGGACGGGCGTCGCCGCCTGACGCAGGAGGTTCGGGCGACGATGCATCGCGTTTTGCATCGCCGCCCGCGCCGTGCCAGTGTCGGATCACGATCAACGACGGATCTCAGAACCGACATGAAGACCATCCTCGCAGGGTTGATGACCGCAACGCTTCTTTCGGCCGGCAGCGCGCTCGCCGCCGAGATCAACCCGGCCGTCGTCTACGATTTCGGCGGAAAGTTCGACAAGAGCTTCAACGAGGCGGCCTATGTCGGCGCCGAGCGCTACCAGGAAGAGACGGGCACCGGGTACCGCGACTTCGAGATCCAGTCCGACGCGCAGCGCGAGCAGGCGCTGCGCCGTTTCGCGCGCGACGGTCACTCGCCGATCATCGCAGTCGGTTTCGCCCAGGCCGCGGCCGTGGAGGCCGTTGCGCCGGAATTCCCGGACCTGCAGTTCGCAATCGTAGACGCGGTGGTGGAACTGCCCAACGTGCGTTCGATCCTCTTCAAGGAGGAGGAGGGCTCCTACCTCGTCGGGCTTCTCGCGGCCATGAAGTCGGAGACGGGCACCGTCGGCTTCGTCGGCGGCATGGACGTGCCGCTCATCCGAAAGTTCGCTTGCGGCTATGCCGGCGGCGTGAAGGCAGCCAATGCCGACGCGACCGTGATCCAGAACATGACGGGTACGACGGGCGCGGCCTGGAACGACCCGGTGCGCGGCGGTGAGTTGACGCGCTCGCAGATCGACCAGGGCGCCGACGTTGTCTTCCACGCGGCGGGCGCGACGGGTATCGGCGTGCTGCAAGCGGCCGCGGATGCCGGCAGGTTCGGCATCGGCGTCGATTCCAACCAGAACGCTCTGCATCCCGGCCACGTCCTGACCTCGATGGTCAAGCGCGTGGACAACGCCGTGTTCGCGGCCTTCGAGGATGCCGCCAATGACCGCTGGACGGCCGGCACCGTGGTTCTCGGGCTGGCCGAGGAGGGCGTCGACTACGCGGTTGACGAGAACAACGAAAGCCTCCTCACGGAGGAGATGCGCGCGGCGGCCGAACAGGCCAAGGCCGACATCATCGCCGGAACCGTGGAAGTCCACGACTATTACACCGACAGTGCCTGCCCGTACTGAGCGCGGCGGTCCGGCATCGGAGGAGGGGAGGCGCGAGCCCCCCTTCGTCGTTTCAGTAGTGCGGTGGCTTCGTGATCTCCGGGCGCGGAGTCGCGACGTCCTCAAGCGCGAGAAAGCGCTCGGCGAGTTCGCGCAGCGTCTTCTCCAGGCGGTCGATCACCTGCCCCTGCCGGCGAACCTCGTCGGACAATTCCTCGATGGCCACGCCCTGATGGGCGATCGCGGCTTCAAGTTCGACGATCCGCCCTTCCGCATCCGCACCGCTCACGAGGCATAGCTCCCCATCTGCACGGCCATTCGGGTGGCCCGAAGGCGCGGGGCGGCGCGATCTCTTCGCGTTGACGACATGAAATGGCCTCGTATTGGCTTTGGGTGGAGCGTTGACAGGGGCGGCCGCCTCGCGCAAGTCCCGCGCACGCCCACCTCGGCGTGTTCCGCGGCGCTGGCCAACCGGCCGGCCCGCACATAGTCTGGCGGAAACGGATCCCGGGGGCGACTTCATGGCGGCAGCGATCGAGCTCATCGGCATCGACAAGAGCTTCGGGGCCGTTCGCGCCAACCGTGACATCAACCTGACCGTCGAGAAGGGCACGATCCACGGGATCGTCGGAGAGAACGGCGCCGGCAAGTCCACGCTGATGTCGATCCTCTACGGCTTCTACCAGGCCGATGCCGGGGAAATCCGCGTCGACGGCCAGGCGGCCTCGATCACCGATCCGAACGCGGCCATCGCGGCGGGCATCGGCATGGTCCACCAGCACTTCATGCTGGTCGAGAACTTCACCGTCCTCGAGAACATCATGCTCGGTGCCGAACAGTCCGGCCTTCTGCGCCCGGGCATCCGCCGCGCGCGGGCCGAACTCCTGCGCCTGCAGAGGGAGCACGGGCTCGACATCGACCCCGACGCGGTGGTGGGCGAGCTTCCCGTCGGCCTGCAGCAGCGCGTCGAAATCCTCAAGGCGCTCTATCGCGGCGCCGATATCCTCATCCTCGACGAGCCGACGGGTGTGTTGACGCCGGCCGAGGCCGACCAGCTCTTCGGCGTCTTGAAGGCCCTGCGGGACGAGGGCAAGACGATCGTCCTCATCACGCACAAGCTGCGCGAGATCATGGCCGTGACGGACGCCGTCTCGGTGATGCGGCGCGGCGAGATCGCGGCGACGCGCAGGACGGCCGAGACGCATGTCGGGGAACTCGCCGAACTCATGGTCGGCCGCCGCGTGCTCCTGCGTGTCGAGAAGGGTGCGGCGCAGCCGGGCGAGGTGCGCCTGTCCGTCCGGGACCTGACGGTGCGGGATGCGCGCGGCGTGACGATGGCGCAGGGCGTCTCATTCGACGTTCGGGCTGGCGAGGTCGTCGGCATCGCGGGCGTGGCCGGCAACGGCCAGTCGGAGGTGCTGGAGGCGCTGTCCGGCATCCGGCGGGCGTCCGGCGGCGCGGTGACGCTGAACGGCAAGGTGCTCGACCCGACGACGGAGCGAGACCCTTCGCTGCTTCGCCGGATGGGTCTCGCGCATGTGCCGGAGGACCGGCACCACATGGGTCTCGTCCTACCCTTCACGGAGTGCGAGAACGCCATTCTCGGCTATCACCGCGATCCGGCTTTCAGGCGCGGACCCTTTCTCGACATCGACGCCATGCGCCGCGAGGCCGCGTCCAAGATCGAAGCCTACGACATCCGTCCGCCGTCCTGCGACCTGAAGACCGCCAATTTCTCGGGCGGTAACCAGCAGAAGATCGTGCTCGCGCGCGAGATGGAGCGAGACCCCGACGTGCTTCTCATCGGCCAGCCGACACGCGGAGTCGACGTCGGCGCGATCGAGTTCATCCACCGGCGCATCGTGAAAATGCGCGAGGCGGGCAAGGCGGTGCTCCTCGTCTCCGTCGAGCTCGACGAGATCCGCGCCCTGTCGGACCGCATCCTCGTGATGTTCGACGGGCGCATTGTCGGCGAATGCGGACCGGACGCCACGGAGGCCGAACTCGGCCTGATGATGGCCGGCGCAGGCGGCGGGGCACCGGCCCACGCTCGTCATGGCGCGCCGCAGGGAGCGCAGGCATGAGCCGCCCCTATACGCAACTGCCGGGCTGGGTCGACCACGGCGTCATCCCGCTCGTCAACGTCGTCTTCGCGTTCCTCGTCGCCGGCCTCGTGGTGCTCGCCGTCGGCGAGAGCCCGGTCGAGGCCGCGCGCCTGATGCTGCGCGGCGCCTTCGGCTACGGCGAGGGCATCGGCTTCACGCTCTACTACACGACGAACTTCATCTTCACCGGGCTCGCCGTCGCCGTGGCGTTCCATGGCGGGCTGTTCAACATCGGCGGGGAGGGGCAGGCCTATCTCGGGGGGCTCGGCGTCGCCTTCGTCGCGCTCAATCTCGACGGCACCTTCCCGTGGTGGATCAACCTGCCGCTGGCGGTGATGGCGTCTGCCACCTTCGGCGCTCTCTGGGCCTTCATACCGGCGATCCTGCAAGCCAAGCGCGGCTCGCACATCGTCATCACCACGATCATGTTCAACTTCATCGCCTCGGCGCTGATGGTCTACCTGATCGTCAATCATCTGCGCCCGGTGCAGGCCATGCAGCCGGAATCGCGCCGCTTCGCCGAGGGCGCACAACTGCCGCATCTCGGGCCGATCTTCGAGCGCATGGGCGTCGATCTCGGCGGCTCTCCGCTCAACGTCACCTTCCTCGTCGCGCTGGCGGCCGCGTTCGTCGTCTGGCTTCTGATCTGGCGCACGCGCCTCGGCTACGAGATCCGCACCCTCGGCCACAGCCAGAGCGCGGCGCGCTACGCCGGCATGGATCGCGTCAAGCTGACGGTGATCATCATGCTGATCTCCGGCGGGCTCGCCGGCATGATGGCGCTGAACCCGGTGATGGGCGACCAGTATCGCCTGCAGATCGACTTTCCCGCCGGTGCCGGTTTCGTCGGCATCGCTGTCGCACTGATGGGTCGGGGCCACCCGGCCGGCATCGTGCCGGCGGCGCTTCTCTTCGGCGTCCTCTACCAGGGCGGGGCGGAGCTCGCCTTCGACATGCCGACGATCTCGCGCGACATGATCGTCATCATCCAGGGCCTCGTGATCCTCTTTGCGGGCGCGATGGAGAACATGTTCCGGCCCGGCATCGGCACGGCCTTCCAGGCGGTTCGGTTCCGCTCTCCGCGGGCGACGAGTGGCGCGGGGGACAAGGCCTGATGGACGCGGCGCTCTTCCTCAACCTTCTCGATTCCACCATCCGCCTGTCGACGCCGCTCCTCTTCGCGGCGCTCGCCGGCCTCTACTCCGAGCGCTCGGGGGTCTTCGACATCTCGCTCGAAGGCAAGATGCTGATCGGTGCCTTCGCCGCCGCCTCGGCTGCCGCCGTGACGGGCTCGGCCCTCTACGGGCTTCTCGCGGGCGTGTGCGCGGCGACGGTCTTCGCGCTCGTCCACGGCCTTGCCTCCATCACCTATCGTGGCAACCAGATCGTCTCGGGCGTCGCCATCAACTTCATCGCGGCGGGGCTGACAATCATCCTCGGCGGCGCCTGGTTCGAGCAGGGCGGGCGCACGCCACCGCTGTCGGGCACGCAGCGCTTCTCCGACGTGACGCTGCCCTTCGCGGACGCGGTTTCCAGTGTGCCGGTGATTGGTCCGCTCTACTCGCAGGTGATCTCGGGCCAGAGCGTCCTTGTCTACATCGCCTTCGCCATGGTGCCGATCTCGTGGTGGGTGCTGTTCCGCACGCGCTTCGGCCTCCGGCTGCGCGCCGTCGGCGAGAACCCGGCGGCAGTCGATACGGCCGGCATCTCCGTGCCTTGGCTGCGTTACCGCGCCGTCATCGTCTGCGGCATCCTGACGGGCTTTGCCGGCACCTATATCGGCATCGTGCAGGCGGCGGGCTTCAACCGCGACATGACGGCCGGCAAGGGCTTCATCGCGCTCGCGGCGCTTATCTTCGCCAAGTGGAAGCCGGTGCCGGTGATGTTCGCCTGCCTCCTCTTCGGCTTCCTCGACGCCTTCGCCATCCGTGCGCAGAACATTGCGCTGCCGCTCGTCGGCCAGGTTCCGCCGCAGGCGATCCAGGCGCTGCCCTACGTACTGACGGTGGTGCTCCTTGCCGGCTTCATCGGCAAGGCGATCCCGCCGAAGGCCGGCGGTGTCCCCTATGTGAAAGAACGCTGAAACCCGATGTCCGACGACCTCTTCAACCTCGCGCGCCGGGCGATGGCGAAATGCCACGCGCCCTATTCGAACTTTCCGGTCGGTGCGGCGATCCGCACCCATGACGGAAGGCTCTACTCGGGTTGCAACATCGAGGTGGTCAGCTTCCCGGAAGGCTGGTGCGCGGAGACGACCGCCATCGGCCACATGGTGATGGACGGCGGCGGGCGGATCGCCGAGGTGGCGGTGGTCGCCTCGAAGATGCGGGCCTGCACGCCCTGCGGCGGCTGCCGCCAGCGGCTCGCCGAGTTCGGCACGCCCGAAACGCTCGTCCACCTCTGCGACGCATCGGACGGCGTGATCGAGACGGTGACGCTCGGCGATCTCCTACCCAAGGCCTTCCCGAAGGACGCCGTGTCGTGAGAGAGGCCGCAGACCTCGTGCGTGCGCGTCTCGGCGCGCTGTCGCCGCGCATCGCGCTCGTCGCCGGCTCGGGCCTCGGGTCGCTGGTGGGCGAAGTGGAGGGCGCGGTGCGCATCCCCTACGCCGACATCCCCCGCTTTCCGGTCAGCGCCGTCTCGGGCCATGCGGGAGAGCTCGTCGCGGGCATGCTCGCCGGCGTGCCGGTGATCGTCCTCTCCGGCCGTGTCCATTACTACGAGGCGGGCGATGCGGCCGCGATGCGCCCGGCGCTGGAGATGCTGCGCGATCTCGGCGTCGACATCCTCGCACTGACCAATGCGGCCGGCTCGGTCAACCCGGGCATCGCGCCGGGCGAGGTGATGCTGATCGAGGATCACATCAACTTCTCCGGGTTGAACCCCCTCATCGGCGAACGCTCCGAAGCGCGCTTCACCGGCATGACCACCGCCTACGACCCGGACCTGCGGGCGGCGATGGTGCGCGGGGCGCAAGAGGCCGGCGTGCCGATGCACGAGGGCGTCTACATGTGGTTTTCCGGCCCGTCCTTCGAGACGCCGGCCGAGGTGCGCATGGCGCGGCGTCTCGGCGCCGACGCGGTCGGCATGTCCACGGTGCCCGAGACGATCCTGGCGCGTTTCCTCGGCCTTCGCGTCGTCGCGGCGTCCGTCGTGACGAATTTCGGAGCCGGAATGACCGGTGAAGAGTTGTCTCATGACGAGACCAAGGAAATCGCGCCGCAGGGCGGCGCCAAGCTGGCCCGCATTCTCAAGGCAGCGCTGCCGGAGTTCATCTGATATGACCGACACCAATCCAGCCGAAGAGGCGCGCGCGCTGATCGCCTGCCTCGACCTCACCGACCTCAACGACGGGTCGAGTGAGGCCGATGTCGACGCGCTGATCGAGCGGGCGCAGACGCCGCACGGTAACGTCGCGGCGATCTGCATCTGGCCGCGCTTCGTCGCGCACGCCAAGGCCAGGCTTCCCGCCGGCATGAAGCTCGCGACCGTCGTCAACTTCCCCGATGGCGGCGAGGACATCGAGGCCGTGATCGCGGAAGCCAAGCAGGCCATCGCGGACGGGACCGACGAGATCGACTACGTCATCGCCTATCGCCGCATCGACGGCGATCCCGGCTACGCTGCCCGTCAGGTCGAGAAGCTCCGCGAGGCGATCGGTGGTGTGACGTTGAAAGCGATCCTGGAGACGGGCGAGTTGCACGACCCGGCGCTCATCGAAGTGGCGGCCGTCTCCGCGCTGCATGGCGGGGCGGACTTCCTGAAGACCTCGACCGGCAGGACCCAAACCAGTGCCACGCTGCCGGCCGCGCGCATCCTCCTGCGCTCGATCCTGCAGGATGAGAGCGGCCGCGCGCTCGGCTTCAAGCCGTCCGGAGGCATCCGAAGCTTCGAGGATGCGCGGGCCTATCGCGATCTCGCCGACGAGGTGATGGGCAAGGGCTGGGCGACGCCCGAGACCTTCCGCATCGGCGCCTCCGGCGTCCTCGCCGATCTTCTCGCCGTGGCGGATGGAAAACGTGCGCCGGGCGAGCGCCCGGCCGGCACCGGGAGCGCCTACTGATGGCGATGCTTCCGCAGGAATTCATCCGAGCCAAGCGCGACGGCAAGCCGCTTGACCCGGCCGAGATCGCTGCCTTCATCGGGGGCTTCGAGGGCGAGCGCGTGACGGAAGGCCAGGTCGCGGCTTTCGCGATGGCCGTCTTCTTCAACGGCCTTGCCCGTGACGAGACGGTGGCGTTGACGCTCGCCATGCGCGATTCCGGCGACGTTCTCGACTGGTCCGGTATCGGCCGGCCGATCGTCGACAAGCATTCCACCGGCGGCGTCGGCGACAACGTCTCGCTGATGCTCGCGCCGATCGTCGCGGCCTGCGGGGGCGCGGTGCCGATGATCTCCGGGCGTGGCCTCGGGCACACCGGCGGCACGCTCGACAAGATGGAATCGATCCCCGGCTATTCGGTCACGCCGGACAACGCGCTGTTCCGCAAGGTGACGGACGAGATCGGCTGCGCGATCATCGGCCAGACGGGGCGCCTCGCGCCCGCCGACAAGCGCTTCTACGGCATCCGGGACGTGACGGCGACGGTGGAGTCCATCCCGCTCATCACCGCCTCGATCCTGTCGAAGAAGCTCGCCGCCGGCCTTCAGGGCCTGGTCCTCGACGTCAAGTCCGGCTCGGGCGCCTTCATGGGTACGGAAGCCGAGGCGCGGGCGCTCGCCGAAAGCCTCGTCGCGGTCGCCAACGGCGCGGGTCTGAAGACCACCGCGCTTCTCACCGGCATGGACGAGGCGCTGGCGAGCGACGCCGGCAACGCGGTTGAGGTGCGCAACGCGGTTCGCTTCCTCACCGGCGAGCATCGCGATCCGCGGCTGCAGGCCGTCACACTGACGCTCGCGGGCGAGATGCTGGCGCTGGTCGGCCTTGCCGAAAGCCGAGAAGAAGGGCTCGCCAAGGCGACCACTGCCCTCTCGGACGGGCGCGCGGCCGAGATCTTCGGGCGCATGGTGCATGCGCTGGGCGGTCCGTCGGATTTCGTGGAGAAGATGGACGCACACCTGCCGAAGGCCGAACTGGTGCGCGACATCGTGGCCGACGAGGGTGGGGTCATCGCCGCAGTCGACACGCGCGCGCTCGGCCTTGCGGTCGTCGCGCTCGGCGGCGGGCGCACCCGGCCGCAGGACCCGGTCGACCATGCGGTCGGGTTGACGCGCATCGCCGGTCTGGGCACCGAACTGTCGAAGGGCGATGTCATCTGCTCGGTCCATGCGCGCAGCGACGCGGATTTCGAGAAGGCCGAGGCCTTCGTGCGCGGTGCCTACCGCTTCGGCGCGGCCCCGACCGAACGCCCGGCGGTGATCGCGCGCTTCGAGGCCTGATCGCGCCGTTCCGCCTCGCCGCCGGCCTCGATGATACGTGCCGGCGGCTCCGCGGGTGTCTCGGGCGGCAGCGGGCGCTCTCCCCGGCCGGTCGGCGGCGGAAAGGCAAGCGCGGCGACGGCCGCACTGAGCGCGAGGATGATGAATTTCGACACCGGACGGCACCTCTTCAGGAAGAGAGGCTGCCGCCTTTGTCTTTCGGATCGGTGAAGATCGCTGCTTCGGGCGGACGCTACTTCGTGCCGTACATGCGGTCGCCGGCATCGCCGAGGCCGGGCACGATGTAGCCCTTCTCGTTCAGCTTCTCGTCGATCGAGGCGGTGAACACTGGCACGTCCGGGTGCGCCGCGCGGAAGCGCTCAATACCCTCCGGGGCGGCAAGAAGGCACAGGAAGCGGATGTTCTTCGCGCCGCGCTCCTTCAGCTTGTCCATTGCCGCAATGGCGGAATTGGCCGTCGCGAGCATCGGGTCGACCGCGATGACGAGGCGGTTGGCGAGGTCTTCGGGCGCCTTGAAGTAGTACTCCACCGCTTCCAGCGTTTCGTGGTCGCGATACATGCCGATATGGGCGACGCGGGCCGCCGGCACGAGGTCCAGCATGCCCTCGAGGAGGCCGTTGCCGGCCCGCAGGATGGAGGCGAAGACGAGTTTCTTGCCCTCCAGGATCGGGGCGTCCACCTCCATGATCGGCGTCTCGATGCGCATGGTGGTGAGTTGCAGGTCGCGCGTCACCTCGTAGCATAGCAGCGTCGAGATCTCGCGCAGGAGGCGCCGGAAGCTCGCTGTCGAGGTCTCCTTGCGGCGCATCAGCGTGAGCTTGTGCTGCACCAGCGGGTGATCGACGACGGTGACACCGTTCATGCGCGCATTCTCCATTTCAGGCGGAACCTGTCTATTCGCTGGCGCCCGGCGCGCCAAGGTGCAGAGCGGCAGGTCGATCTGCCGGCATCGGTCCGCCCGCGGTGCAAGGGGGCCGGCTTCCGCGAGCCTGTCAGATGAAGCTCTTGCCGTGCGGGCCGGGGGGCAGGCCGAGATGGGCGGCCGCGCTCTCGCCGATATCGGCGAAACTCCCGCGGTCTCCGATCGGGCGTGGGGCGAGGCCGGGCCCGAAGGCGAGGACGGGAACGCGTTCGCGCGTGTGATCGCTGCCGCGCCATGTCGGATCGCAGCCGTGGTCGGCGGTGATGATTGCAAGGTCCGCGTCGCGCAATTTGGCGAAGAGTTCCGGCAGACGCGCGTCGAAGGCTTCCAGCGCGGCCGCATAGCCGGCGACGTCCCGCCGGTGTCCGAACTCGGAATCGAAGTCGATGAAGTTGGCAAAGACGAGGTCGCCGTCCTCGGCATCGTCGAGTGCGCCGAGCATGGCGTCGAACAGCGCCATGTTGCCGGCCGCCTTGCGCACCTCGGATATCCCGCGATGGGCGAAGATGTCGCCGATCTTGCCGATCGCTATGACACGGCTGCCGCGCTCTACCAGACGATCGAGCACCGTCGGTTCGGGCGGCGGTACGGCATAGTCGCGCCGGTTCGCGGTGCGTTTGAAGGTTTCGGTCGTCTCGCCGACGAAGGGGCGCGCGATGACGCGGCCGATGTTGAGGGGATCGACGAGGCGACGCGCCACGAGGCACAGTTCATACAGCCGCTCGAGCCCGAAATGCGTTTCGTGTGCGGCGATCTGCAACACGCTGTCGGCCGAGGTGTAGAGGATCGGCTTGCCACCCGCGATGTGCTCCTCGCCGAACTCGGCGATCACCTGCGTGCCCGATCCGTGGCGGTTGGCGAGGGTGCCCGGCAGGTCGCCGGCGTCCAGAAGCTCGGCGATCAGCTCCGGCGGAAAGGTTTCTTCGCCTTCCGGGAAATAGCCCCAGTCGAAGGTGACGGGCACGCCCGCGATCTCCCAGTGGCCGGACGGTGTGTCCTTGCCCTTCGAGGTTTCAGCGGCGGTGCCCCACAGTCCATGCGGCTCGGGGCCTTTTAGGCCGCCCGCGCGGGCAAGGCCGAGGGCGTCGAGATGCGGCACGTCGAGCGGCCCGCTACGCAGGCCCTCGCGATCGGCCTTTCCTTCGCTTGCGGCCGCGCGGATGTGACCATGCGTGTCGGAGCCTTCGTCGCCGTAGGCGGCGGCGTCAGGCGCGCGGCCGACACCGAAGGAATCAAGCACCATCAGGATCGCGCGGGCCATTGCGGCACTCCCCGGGAAAACGGCGTTAGTGCCACGCGGCCAGGGGTGCCTGCAATGGCGGCGCTACTGGGCGGCGTTGCGGGCCAGACTTTCGCGGACCCCGAACTGGCCGGCCGCTGCTCCGAACGCGCTATCGCTGTCGCCGATCGTGACCGTCGGCTCGCAATGGGGTGAGCAGGAGTAGGTCGAGCGTTGCGCCTGACGATAAACGCGCACCGAAGCCGTCTCGACGCTACCGACCGAGACGGCTTCGTCGATCACCGCATCGCCCTGCGCGTCCAGCACCACGAGATTGGTCACGCCGTAGGAGCGCCCGGTGAGAACGAGCGTATGTGCATCATGGACCGTTACATCGACGATGGAGGGGTTGCCGACGATGATCGTCTCCGCTGCACGATCGATCTTCAGGACCTTTGCATGATCGATCGAGACGGAAAGCGCCGCATCCTGCGCGAACGCTGGGTTGGCCTGCACGGACGCCGTGAGGAGAAGGGCGGCGAGGGCGGTGCGGATCATCGCGCGATGTGCCTTCCTGATTGAATGAAACGGCGCCACATTAGATCGGAAGCAATTAAGCAGCATTTAACGAAAAGACTTCCGTCTTGCTTAACCGTACTTCGGCCTGTTGCGATTTTATCTTCTATAAAGGATATCCTTTAAGCGTTTTCGAAGGGCGGTTCCCTAAAGTCAGGCCATCCGAACGACAGGATTGGTCGTCGGGAGTTGATTTACAAACCGGACTGTAAGGAGTTCCCAATGTCCAAGCTTTTCGCTCGCTTCCGTAAGAACGAGAAGGGCGCCACCGCCATCGAATACGGCCTCATCGCCGCTCTGATCTCCGTCGGCATCATCGGTGCCGCCGTTACGATCGGCGACGAGATCGCCGGTGCGTTCGGCGACGTTCGCGACGGCATCCAAGAGGGCCGCGCCGAGTAAGCATATACGTGGCGTAGCACGGTCCGGTGGGCGTGAGTTTGCTTGCAGCAGCTCGCGCCTTCCGGTGCTCAATCAAAGCGGCTCATGTAGTTGCGAGAAAAGGGGGATGATTCCCATGTCACGCCGAAGCCTATCGGATGTGTCCTCTGTCCGCCCTTCGTCTCGCAGCTTTATGCATGGCGGGTTTGCGCCATGTCGTTTTGCCAGGGATCGCTCTGGCGCGACCGCCATCGAATACGGCCTCATTTGCGCCCTTATAAGCGGAGCGATCGTCTTGGTCGCAGTGTCGCTAGGGGACAATCTCGACTTTCGCTACGGGGAAGTCGTGAACGCGCTGACCCAGTAGACCCGGCTCTCACATGCTTATCGCGCTCGCCTTCATCCTCCTTATGTTCTGGGCGATGGCGTCCGACATCGCTTCGATGACCATTTCCAACCGTCTTTGTCTCGCGCTGGCGGCCGTCTTTCCGTTCGCGGCACTCGCCTACGGTCTTTCCTCGACCGAGATCGGCGTCCATGCGCTGACCGGCGCGCTCGCGCTCGCGCTCACCTTCGCGCTGTTCTCGCTGAACTGGATGGGTGGTGGCGACGCCAAGCTGATCGCCGCGACCGCGCTATGGTTCGGGCCGACGCAGGATCTCTCGAACTACCTCCTCTTCGCCTCGCTGATCGGCGGCGCGCTGACGCTGTTCATCCTTGTGGCACGCGCCGTGCGCCAGCCGACGACCGGCCTCGTCTTCCTCGACCGCCTGCTGACGCCTTCCGTCGGCATCCCTTACGGCGTCGCCCTTGGTTCGGCGGCGATCGCGGTTTTCCTGACGGGCAGGTGGGGGCAGTCGCTCGGCCTTTGAAGCTTGTGGCAATCCTGCGTCGACTAAAAGGCGACGTTCAAAGGTGTAGGGCTTCGTTAACCATACATTGAGGGTTTGCGCTCCATAACCGGCATCGTCGGATTGACGTATGGTCAGGTGGAGCGAGAAGCACGATGAGCCTAGCGCGCGTGGCGGTCTTCGGGGTCGCAATACTCGCAGCGGCCGGCGCCGGTTTCGTCGCCCTCCAGATGACCGCTCCGTCGCCCGAGCCGGTGCTTCTCGCCGACGCACCGTCCGAGCCGGCCATCCGTCTGACCGAGGTGCTCGTCACCGCAAAGGACGTGCCGATGGGCGCGCCGGTTGATGCGGTGCTCGCCTGGCAGAACTGGCCTGCGGACGGGGTGGGCGACACGCTCATCCGCCGCGAGGCGCGGCCCGACGCAATCGCCGAGCTCCAGGGCTCCGTGGCGCGCCAGAGCTTCTTTGCCGGCGAACCGGTGCGCGAGGCAAAGCTCGTCAAGTCCGACCGCGGCTTCATGTCCGCGATCCTGCCGAGCGGCAAGCGCGCCATTGCCATCCAGATCGCGGCCGATACATCGGCGGGCGGCTTCATCCTGCCCAACGACCATGTCGACGTCATCATGTCACGGCAGCTGGAGAGCGGTCGCGTCGATACCGAGACGGTCCTGCGTAACCTGCGGGTCCTCGCGATCGACCAGACCGTCGAGGACAAGGACGGCGAGCGCGTCGTGGTCGGCTCAACCGCCACCATCGAGGTCGACCCCAGTCAGGCCGAGGCTTTGACCGCGGCCCAGCGGATGGCCGACCGTCTGGTCCTCTCTCTGCGCTCGCTCAGCGATTCCGTGCCCGGCTCGCCCGGCTATGCCGCTTTCCTGCTGGAGCAGGAAAGCCCGCAGAATGCTCGCATCCGCCTCGTCCGCTACGGGCAGGCGAGCGACATCACAACCCGCAACTGACGGACGATCACGATGCGGCTCCGCCACTCCCTTCCGATCGCCCGTCTTATGCTCGCAGGCCTCGCCGCTGCGGTCGTCGCGCCGACCGCGCCCGGCTTCGCGCAGGAAAGCGTCGTGCAGATCACGCGCCCCCAGCAGACGGTCTCGCTCGGGCTCGACAAGTCCAAGGTCATCGACCTGCCCCGCGATGCGCACGACATCCTCGTCGCCAATCCGGCGGTCGCCGACGCGGTAACGCGCACGGCGCGGCGCATCTACATCTTCGGGAAGCGGGTCGGGCAGACGAACATCTTCGTCTTCGATGCGGAAGGCCGTGAGGTCGCCGTCCTCGATCTTCGCATCGAGCGCGACATTTCGGGCCTCGAATCGACGATCCGCCGCTTCCTGCCGAACTCGCAGGTGCGCGCCGAGATGCTGAACGACAACGTCGTGCTGACCGGCACGGTGCTGACCTCGCAGGATGCCGCACAGGCCGTCCAGCTGGCGCAGATCTATGTGACGGGCGGCGAGGCGACGACGAGCCAGTACATCCAGTCCGTGTCCGGGCCCTCGAGCACCGCAGGTGGCGGCGGTGTCTCGCAGCTCGGCGAGCAGCGTCAGCGCTCGCAGATCGTGAACCTCCTGCAGATCCAGGGCGAGGACCAGGTCACGCTGAAGGTGACCGTCGCCGAAGTCCAGCGCTCCGTCGTCAAGCAACTGGGCATTGACGGGGTCGGCGTCGGCTCGATCGATGGCGTCAGCTTCTCGGCGGCCTCCGACAATCCATTCGGCCTCGGCAACGCGATCTCCAGCACGGGCGCGGCGCTCTCTAACGGAGGCTCAAGCGGCAACGGCATTTCAGCGCAGTTGCGAGCCCTTGAACAGGCCGGCGTGATGCGCACGTTGGCCGAGCCGAGCCTGACCGCGATCTCGGGTGAAAGCGCGACCTTCAAGGTCGGCGGCGAGTTCACCGTGCCGCGCGGGCGCACTGTGACGCCCGATCGTCGGACCAACATCCGCAACGACCAAGGGCAGATCGTCGATACCGAGATCGAGGAAGGCACGGTCAACGTTCGGACGGAGCAGATCGACTACGGCATCGGCCTCGACTTCACCCCGGTCGTCCTCTCGCCCGGTCGCATCTCCCTGAAGGTTCGGACCGCTGTCTCCGAGCCAACCTTTGAAACCCCGTTCAACGCGAGCGGCGGCGCCGGCGTGAACTCGCTTTCGATCATTGGCATCCGTCGGCGCCTCGCAGACACCACCGTCGAGCTTCCTTCCGGAGGCTCCATCGTCATCGCGGGCCTCGTGCGCGACGAGGTGCGGCAGGTCATTTCCGGCTACCCGGGGCTCTCCAAGCTGCCGATTCTCGGCACGCTGTTCAGGAGCCGGGACTTCCAGCGCTACGAGACCGAACTCGTCGTCATCGTCACGCCCTATCTCGTGCGTCCAGTCGCGCGGCAGGATCTCGCGCGCCCTGATGATGGCCTCGCCTTCACCTCGGACGGCTCGGCCAACTTCCTCGGCCGCATCAACCGCGTCTATGGCGCGATGGAAACCTCCCTTCCTCCCGGCCGCTACAACGGCATCGTCGGATACATCTACAAATGACCCGGCTTCTCCTCCCGCTTCTCGCGCTCGGGCTTCTTTCGGGCTGCGCCAACGTCCACAACGTCGAGGTCGGGGCGGTGCCGGACGACTACCGCACCCGGCATCCGATCGTGGTGGGCGAAGGCGAGCGCACGCTCGACATCCCGGTGACGGCCTCCGATACCAAGCTGAACCACGGCGCACGCTCCCGGGTGGTGTCCTTCGCCTCGAGTTTCCGCCAGTCGAATGGGGCGGCGATGCGGGTGATGGTGCCCACCGGCGGCTTCAATGACGCGGCGAGTCGGCTGGCGGCGACGGACGTCGTCTCCACGCTGCGGGCCGAGGGCGTGCCACACGACCGCATCCTCGTCACGCCCTATCCGGCATCGGACGTCTCGGGCCCGGTGCCGATCAAGCTCGCCTACTCCACGCTCCAGGCGAGTGTCGCTCCGTGCGGGCGCTGGCCGGAAGACCTCGGCAACACGCACGACAACAGGAACTACTTCAATTTCGGCTGCGCCTCGCAGTCCAATCTCGCGGCGCAGATCGCGGACCCGCGCGACCTCCTGTCGCCACGCGGCATGAGCGAGATCGACGCCGAGCGCCGAACCACCGCGATCGAGCGCTATCGCGCCGGGCAGAACCCGTCGACACCGCCGAGAGGCAGCGAGGTGAACTACCAATGGTAGCGGTGACGTCCTCCCATCTGGCGGGCGCCGACCTGCGCGACGAGGGCCTCGGCCACGAGGAGAGAACCCTCGCCGTGCTGCGCCCCGTGCCGCGCATCTCCGTCCAGGCCTTCTGCGAGAGCGAAGAGGTGCGCGCGGCCATCGAGCAGGCCGGGCAGGACCGGCGCATGGCCAAGGCGCATGTCCGCGTGCAGCAGGGGGGCATCCGTGCCGCGCTCGAGCACTATGCCGGCGCGCCGACGCCGAACCTGATGATCCTGGAATCGCGGCTGGAGGCCACCGCCCTCCTGGCCGAGCTCGAGACGCTGTCCGAGGTCTGCGATCCGGGTTCGAAGGTCATCATCGTCGGGCATCACAACGACATTTTCCTGTACCGCGAGCTGACGCGCCGGGGCATCTCCGAATATCTCGTCGCGCCGGTGCTCCTGTCCGACATCATCTCGATCATCTCCCAGATCTTCGTCGCACCGGACGCCGAACCCCTCGGGCGCACGCTGGCATTCGTCGGCGCCAAGGGTGGCGTCGGCTCATCCACGATCGCCCACAACGTCGCCTGGTCGATCGCGCGCCAGCTCTCCAGCGAGGTGTTGCTCGCCGATCTCGACTTGCCCTTCGGCACGGCCAACATCAATCTCGACCAGGACCCGGCTCAGGGCATCGCCGAGGCGCTTTTCTCGGCCGACCGCATGGACGACGCGCTGCTCGACAGGCTGCTCGCCAAATGCGCCGAACGCCTTTCGCTTCTCGCCGCCCCCTCGATCCTCGACCGCACCTACGACTTCCAGAGCGATGCCTTCGCAACGCTCATCGAGGCCGCGCAGCGCTCCACGCCTTTCGTGGTGCTGGACGTGCCGCACGGCTGGAACGACTGGACGCGCTCGGTTCTCACGCAGGCGGACGAGATCGTCATCACGGCGAGCTGCGATCTCGCCAATCTGCGCAACGCGAAGAACCTCGTCGACACGCTGCGCAAGAGCCGCCCGAACGACCGTCCGCCGCGCCTGATCCTCAACCAGATCGGCGTGCCCAAGCGCCCGGAGATCGCGCCGGACGAATTCCTCGACCCGCTCGGGCTGAGCGCGCTCGCCACGATCGGCTTCGAGCCGCAGCTCTTCGGAACGGCCGCCAACAACGGACGCATGCTGTCGGAGACCGACGCCAAGCATCCCGTGAACGAGACCGTCTCCGGGATCGCCCGCGCGCTGACCGGCCGCGGCAACGAGAAGCGCGCAAAACGGACGGGCCGAGCGAGCCTCCTCGACCTCATCCGCCGGAAGTAACCGGCCCGGCGCTGCGTCCCTTCTCGGGGCGGCCGCCGCGAAGCCCTGACGAAAGTAGCGATCGATGTTCGGAAAGCGCGGACAGGAGCCCGTCGTCGCAGCGCCAGCCCCCCGGCCGCAGGCGCCCGTTTCCGCGCCCGCGGCCCAGAGCGGGCCTCAGAGCGCGCCAAAACCGGCTGCGGCACCGACGCCGGTGCCGGTGCCTGCGCGCGAGGCGTCCGCTGCGCCGCAGCCGGCCGCTGCTCCCGCGAATGCCCGGCCCGACAGCTATTACGAGACGAAGACACGTGTCTTCGCCGCCCTGATCGACACGATCGACCTCTCCCAGCTCGCCCGCCTCGACACCGAGGCCGCGAAGGAGGAGATCCGCGACATCGTCAACGACATCGTGGCGATCAAGAACTTCGCCATGACGATCGCGGAGCAGGAGGATCTGCTCTCCGACATCTGCAACGACGTCCTCGGCTACGGCCCGCTCGAGCCGCTTCTGGCGCGCGACGACATCGCCGACATCATGATCAACGGCTCGCGGCAGTCCTTCATCGAGGTCAACGGCAAGGTTCAGGAGGCGGGTATCCGCTTCCGCGACAACCAGCAGCTCCTCAACATCTGCCAGCGCATCGTGTCCCAGGTCGGCCGGCGCGTGGACGAGACCTCGCCGATCTGCGATGCGCGCCTGCCCGACGGCTCGCGCGTCAACGTCATCGCGCCGCCGCTCGCCATCGACGGGGCCGTCCTCACCATCCGCAAGTTCAAGAAGGACAAGCTGACCCTCGACCAGCTCGTCAAATACGGGACGATCACGCCCGAGGGCGCGGCGATCCTCCAGATCATCGGCCGCGTCCGCTGCAACGTCGTCATTTCCGGCGGCACGGGCTCGGGCAAGACGACGCTCCTGAACTGCCTGACGCGCTACATCGACGCCGACGAGCGCATCATCACCTGCGAGGACTCGGCCGAACTCCAGCTCCAGCAGCCTCACGTCGTGCGCCTCGAGACGCGCCCGCCCAACATCGAGGGCGAGGGCGAGATCACCATGCGCGATCTCGTCAAGAACTGCCTGCGCATGCGCCCCGAGCGCATCATCGTCGGCGAGGTGCGCGGCCCCGAGGTGTTCGATCTCCTGCAGGCGATGAACACCGGCCACGACGGCTCGATGGGCACGATCCACTCCAACTCGCCGCGCGAGTGCCTGAACCGCATCGAATCCATGATCGCGATGGGCGGCTTCTCGCTGCCCGCGCGCACCGTGCGCGAGATCATCGTCGGCTCGGTGGACGTCATCGTGCAGGCCGCGCGCCTTCGCGACGGGTCGCGCCGCATCACCCACATCACCGAGGTTCTCGGGATGGAGGGCGACGTCATCATCACGCAGGACCTGTTCGTCTACGACATCATGGGCGAGGACGCGCGCGGCAACCTCGTCGGCCGCCATCGCTCCACCGGCATCGGACGCCCGGCTTTCTGGGACAAGGCGCGCTACTTCAACGAGGAGCAGCGCCTCGCCGCCGCCCTCGACGCCTCGGCCGCCCGCGAAGAGGAACTCGGCCTGTCATGATGACCGCCATCCTCTTCGCGCTCCTGGCGGGCCTTTCGGTCGGCGCACTCCTCTATGCGCTTTTCCAACCTCGCATCGCGATGGAGAAGAACGCCAAGTCTCGCCTCACGCAGATGAAAGGCGCGGAGACGGACGCCGTCTCCAAGCGCGCCGCGCGCGATCGGGTCGCCGAAGTCGCCAAGCGCCGGCGCAACCTCCAGGCTTCGCTGAAGGCCGTCGACGACAAGCAGAAGGCCCATTCCAAGGCGACGAACAAGGCCTCGATCGAGAAGCAGATCGCACAGGCCGGACTGGCGCTGTCGATGACCGGCTTCGTGCTTCTCAGCATCGGCGCCGGCCTCCTGTCGTTTCTGCTCGCAGTCCTGTTCGGGCTTTCGCTTCTCGTTGCGCTGGGGGCGGGCATCGTGGGCGGCTACGGTCTTCCGCGCCTGATCCTGTCGCGCCTGCGCAAGCGCCGGCAGCTCGCCTTCATCGAGGAATTCGCGAACGCGGTGGACCTCATCGTGCGCGGCATCAAGTCCGGCCTGCCGCTGAACGACACGATGCGCATGATCGCCTCCGAGGCCAAGGAGCCCGTGCGCTCCGAGTTCAAGCGCGTGGTCGAGGCGCAGCAGATGGGCCTTTCGACGGCCGAGGCGGTGGACCGGCTCTACCAGAACATGCCTTTGTCGGAGACGAATTTCTTCTCCATCGTCATTTCGATCCAGGCGCAGGCCGGCGGCAATCTGTCCGAGGCACTCGGCAATCTCAGCCGCGTCCTGCGCGAGCGCAAGAAGATGAAGATGAAGATCCAGGCGATGTCGATGGAGGCTAAGGCTTCCGGCGGCATCATCGGCGCGCTTCCGGTGGTGGTGGCCGTCCTCGTCTGGCTGACGACGCCGGACTACATCGCCGTCCTTTTCACTTCGCTCACCGGACAGATGATCCTCGCGGCCTCCGCGTTCTGGATGGCCGTGGGCGTCTTCGTGATGAAGCGCATGATCGCCTTCGATTTCTGACGGGAAGGAACTGCGAATGGATTTCCTTTCCTCGTTCGGCGTCTCGCCGCAGGCTGTCGTCGGCGTCCTCGTGGCGGTGGCCGTGTTCACGACGCTCGTCTCCGTCGCGATGCCGATCATCGTGGGCAACCCGTTGAAGAGCCGAATGAAGGCGGTCGCGCTCGAGCGCGAACAGGTGCGCGCCCGCGAGCGAGCGCGCCTCAATGCGGAGAAGGAGACGCGAGGCGCGTCGCTTCGTCAGCGCGAGGAAGGCTTCGCCGCCAAGGTCGTCGCCGTGCTCGACCTCAAGAAGGCGCTGGCCGACGAGAAGACGATCCAGAACCTGCGTGTCGCGGGCCTTCGCTCGAAGCGCGCGCTGACGATGTTTCTCTTCGCGCGCGTCGTGCTCTCGCTCGCCTTCCTCGTCCTCGGCGCGCTCTACATCTTCGGTCTCGGCCTCTTGGCGGAAAGTCCGTTCATGCTGCGCCTCGCCGTCTGTGTCGGCGTCGGCTATGCGGGCTTCTACGCGCCGATCATCTACGTCTCGAACCTCAAGTCCAAGCGCATCCTGTCCATCACGCGCGCCTGGCCGGACGCGCTGGACCTGCTCCTCATCTGCGTGGAATCGGGCAACTCCATCGAGGCGGCCTTTCGGCGCGTGGCCGACGAGATCGGTATCCAGTCCGTCCCGCTGGCCGAGGAGCTGGTACTCCTTACCGCCGAACTCTCCTACCTGCCCGAACGCCGGCAGGCCTACGAGAACTTGACCCAGCGCACGGGCCTGGAGGCGGTTCGTTCGGTTTGCATGGCGCTGATCCAGGCCGAGCGCTACGGCACGCCGCTCGGCACCGCGCTTCGCACGCTCTCCCAGGAGAACCGCGACGCGCGCATGAACCTTGCCGAGAAGAAGGCGGCCGCCCTGCCGCCCAAGCTGACGGTGCCGATGATCGTCTTCTTCCTGCCTGTGCTCTTCGCCGTGATCATCGGCCCGGCGATCATCCAGACCGTCGGCATGCCCTGATCGACTTCCGCGTGCATGAAAAGAGAAGGGCCCGGCAGCGATGCCGGGCCCTTTCTCCGTTCGGTGCCGGGATGGGTCGTCAGGCGCGGTTCTCGCTTTCGAGCTCCGACCAGGTGTTGCGCTGGGAAAGGAGCGTGCGCAGGAAGGCGACGTTCGCCGACGCTTCCTCGGCCGAAAGCTCTCCGGCGGCGATACGCTCAGCCTCGTCGAAGCGGCCCTGCAAGCCGACGACGAGCGCGAGGTTCTGGCGCACGCGGCTGTCCGCGCCGAACTGGCCGACGGCGCTCTTGAGGTAGCGCTCCGCCGACGGCAGGTCGTTGGCCAGAAGATGGGACATGCCGAGGTTGGACAGGACGGACGGCTCGTTCGGCTGGATCTCGAGCGCCCGCTGGAACAGCGCGCGCGCCGGCCCCGGCTGGCCGAGCTGATCGAGGATCGCGCCCTCGGTCGAGAGAAGCCGCCAGTCCGGATAGTCCGGCGTCTGCGCGCGGCGCACCGTTTCCAGCGCCCTCGGCAGGTCGCCCGCCGCCGCCAGCGCCTTGCCATAGGCGGCGAGCACGTCGCGATCCTCGGGGTGGGCGATCGCCATCTGCTGCATCACGGCCAGCGACTGGTCGTTGCGCCCGGTCATCTGGAGCGAGGACGCGTAGGCGAGGCCTGTCGCCTTGTTCTGCGGGTCTGCCTGGTAGGAGGCGCCGTAGGTGCGCGCGACATTGCCGAGCTCGGCCGCGTTCATCGCAGCGATCGCCTGCGGCGCGGTGGTCGGGGCCGTCGAGATCGATCCGGTGTGCATCGGCGAGGTTCGGGTGCAGCCCGAAAGCGCCGCCAGAGCTGCGAGGCCGAAAATTGCGGCTGTTCCGGGCGAGCCGAAGCGCGCGCGTCGCGTCAGGGTCTGGCGTCTCGTCATGGGGCGCTCCGGTGGAGGGGACAGGCAGGGAAGAAGGGACCGTTGGTACGGACAATATTTCGTTAACCCTAACGGTGCGTTAAGAGGCTGGGCGCGCGAACCGTGCGGCCGCGAGCCCGAATCCAGCCTGTCGAATTTCCGCAAGGAGCCCCCTCATGACCGATCGCCTCCTGACCGAACGACCGAGCGACGCGCTCGCCGTCACGCCTGTGTTCACCGGCGAGACCTCGACGCTGGACGGCGCGGCGGCAGCCTGGGCGAAGGCGCACGGCTTCACCGGATCGGCCGGCGCGGTCTTGCTTCTGCCGGGCGAAGACGGGACGCCCGCCGGTGCGCTTCTCGGCCTCGGCGCGCGGCGCGAGGCGCTGCCGGCGCGCTCGATGCTCGCGGGTGCGTTGGCCGGCGTCCTGCCGGAGGGCGACTGGGTGCTGGAGGCCGGCGAAGCGCTCGATCCGGACCTTACCGCGCTCGCCTTCCTCAACGGCGGCTATCGCTTCGAGCGCTATCGCGCCGCCCCAGGCGTGAACGCTGCCGGACGTCTCTTCGTCGCGGGCGCCGATGCGGGCCGTGCCGCCGAGGCCGCGCGCGCCACGACGCTGGTGCGCGATCTCGTCAACACGCCGACGAGCGATCTCGGCCCCGCCGGCATCGAGGCCGCGATCCGCGCTCTCGGCGCGGAGTTCGGGGCGCAGGTCTCCGCCACGATCGGCGACGATCTGCTCGGTGCCAATCTGCCGATGATCCACGCGGTCGGCCGCGCGAGCGCCGAGGCGCCACGTCTCGTCGATCTGACCTGGGGCGAGGAGGCCGCGCCGCGCGTGACGCTCGTCGGCAAGGGCGTCGCCTTCGACACGGGCGGCCTCGATATCAAGCCCGCCTCGGGCATGCTCCTGATGAAGAAGGACATGGGCGGCGCCGCCAACGTTCTCGGCCTGGCGCGCCTCGTCATGGCGCATCGCCTGCCCGTGCGCCTGCGCGTCCTCGTCCCGGCCGTGGAGAACGCCATCTCCGGCAACGCCTTCCGGCCGGGAGACGTGCTTCACAGCCGCAAGGGCAAGACGGTGGAGATCGGCAACACCGACGCCGAAGGACGCCTGATCCTCGCCGACGCGTTGGCGCTCGGCGACGAGGAGGCGCCGCAGATCCTGATCGACATGGCGACGCTCACGGGCGCGGCGCGCGTCGCACTCGGGCCGGACCTGCCGCCCTTCTACACTGATGACGAGACGTTCGCGTCGGCGCTTGCCGACGCCGCGCGTGCCCAGCACGATCCGCTGTGGCGCATGCCGCTCTGGGCGCCCTACAAGGCGAACCTCGCCTCGAAGATCGCCGACACCAACAATGTGACGACGGACGGTATGGCCGGTTCGGTGACGGCGGCGCTCTTCCTGCAGGGCTTCGTGGAGAAGGCCGCGAGCTGGACGCATCTCGACGTGTATGGCTGGCGTCCGAAGGCCGGGCCGACCGGCCCGGTCGGCGGCGAGGCGCAGGGCATCCGCGCGCTCTTCTCCGTGATGGCGTCACGCTACGGCGGGTAAAGGCATCCTGCCGCACCGCCTTGCCGTCGCCTTCGCTCGGGCATAAGCTCCGAACCGGTTCCGAAACGAGAGCGCGACGGCAGCTCCATGGGTATCGAGATGCGGCCCGCGCAGGCCCTGCGGCTCCTGCACCAGAACGCTCTTCGCCAAGCGCGCGAGGCCGAGCAGGACCTGACCGTGCGCCAGACGGCGATCCTGCTCACCGTCTATCTCGAGCCGCCACCCCATACGGTGCGGGGGCTCGCCGGGCGGCTCAACGTCACGAAACCCGTCGTTACGCGCGCGCTCGACACGATGGGCCGGCTGGAGCTCGTGGAGCGCCGCCGCGATCCGGCCGATCTTCGCAACGTCCTCGTGCGGCGCACGGTGAAGGGCAGCCTCTTCGTCTCGCGCATGGCCGACAGGCTCGTCGCGGAAGCTGCCCTCCTGCCGCGCTGACTGCGCCGATCGAAAGTCCGGATCACTGCAACCCATGAATCTCGACCCGCGCCTCAACGCCTTTCGCTCGGACCTTGCCGATTCGCGCCTGAAGGGTCGCGTCGAGGCCGCGCGCTTCGTCGATGGTCGTGCGATGACCGTTCGCGTCCCGCTCGCCGATCTTCGCCGCCGCCCGGCGGCCGACGCGCCGCTGGAGACGCAGGCGCTTTGCGGCGAACGCGTCACGGTCTTCGAGGACGAAGGCGAGGGGTGGGCATGGGTTCAGCTGGCCGGCGACGGTTATGTCGGTTGGATGGAGAGCGAGGCTCTTGCCGCTGCGCCGCAGACGTCGCCGCGGTGGCGCGTCGACGCGCCGCGCACGCTCGTCTTCCCCGGACCGGACATCAAGCTGCCGCCGCTGCACGCTCTGCCGATGGGCGCGCTCATCGCCGAGCGCGGGACGACGCGGGACCACAACGCGTCCTACGTCCTCGTCGAACCTTTCGGCGCCGTCGTCGCGCAGCATCTCGTGCCAGCAGGCGATGTTGCGGAAGACTTCGTCGCCGTGGCCGCGCGGCTCCTCGGGGCGCCATACCTATGGGGCGGCAAGTCGGCGCTCGGCATCGACTGTTCGGGCCTCGTGCAGCTCTCGCTGGCGCAGGCCGGTATCGACGCCCCGCGCGATGCCGACATGCAGGAACGTTGGGCCGCGCCGCTCGATCCCGCGGCCCGCCGCCGGCGCGGGGACCTCGTCTTCTGGAAGGGGCATGTCGGCATCATGGCCGACGAGACGCAGCTCCTTCACGCCAACGCCCATCACATGATGACGGCGATCGAGCCGTTGGCCGATGCGCTCGCGCGATACGAGGCCAAGGACTCGCCGGTCACCTCCATCGCCCGCCCCATGTCACTCGACGCTTGACCTTCCTCCTGCTGGAAGGCCCACTTCATAGGCTTCCTCAATGTGGAGCATCGACATGAAGCTTTTCCTCGCGGCCGCCGCTCTCGTCGTCGCCGCCGCCCCGGCGCTGGCGCAGGAGATCGATCATTCGACGATGGACCATTCGGCGACGGGCAGTGCCCAGTCCGGCGAGGCCAGCCCGTCAACACAGGCCTTCGAGGCGGCGAACGCGAAGATGCACGAGGACATGGCGGTCGAGCTCACGGGCGATGCCGATGTCGATTTCGTGCGCTCGATGATCCCGCATCACCAGGGGGCGATCGACATGGCGAAGATCGTTCTTCAGTACGGTGACGACCCGGAACTGGCCGCACTTGCCGAGGAGATCGTCTCTGCGCAGGAGACCGAGATCGCCCAGATGCGCGACTGGCTGGCCCGCAACGGCCACGCCGACTGAACGCAGCGGGGCGGGGCGGCGGGGCGGCGAAGGCCACCCCTTCAGTCGATCAGTAGCCCGCCTGCCGATCCACGACGTTCTCCAGCGGCTCGCCGCGCTCATGCGCCGCGATCTGCCTCGCAATGAGCGGTGCGAGGGCCGCGGGATCGGACGAGGCGGCGGCGTGCGGCGTCACGAACACCTGAGGATGGCGCCATAGCGCACTGTCGCGCGGAAGCGGTTCGCGCTCGAACACGTCGAGTGAGGCTTCCATCAGTCGCCCGTCATTGAGCGCGCGAAGGATTGCCGAATCGAGCTGAAGGCCGCCGCGCCCCGCGTTGATGAGCACCGGGCGTCCGAGCGGCGTCTCGGTCTTCAGGCGCGACAGGAAATCGTCGTCGATGAGGCCGCGCGTCTGCGGCGTCAGCGGCAGGAGCACGACAAGGATGTCGCTCACCGCGAGGCATTCGGCGAGGCCCTCTGCGCCGTGAAAGGTCGTGATGCCCTCGATCCGGCGCTCGGTGCGGCTCCAGCCGGCGACCTTGAAGCCGATCGTGCGCAGCTTGGCGGCCGCGTCGCGCCCCAGTTCGCCGAGGCCGAGGATGCCGACCGTCACATCGCCGGCCGCCGGCTGGCGATGCTCGTTCCAGAGCCCCGCCGCCTGCTGTGCACGATAGGTCGAGCCCTTGCGGAAATGGTCGAGCACGCGCCAGACGACGTATTCGCTCATGCGGCTCGTGAGGTCCTCGGCGACGACGCGCACGATCGGCGCATCCGGCACGGTTCGGTCCGCGAGGATATGGTCGACGCCGGCGCCGAGCGAGAAGATGGCGGAAAGGTTCGGCAGTTCCGAGAGCACACCGGGCGGTTGCTTCCACACGACGGCGTACCGGATGGCGGGGTCGTCGGCGCGCTCGGGGCGCAGCACGATCTCTGTCTCGGGAAGATGTTCCTTCAGCGCCCGCATCCAGCGCGTCGGTTCGAAGCCTGTTACCGAAAGAAGTATCGTCACGTCCTGCCCTTCGTCATGCTCGAAGCCTTGCGGCTTCCTCCCTCCCTCTTCTGGCAAACCATTGCAGGCTTGCGAAGAGGAAACCGTTCTCGATGCGGCCCGCGTCGCACGCCTCGATCAGCGCGTCGACGCCGTAGGAAAGCGGCACGATCTCCTCGTGCTCCTCCGCAAGGCCTGCGCGGGCATCGAGATGGGACGCATCGACGAGGGCAAGGAAGACAAAGATGCGCTCGTCCGTCACGCCCGGCGTCGTCAGGACAGAAAAGGCCTGGTTGGCGGCGCGTGCGGTGAGGCCGGTTTCCTCCGTGAGCTCCCGCAAGGCGGCTTCCCGCGGGCTCTCGCCCTCGTCGATGAGGCCCGCCGGCAGCTCCAACGGCGCAGCGTTCCTCGTCGAAAGCGCCGCGCCGATACGGAACTGGCGGATCGTCACGATCGCATTGAGCGCCGGATCGTAGGGGATGACCACGGCGGCGTCCCTTGCGCGGGTGATCTCGCGCTTCACAGTCAGCGGTGCATCGCCCACCAGTGATGCGTGGCGCACCGTCAGCCGGTCCATCGCGCGGAAGCCGTCCGCGAGCCGCTCGCTGTCAAGGATCTCGAAGCCGAGCGGCGCATCGCCCGGCAAGGCGCCGTCGCTCACGATGCCACCGCGCCGTCCTGAGCGGCCTCGATGTCGAAGGCCGCCGCCATCAACGCCCTGGTGTAGTCCGTCTTCGGTGCGGAAAAGATTTGCTCCGCCGGGCCGCGCTCCACCACCTCACCGGCCCGCATCACGATCACTTCGTTGGCGAGCGCGCGCACCACCTTCAGATCGTGGCTGATGAAGAGATAGGCGAGGTCGTGCTTCTTCTGCAGGTCGCGCAGGAGATCCACCACCTGCGCCTGCACGCTCATGTCGAGCGCCGAGGTCGGCTCGTCCAGCATCACGAAGCGCGGGTTCAGCACCATCGCGCGGGCGATGGCGATCCGCTGGCGCTGGCCGCCCGAGAATTCGTGCGGGTAGCGGAAGCGCGTCTCGGGGTCGAGCCCGACCTCGCGCAGCGCGTCCACGACACGCGCGTCGCGCTCGCCCGCCGAGAGCTTCGGCTGATGAACGAGGAGCCCTTCGGCAACGATGTCGGCGACCGGCATGCGCGGCGAGAGAGAGCCGTAGGGATCCTGGAAAACGATCTGCACGCGGTCACGGTAGGGACGCATCGCCTTGAACGAGCGATCGTCGATGCGTGCGCCTTCGAATGCGATCTCGCCCTTGGAGGAGATCATGCGCGTGAGCGCGAGGCCGAGCGTCGTCTTGCCCGAGCCCGATTCCCCGACGACGCCCACCGTCTGGCCGGCGCGCACGGTGATGTCGACGCCGTCGACCGCCTTCACATGGTCGGTCACGCGGCGCAGGAAGCCGGTGCGCACCGGGAACCAGATGCGCACGTCACGCCCTTCCATGACGGGCGCGGCGGTGGGGTCGGCCTTCGGCGGCCGGCCCTTGGGCTCGGCGGCGAGAAGATGTTTCGTGTAGGCGTGCTGCGGGTTCGCGAAGATCTCGGCCGTCGGCCCGGTCTCCACGATCTCGCCCTTGAACATCACGCAGACGCGGTCGGCGATCTTGCGCACGATGCCGAGGTCGTGGGTGATGAAGAGAAGCCCCATCTGCCGTTCGATCTGCAGCGTCTTCAAAAGCGCTAGGATCTGCGCCTGCACCGTCACGTCGAGAGCAGTCGTCGGCTCATCGGCAATCAGGAGTTTGGGTTCGTTTGCGAGCGCCATCGCGATCATCACGCGCTGGCGCTGCCCGCCGGAGAGCTGGTGCGGGAAGGAGCCGAGACGCTTTTCCGGTTCGCGTATGCCGACCTGGTGTAGGAGTTCCAGTGTGCGCTCGCGCGCCTTGCGCTTGCCGACGCCGCGATGGACCTCGAGCACCTCGCCGATCTGGCGCTCGATCGTGTGAAGCGGGTTGAGCGAACTCATCGGCTCCTGGAAGATCATCGAGATCTCGTTGCCGCGAACGCCGCGCAGCGCCTTGTCGTCAGCCTTCATCAGGTCGATCCCGCCGATGCGGATCTCGCCGCTCGGATGGCTGGCGGCCGGGTAGGGCAGGAGCTTCAGCACGGAGAGCGCCGTCACGCTCTTGCCCGAGCCGGACTCGCCGACGAGCGCCACTGTCTCGCCCTTGGCGATGTCGAAGGAGACGCGCTTCACCGCCTCGCTCGTGCGCCCGCCCTGGTGGAAAGACACGGAAAGGTCGCGAACCGAAAGGAGCGGCGTTGCGCTCGGCATTTCGCTCATGCGGGCTGCCCGATCATCGAATGGCTGTGCTTGTGAGTGTGCGCCGCGCGTCCGGCGGCCGGCGATGACGAGACGGGCGTGCCGCAGGCGGGCTCTGCATGGCCTTCGTGGTCGTGGCCCTCGTGACCGTGTGCGTGGTCCGCCTCGTCGGCGCAGACACCGCGCTCCACCTCCACCGTCGTATGCGCGACGGCGAACTCCTCGCGCAGGACGGCCTTGATGGCACGGATCGTCTCGATCTCGTCGGCCCCCTCCGCGACCCGCGCGTGCAGCGTCGCGGCGCGCCTCTTCGGCGTCAGCGTCCAGACGTGGAAATGGTGGATGTCCTCCAGCCCCGGCACCTTCGACGAGAGCGCCGGGCGCACGGCCTCCGCGTCGATGCCTTCGGGTGCGCCCTCCAGCAGGATGTGGCCGGAATCGCGCACCAGCCGCCAGGCGTTACCCAGGATGATGAGGCAGACGAGCACCGAGAGGATCGGATCGATCGGCATCCACCCGGTCGCCATGATGATGAGCGAGGCGGCGATCGCCGCGACGGACCCCAGCAAATCCCCCATCACGTGAAGGAGGGCGCCGCGCAGGTTCAGGTCTTCCTTGTCGCCGCCGTGGAGGATGAGAAAGGCGATGATGTTGACGAGCAGCCCGCCGATCGCGATCGCCAGCATCGGTCCGGCCAGCACCTCTACGGGCTGGGCAAGGCGCCTCGCCGCCTCGATCATGATGACGGCGGCGATGAAGAAGAGGACGAGGCCGTTGCCGAAGGCGACAAGGATCGGAAGGCGGGCGAGTCCGAAGGTGTTCCGCGCGTTCGCCGGCCGCGTCGAGAGCGTGATCGCGAGATAGGCGAGGGCGAGCCCAGCGAAATCGACCAGCATGTGGCCGGCATCGGCCAGAAGGGCGAGCGAGCCGGAAATCAGTCCGCCGGCGGCTTCGGCCAGCATGAACGTGCCGGTGAGCGCCGCCGCAATGCCGATCTTGCGCCTGCTGCCGCCCGAATGATCGTGCGAATGGCCGTGATGGGAGTGGTCGTGGCTCATCTCGTTCACCGGAAGCTCTTTCTCGGGTCGAACGCGTCGCGCACGGCCTCGCCCACGAAGACGAGCAGCGACAGCATCAATGACAATACCACGAAGCCGGAGATGCCGAGCCAGGGCGCCTGAAGATTGTTGCGGCCCTGCGCCAGGAGCTCGCCCAGCGAGGGGGAGCCGGGCGGCAGGCCGAAGCCGAGGAAGTCGAGCGAAGTCAGCGTGGTGATCGAGCCGTTGAGGATGAAGGGGAGGAAGGTCAGCGTCGCCACCATCGCGTTCGGCAGAAGGTGGCGCGTGATGATGGTGAAGTCGTTCACGCCCAAGGCGCGCGCCGCGTTGACATATTCGAAGTTGCGCGCGCGCAAGAACTCGGCGCGCACGACGCCGACGAACGCCACCCAGGAGAACAGCAGCATGATGCCGAGAAGGATCCAGAAGCCCGGCGGCAGGATCGCGGCGACGATGAGCAGGAGATACAGGACCGGGATCGATGACCAGATTTCGATGAAACGCTGGAAGGTGAGGTCCACCCAGCCGCCGAAATAGCCCTGTACCGCGCCGGCCGCGACTCCGATCACGGCCGAGGCCGCGGTGAGCACCAGCCCGAACAGGACCGAGATGCGGAAACCGTAGATCAGCCTCGCGAGGACGTCCCGCGCCTGGTCGTCGGTGCCCAGCCAGTTCATGTTGCCGAAGGAGCAGTTCGGATCGTTCGCGCCGTCGGGGTAGCGCGCGCAGCGCTCCTCGCGGTCCAGCATCCAGGATGGCGGGGAGGGCGCCGGGGAGGGAATCTCGTTGTTCACCGAGCGGTAGGAATAGCGGATCGGCGGCCAGATCGCCCAGCCGTTCGCCTCGATCTCCTCCTGCACGAAGGGGTCGCGATAGTTCGTCACCGGCAGGAAGCCGCCGAAGACCTCTTCCGGGTAGTCGACGAAGGTCGGGTAATAATATTCGCCCTGATACTGGACGAGGATCGGCCGGTCGTTGGCCACGAACTCGGCGAACAGCGTGACGACGAAGAGCGCGAGGAAAATCCAGAGCGCCCAGTAGCCGCGTCGGTTCGCCTTGAAATTCTGCCAGCGTCGCTGATTGAGCGGCGACAGGCGCGAGCGCCGCGTGCGCATTGCCGGCGCCATCTGCGCGATGCCGCTGGTCTGCTCGGTGGCCGTGGATGCCGCGTCGAGCGCGCCGGGCTTTACAGGCTCGCCCGGATTGTCTGCCGGCTGCGGATCGGGCCGCTGGCCTTCCCTGACCTCGTTCATGCTCGCAGCTCCCGCCGCATCGGCCGGACGCAAAACCGCTTCGCACTTCTGCTGGCGATGCCCATCGTCAGACCTCCCGCCGCTCGAAGTCGATGCGCGGATCGATCCAGGTGTAGGTGAGGTCGGAGATGAGGGTCGTCACGAGGCCGATCAGAGAGAAGATGTAGAGCGTTGCGAAGACCACGGGGTAGTCGCGGCGGTAGATGCTCTCGAAGCCGAGAAGGCCCAGCCCGTCGAGCGAGAAGATTGTCTCGATGAGGAGCGAGCCGGTGAAGAAGGCCGAGATGAAGGCGCCGGGAAAGCCCGCCACGATGATGAGCATCGCGTTTCGGAAGACATGGCCGTAGAGGACGCGGTTCTCGGTCAGCCCCTTGGCGCGGGCCGTCGTCACGTACTGCTTGCGGATCTCGTCGAGGAAGGAGTTCTTGGTCAGAAGCGTCGTCGTCGCGAAGGCCGAGAGCGCCAGTGCGATCAGCGGCAGCGTCAGGTGCCAGAAATAGTCCACGATGCGCTCGGGCCAGGAAAGCTGCGCCCAGTTGTCCGAGGTGAGGCCTCGCAGCGGGAACCAGTCCAGGAAGGAGCCGCCCGCGAACAGGACGATCAGGAGCACCGCGAAGAGGAAGCCGGGGATCGCGTAGGCGACGATGATGACCGCGCTCGTCCAGGTGTCGAAGCTCGATCCTTCCTTCAGCGCCTTGCGGATGCCGAGCGGAATGGAAATACCATAGGAAAGGAGCGTGATCCAAAGGCCCAGCGAGATCGAGACAGGCAGCTTCTCGATGATGAGGTCGATCACCGAGATGGAGCGGAAATAGCTCTCGCCGAAGTCAAAGCGGAGGAAATCCCATACCATCGTGGCGAAGCGTTCGAGCGGCGGCTTGTCGAAGCCGAACTGCGCCTCGAGCTGGGCGATGAAGGCGGGGTCCAACCCTTGCGCGCCGCGATAGCCCGAATTCTCGCCGCCGGCCGACTGGAAGTCGGCGCCCGCACCGCCAAGCCTGTCGCCGGCCGTTCCCTGAAGCTGCGCGATCACCTGTTCCACCGGGCCCCCGGGGGCGAACTGGATGAGGATGAAGGAAATCGCGAGGATGCCGAACAGGGTGGGCACCATCAGGAGAAGTCGTCTGAGGATATAGGCGCCCATCTAAGGCCTTCGTTCCTTCCGGTCGGCTTTCGTCGGCTATGTTAGCCGCGCCCGATGGCGCGGGCCTTGTCCTCGTCGAACCACCACAGCGCTTCGGGAGGCGCGTCGTAGGGTGGTTCGGTCTCGGGATAGCCGAACATGTTCCAGTGCGCGACGAACTTCGCGCCGGCGGTGATGTTGGGCACCCAGTCGAGCCGGGCGCGAAGCACGCGGTCGAGGCAGCGCATGCGCGTGACCAGTTCCTCACGGCTCCTCGCGTCGTCGACCAGCCGGATCAGCGCATCGACACCCTCGTCGGCCATGCCGGGGTAGTTGTAGGCCCCGGGCCTGTCGGCCGAGCTCGATCCGAAGAAAATCGCAAGGCTCTCGCGCGTCGGCGTGTTGCCGAGCGAGAAGGCGGCGAGGATCATGTCGAAATCGTAGTTGGTCTGGCGAAGCTGATACTGGGCCGCATCGACGACACGGATCGATGCGTCGATGCCGAGCAGCCGCATCGTCTCGATCATGCGCGAGTAGACGCGCACCTGCTCAGGGTCGCTCGCCAGATACTCCAGCCTGAACGTTTCGCCCGCCTCGTTGACGAGCCCGCCCCCGCCGCGCGTCCAGCCGGCCTGCGCGAGAAGCTCGGAAGCCTGCCGCAGGATCGTGCGGTCCCGGCCCGAACCGTCGGTGACCGGCTGCACCCAGACCTCGCCGAAGGCTTCCTCGGGAAGGGCCTCGCGCAGCGGCTCCATCACCGCGAGTTCCTCAGGCGATGGCGCGCCCTCGGCCTTGAAGTCCGAGTTCTCGAAGGGCGAGTCCGAATGCTGCCGAAGGCCGTACATCAGGTTGGCGTTCGTCCACTCGAAGTCGAAGCACATGTTCAGGGCGCGGCGCACGCGCACGTCCTGGAACTGCGCGCGGCGTTGGTTGAATGCCCAGCACTGGAAGCGCGGGCGCCGGCCCTGCGGCATCTCGCGCCTCAGGACGCGTCCGTCACGCGTAGCGGGAAAATCGTATTCCGTCGCCCAGGCCTGCGTGGTGAACTCCTCGCGGTACGTCGTCACGCCAGCCTTGAAGGCCTGCAGTTCGGCGTTGCGGTCTCGGAAGAACTCCACCCGCAGCGTCTGGAAATGGCCGAGCCCGCGCGCGAAGGGCATCTCGGCGCCCCAATAGTCCTCGCGCCGCTCGTATTCGATGAAGCGCCCGGCCTCGTAGCGGCCGACGCGCCAAGCGCCCGAACCGGGGATCTCGTCCATGCCGGTTCGGGCGAACTCGCGGCCCTCGAAGAAGCTTTCGGGCAGGATCGGCAGGATCAGGGCCGCCAGCACCATCGGCACGGTCTGGGTGCCCGAGAAGCGAATCTCCACCTGCCGCTCGTCGATCGCGGTCACCTCCTCAACCTCGGCGATGAGGTAGGAGAGGCTCGGGTGCCCCTCCGCCTTGATGGTTCGGTAGGTGAAGGCGACGTCCTGCGGGCGCACCGGATCGCCGTTCGAAAAACGTGCTTGCGGACGCAGTGCGAAGGTGAAGCGGTTGCCGCCGGCAGACATGGTCAACGTCTCGGCCAGCGCGCAGTAGAGCGAGTCCGGCTCATCGAGGGAACTCGTCATCAGGGATTCGTACAGCCCTTCGATCCGCGGCGGTGCGTTACCCTGCAGGACGAAGGTGTTGAGCGTGTCGAAGGTGAGCGGAGACTGATTGAAGGCCCAGTTCGGAACGGTCAGCGTGAGGCGTCCGCCTTTCGGAGCGTCGAGATCCGCATAGTCGAAATGAGGGTAATCGGCCGGGTATTTCAAATCGCCGAAGGCCGAAATGCCGTGCAGCGGCGTGTCGGCCGGCACCTGCGCCAAAGACAGGCGTGGCACGGCGGCGCTCGCCGCTGCCCCCATCACGAGTTGCCCGAAATGGCGGCGGGTCAGGCGGAGGAGGTCGCTCCTCATTGGCCGCCGGCCGCCGCGTCCTCGCCGCCGGGTACGGCGTTCTCTGTCGGCGGCGTCGCGCCTTCCGGCAGGCCCTCGGGTTCGGGCGCCGCCTCCGCCGGCGCGTCGGCGCGGATCCACCAGGAGAACGGGTCGATGCCGTTATAGGCCGGCCCGTTCTCGGGCATGCCGAACTTGTCCCAATAGGCCAGCCAGATCGCGCCGTTGGTGAATTGCGGCACCACGTAGTTGTTCCAAAGGAGTGTGCGGTCGAGCGCGCGCGTGGCGGCGACGAGGGCCTCGCGGTCCGGCGCGTAGATGATCTTCTCGATCAGCGCGTCGACGGCCGCGTTGCGAACGCCCGGCGAGTTGCGGCTGCCGTTCTGGCTCGCCGCGGCGCTCGACCAGAAGTCGCGCTGCTCGTTGCCGGGCGAGAGCGACTGGGCGAAGCTGTCGGTGACGATGTCGAACTCGAAGGAATCCGTCAGCGCCAGGTACTGGGAGGGATCGACGACGCGGATCGTCGCGTCGATGCCGAGACGCCGCAGCGAGGCGGCGAAAGGCTCCATCACGCGCGAGGCGTTCTGGTCGGAAGTCATGAACTCCACGGTGAAGGGCTGGCCCGCCGCGTTGACGAGTTGCGAGCCGCGTCGCTCCCAGCCTGCCGCCTGCAGGAGCTCGAAGGCTTCGCGCAGATAGGTGCGTTCGGCGCTTGGCTGCGAATAGTCCGGCAGCGTGTATTCCTGCGTGAAGAGCTCGGGCGGCAGATCATCGCGAAGCGGCTCCAGCAGCGCCAATTCGTCGCCTTCCGGCAGCCCCGTCGCGGCAAGTTCGGAATTGTCGAAGTAGCTGTCGATCCGCTGGTACAGATCGTAGAACAACGTGCGGTTCATCTCCTGAAAGTTGTAGGCGAGCACGAAGGCCCTGCGCACTCGCGGATCGGAGAACTTCTCGCGCCGCGAGTTGATCACATAGGCCTGCATCGGCCAGACGGCGTCCGATTCGAGCTCGGCCTTCTTCACGCGGCCTTCGGTGAAGGCCGGAAAATTGTAGCCCTCGGCCCAAAGCTGCGCGCGGTTCTCGATGCGATAGTCCTGATAGCCGCCGCGTTTGAAAGCCTCCCACGCGGCGTTCTGGTCGCGGAAATAGGTAAAGTTGATCCGGTCGAAATTGTAGCGGCCGCGCTGCGGCGCCTTGTCGGCCGCCCAGTAGTCCGGCACGCGCTCCCAGGTGATCGTCGAGCCGGGGTTGAAGCTGGCGACGCGATAGGGGCCGGAGCCAACGGGCACCTCCAGCGTCGGCTCCTCGATATCGCGGCCCTCCGCTTCCCAGTAGTGCCGGGGAAGCACCACGAGGTCGCCCATGATGTTGGGCAGTTCGCGGTTGCCGGTCTGGTCGAAGCGGAAGGTGACCTCGCGCTCGCCTGTTTCCTCCACGCTCGTCACGTTGTGGTAGTAGTTGGCGTAGAGCGGATAGAGCCGCGTGACGGTCTCGAAGCTCCAGATCACGTCGTTGACGGTGATCGGCTCGCCGTCCTGGAAGCGCGCGTCCGGATCGAGCCGGAACGACACCGACGAATAGTCGGACGGATAGCGCACGGCTTCGGCGATGAGCGCATGGCTGACACCCGGTTCGTCCGGCGCCTGCGCCATCAGCGTGTCATAGGCGATGCCGCCGCCGAAAGCGGCGAAGCCCGCCGCCGGCGTTCCCCGGATGATGAAGGGGTTGAAACTGTCGTAGGTGCCGGGCGCCGAGGAGTTCCAGGTGCCGCCCTTCGGCGCGTCCGGGTTCACATAGTCGTAATGGGTGAAGTCGTCAGCGTATCGGGAGGGCTCGATCAGACCGGACGACGTATGCCACTCGCCCATTGCCGCTTCGCTCGCGGGCGCTGCGCCCGTATCACCGGATTCGGTGGGCGCGCTGGCTGCGGGAGCCGACGGCGCATCCTGCGCGGCGGCCGGCAGGGCGAAGCCGCAGGCGAGGGCGAGGTTGAGGGCGAGAACGCGCCCGGCTCGCGAAGGTCCTGTCAAATCGATCTCCTGAAATGCCGCATCGCAATGGCCAGCAACACCGAGCTTTGTGGCCTTCGTTCGACTGGCCAAGCCGCATGACCGAGTTTTAATGGTCGCCCGGCCCATGTCTACCGCTCGCATCGGCGATCGCGCAGTGGTGCATAGCAAAAAGGCCCGGCATCGCTGCCGGGCCTTCTCCAATCTTTCGGTGCCCGATTACTGGGCCGGGACGATCGTCGTGCCCTGCGGCTGGCTCTCGCCGCTTTCCTGAGCGGGCGCGGCGCCTTCGGCCGGCGCATCCGCCGGAGCCGGGGGTTCCTCGGCGGGAGCTGTGCCCTCGGCCGGAGCAGCTTCGCTCGGCTGGGCAGCGTCCGCATCCGTGGCTTCGCCCGTGGTGGGAGCAGCTTCCGAGGCGGGGGCCGCGCCCGTACCGGGGTCCGTCGTGGCCGGAGCCTGCGGCTGGTCGCCGGCCGGGGCGCCCGCGTCCGTCGTCGTCCCGCTGTCCGTCTCTCCCTCGGCCGGAGCTGCCGCTTCCTCTGCCGGCGGCTCGGGCAGCGGGGCCGGATCGTTGGAGAGCGTGCGCAGATAGGCGATCAGGTTTGCGCGGTCCGAATCGTTGGAAATGCCGGCGAAGCCCATCGCAGTGCCGGAGATGTACTGGCGCGGATTGCGCAGGAAGTGGTCGAGATGGTCGTAGTCCCAGACCACCGAGCCGCCCTCGGCGAACTCGGTCATCGCCGCGGAATAGGAGAAGCCGGGATCGTGCGCGATCTCGCGGTTGACGACGTCCCACAGATGCGGGCCGACGCCGGCCGGCGCGCCGTCCTCGTTGGAATGGCAGGACTGGCAGCGGCGGAAGACGGTGGAGCCGGCCTCGGCGTCCGCGGTCTGCAGGAGCGTGGCGATCGGCACGGCGGCGACTTCCGGGGCCGCTCCGCCGGCGCTCTCTTCCTGCGCCTCGATGGCGTAGCCGAACTGCTCGGGCACTTCGGAATGAAAAATGCTCTCGGCCAGGAGGCTGCCCCCGAACAGCACGAAGACGGTGCCAAGCAGGGCGCCGAAGATCTTGTTGGCCTCGAATGAATCCATGGAAGGAGCGGCTCCCCATCGGCCGGCGCTCAAAGGCCGACAAACGCTTGGCAAAAATCGCGCGGAAGCTAGGGGTTTTGCCCTTTCAAGGCAACACCTATAAGCCCCGCATCGGTGGCCTCCGGTTGCCGCGAAGCGGTCCCTCGACCGCAACCGCGCCCCCCGGCGGTTTGGAATTGTTCTTGGCATCGCCGGGCGCTCGGATCAAGCGCGCGCCATGCGATGTCGTCGGTAAACTGCAGCGGGCACCCAGCCCGCGGAACGGCAAATATGCACACGCTCGTCCTGATCCCGGCCCGCATGGCCTCCACGCGTCTCCCCGGAAAGCCACTGGCGGAGATCGCCGGCCGTCCGATGATCCTCCACGTTGCCGAACGGGCGCGCGAGGCGGGCATCGGCCGTGTGGCGGTGGCGACCGATTCGCCTGAGATCCTCGCCATCGTCGAGGCGGCAGGCTTCGAGGCGGTGTTGACCTCGGCCGACCATCCATCGGGCTCCGACCGCATCTTCGAGGCCCTGAAGGCGCTCGATCCGGCGGGCGAGATCCGTTTCGTCGTGAATTTGCAGGGCGATCTGCCGACGATCGAGCCCGCGGCGATCCGTGCGGTGGCGCAGGCTCTGGAGGCCGAGCCCGCGTGCGACATCGCGACGCTTGCCGTGCCGATCTCGCGGCAGGCCGAGCGGGACGATCCCGCCGTGGTCAAACTTGTCGGCTCACCGATCGCGCCGGAGCGCCTGCGCGCACTCTATTTCACCCGCGCCACGGCGCCCTCGGGCGACGGGCCGCTCTACCACCATATCGGCATCTACGCCTATCGTCGCGAGGCGCTCGAGCGGTTCGTCGCCCTCACGCCCTCACAGCTCGAGCGCCGTGAAAGCCTCGAGCAGCTTCGCGCGCTGGAGGCGGGGATGCGCATCGACGCGGCGATCGTCGATACCGTGCCGCTCGGCGTCGACACGATGGCGCAGCTCGAGGAGGCGCGGCGACGCCTGTCGCCGCTGAAGGGGCCGACCGGCCGGATCTCCTTCCAGGGCGAGTTCGGCGCCAATTCAGACACCGCCTGCCGCAACGCCTACCCGCAGATGCAGCCGCTACCGTGCGCGACCTTCGAGGACGCCTTCGCCGCGCTGACCAAGGGCGAAGCCGACCTTGCGATGATCCCGATCGAAAACACACTGGCGGGGCGCGTGGCGGACGTCCACCATCTGCTGCCGCCGAGCGGGCTGCGCATCGTCGCAGAATACTTCCTGCCGATCCGTTTCCAGCTCATGGGAAAGCGCGGCGTCGAACTGTCCGAAATCCGCGAGGTCCACAGCCACATCCACGCGCTCGGCCAGTGCCGCGGCATCATCCGCGCCAATGGCTGGAAGCCCGTGGTGGCGGGCGACACCGCAGGGGCGGCGCGCATGGTCTCGGAACTGCCGGGCCGCGACGCAGCCGCGCTCGCGCCGCGTCTGGCCGCCGAACTCTACGGTCTCGACATCCTCGCTGAGAACGTCGAAGACGCCGAACACAACACGACGCGCTTCGTCGTCCTGTCGCGAGCCGGGGAGGACGATCGGGAACTCTGGGCGTCCGCCGGCAACGGCCTGACCGTCACCACTTTCGTCTTTGAGGTCCGCAACATCCCGGCCGCGCTCTACAAGGCGCTCGGCGGTTTCGCCACAAACGGCGTCAACATGACCAAACTCGAAAGTTACCAGCTCGGCGGGCAGTTCACCGCCACGCAGTTCTACGCAGATGTGGAAGGGCACCCCGATGATACGGGGCTTGCCAACGCGCTGGAGGAACTCGCCTTCTTCACCAAGCGCCTGACGATCCTCGGCGTCTATCCGGCCGCCCCCGAACGCCCCTGAGGACGGGCTCCAAACGCAAAAAGGCCTCGCGATCGCGGGGCCTTTTTCGTCTTTGCGTCCTGGTCCGGCGACCGAAGCCGCCGGGAGAAAATCAGCGGCGGCCCGAACGGACGGCGCGGCCGATGTCGCCACGCATCACGCCGATGTCGGCGAGCATGCGGTCGTCCATCTCGCGCAGCGCCATAACGCTCTGCGAGTAGGCGCGATAGTTGCGGAGGTGGGAGGCGAGGCGGGAAATCATTGTCTTTGTCCAGCGGTGAAGGTCGTTTCGATGCGCCTCATATACGCGCGACCGCTGCACCATAGGAGGGCATAGTTTGCACGTCTGTTGTGCAATCTGTGCATGGATGTGGCAGGCGCGCGTTCACAACCGCTTAACTGTCTACACCTCCATGAACGGCCGTCCGTGAAATTGAGCGGTCGGCGTGACTTCACATCCTCGCGTTCCAGATGGCGCTCTCGAGTGTCCGCCCGGCGCTGAGATAGCTGGAGAGAGCGCGCATGCCCAATATCCAACGGCTTCTCCTCGCTTTGCTCGCGGTCTGCCTTGCTGGCGTCGCGGCCTCTGCGCAGGAAGGTGAGCCGGAAGTGTTTCCGGCCCCCTGGATCAATCGAGGGCTCGAGCCGGCTGGCGAACTCGATCGCTCGACGCCTCGGGCAACGCTGGAAGGCTTCTTCGAAAGCGCCGAGGCCGGCGACTACGAGCGCGCCGCCCACTTCCTCAATCTCGGTCGTCTGTCCGACGAGGAGCAGCGCGAGCGCGGGCCGGTGCTCGCCAACCAGCTTCAGGAAGTTCTCACCCGGAAAGTCTGGCTCGACTGGAACACCTTTCCGGACAGGCCCGACGCGCTTGACGCCTTCGCATCGGCGGATGCCGCCAATGTCGGTGTCCCCCGCCGCTCCCTGCGCATCGGCGTGGTTGATGCCCGAGAGCGGCCGGTGGAACTGCGCGTCAACCGCTATCAGGTGGAAGACGAGGAACCGGTCTGGCTGATCTCGGACAGGACGGTTGCCTACGCACCAGCGCTCTACGAGCTCTACGGGCCGGGCCGGCTGGAAGAGATGCTGCCGCAATCGCTGCGCGCCGAAGCGTTCTGGGCGCTGCCCTACTGGCAGATCATCGCCATTCCGGTGATCTCCGCGCTCGCTGCGTTTGTCGGTTTCGTCGTTCACCGCGCGGTGGAAGGCGTGGGCAAAGCGTTGCGCGGCCGTCTCACGCGGTGGCCGGGCCTGCGCTGGCTGCCGCAGATCGTCTGCCATTCGGCGATGCCCGTCGCGTTGTTTGCCGGCGCCTCGCTGATCGCACTATGCAACGCTCAGTTCCTCACCTTCTCGGGGCCGGCCAATTCGGCCCTCACGGCGCTGATCACCATCGTCCTCGTCATCGCAGGAGCGCTCGTCGTCCTGCGGGTGATCGGCACCATACTCGATATCGTCACGTCCAATTTCGTCGCTTCAATCGACGAGGACGAGAACAGCGAGTCTCGCGAACTCTACACCAACATATCCGTTGCCCGGCGCATCGTCATCCTCGTCGCCTTCCTGATCGGGGCTGCGGTCGTCGTCTTTCAGCTCAACCTGTCGCAGACGCTCGGCATCTCGCTTCTCGCCTCGGCCGGCGTCGTCTCGCTGATCTTCGGCTTTGCTGCGCAAGCCGTCCTCGGCAACATCCTCGCCAGCCTCCAGATCGCCATCGCCAAGCCGATCCGCATCGGTGACACGGTCGTCTACGAGGGCGAGTGGGGCTACGTGGAAGAGATAAACTATACGTACGTCCTTATCCGCATCTGGGACAAAAGGCGGCTCGTCGTGCCGGTGCTGCACTTCGTCAGCGCGCCCTTCGAGAACTGGTCGATACGCAACACGGCCATGACGAAGCCCATAATCCTTCGTCTCGATCCAACGGCTGACATCGAGCGCCTCCGTGAGGTCTTTCGTCAGATGGTGGAGGGAGACGAGGACTGGGATCGCGTGGGCGAGCCGCAGGTCTACGTGACAGGGCAGGACGAGAACGCCGTCACGGTCCGCTTCACGGCCTCCGCCCGCAACCCGACCATCGGGTGGGAGCTCGAATGCCGCCTGCGCGAGAAGCTCCTCGCCTTCCTGCGCGACGAGGAGGGTGGACGATGGCTGGCGCGCGAGCGCGAGCAGAAGCTCGATCCGGAAGGGCGGCCGGCCTTGAGGGCGCCGTCCGAGCCGGAAGCGGCACCGGCCGGCTGACGAGGCTCAGCCACCGCAGGTCTGTCGGATGAGCGTGTTGGCGATCGCGTAGTCCGGCGGCATGAAGAGACCGTCGGCATGGCTGCGCGAGAGCATCGCGCGCATCTCGTCCGGCTCGAACCAGCGGCAGTCCTCCAGCTCCGAATCCTGAACGGAAATGTCGGTGGTCAGCGCCTCGCCGACGCAGCCGATCATCAGCGAGCCGGGAAATGGCCAAGGCTGCGAGGCGACATAGGCGACGGCGCCGACCGAGATGCCGCTCTCTTCTTGCGTCTCCCGACGCACGGCATCCTCCAGCGTCTCGCCGGGCTCGAGGAAGCCGGCCAGACACGACCACATGCCCGGCGCGAAATGATGCTGGCGTCCGAGAAGCCCACGGCCCTGGCCATCTCGCACGAGCATGATGACGACGGGATCTGTGCGCGGGAAGTGGTGCGTTCCGCATTCGAGGCAGCGGCGCCGGTAACCGGCGTGTTCGGGCGTCGTACGACCGCCGCAAACGCCGCAGAAGCGCGTGCGGTGATGCCAGTTCAGAAAATGCAGCGCCTGGGCGAGCTGCCCCTCAATGTCCGGCGAGAGAAGGCCGCGCATTCCAAGGGTGCGCAGATCCAGAAGGCTGCCCTCTTCGGGCGCGAAGCCGCCCGGCAGCGCGGCTGCAAAGCGTGGCTCGTGCGAGCCCGGCGTCCAGCCGAGCAGCGTCGCCTCGGTCTCGTTTACGCCCAAGCGGCGCGCCTCATCCAGCGTGAAGGCCGGCTCGGGAGCTTCCTCGGCGCCCCGGGCGAGAAAGCGTCCCTCGCCGGAGAGGTAGAAGCGCGCCGCCGGATGGCCGAGCGCCTTCGCGAGCGTGTCGCCGTCGCGTTCCTCAGCAAGTCGGATCAGCGTGTTGGCCGTAAAGCCGAGAGCCCGGCTCACGAAGCCGCTCCCATCGCGCCGCGCAGACGCGCCGTCATGGCCTGCAAGTCTCGAGCATCATAAGGCTCGGCCTTGCCGTGTCCCCAAACCGGGCCCGGCCAGCCGGCGTCGCCCTCGCTGCGCGCAACCACATGGACGTGAAGTTGGCGCACGATGTTGCCGAGGGCGCCGACATTGATCTTCTGGGCCCCGGTGATCCGCTTCAGGACCTGCGCCACGCGCATCGTGTCGTCGTTGAGAGCGGCTTGTGCGGCGGCCGGCAGGTCGAACAGCTCCTCCAGTCCGCCCTGTGCGGGGACGAGGATCAGCCAGGGCCAGCGCCGATCGTTCATCAGGCGCAGTTCGCTCGAGGGCATTCGCGCGACGGGCAGCGTGTCGGCGGCAAGTCGCGGGTCGAGCGTGAAGGTCTGCATGGGCGATCCTGATGTGGGGCTTTGTGTTGGCGCGGGTTGCATTTAGCACGCGACCGGACGATATGTACGGCCGGGAGGTTGGTGGTGGACGAGCCACTCGCCAACCGGGTCAGGTCCGGAAGGAAGCAGCCCCAACGAGTTCCGGCACGGGTCACCGTGCCAGCCTCCCACCCTTCTTGCATCACCGCGTTTCCCGGCCGCCTCAGTAGAGGCTGGCCTGGGCGATGATCGCACCCGTCTCCTGCAACTCCTCGATGAGTTCGAAGGCGGGGATGGCGAGCAGGAAGACGAGCCCGTCGGCAAGCGTGGTGTAGACGCGCGACAGGGGCACGCTCACGGCCTGCGCGTCGCGGAAGCGGCCGAAGGCCGGCCAGAAGCGCGGCACCCTGGCAATATAGTCCGTGTAGGTCGCGCCGAACTTCTCCGCGAGGAAGGCTTCCTCCTTGCGGATCACCATGTGGAAGGCGGCGACGGCGCCGCCGAAGAAGACGAGCGCCAGGATGATGCTGCCGGTCTGGGCGCCCACGCCGGCGGCGGCGATCGAGGAGAAGACGTAGAGCGGGTTGCGGCTGATCGAGTAGGGACCGATGTCGACGATCTCAGCCGCCTTGCGCCCGCCGATATAGAAGGTGCACCAGATCCGGCCGAGGATGCCGGCGAGGATCAGCGCGAGGCCGATCGATTCGACCGCCTCGTGCCCGGTGTAGTTCCAGGCCGACTGAACCGTGACGAGGGCGGCGAAGGCGGCGACGATCATCGCGGCCAGGATATGCCGGCGGCGACGCTGGTACTGGGTCAAGGCCATGGAAGGGTCGATCTCTGCGAAGGCGTGACGTCCTCCCTTCATCGCGCCCGATTTGTGGCGGCACGATGCCCCACTCGGCGCTTTGGGTTCGGTGTCACGCGGCGATTGCATCTTCGCCAAAGGTCTTTAGGTTCGCGCCGACTTCAGGAGAACGCCTGCCTTGACCGGCGGGCGATGATGGCGCGGCGGCACCCATGACGAGCGAGCGGGACGAAAGCACAGGCACGGCGGGGCAGGGTCCCTACCGCGTGCTCGCCCGCAAGTATCGACCGCAGAGCTTCGCCGACCTCATCGGCCAGGAGCCGATGGTGAGGACGCTTACCAACGCCTTCGATGCGGGGCGGATCGCGCAAGCCTGGATGCTGACGGGCGTGCGCGGTGTGGGCAAGACGACGACCGCCCGCATCCTCGCCCGCGCCCTGAACTACGAGACCGAAACGGTGGATCGCCCGACGATCCACATGGAGGCCGAAGGCGTCCATGACCGCGCCATCATGGAAGGGCGCCACGTCGACGTCGTGGAGATGGACGCCGCATCGCACACCGGCATCGACGACATCCGCGAGATCATCGCGCAGGTCCGCTACAGGCCCGTCTCGGCGCGCTATAAGGTCTACATCATCGACGAGGTCCACATGCTGTCGACGCAGGCCTTCAACGGCCTGCTGAAGACGCTGGAGGAGCCGCCCGAGCATGTGAAGTTCGTGTTCGCGACGACCGAGATCCGCAAGGTGCCGATCACGGTGCTGTCGCGCTGCCAGCGCTTCGACCTGAGGCGCGTGCCCTCCGCGGAGATGATGGCCCATCTGTCGAAGGTGCTCGATGCCGAGAGCGTCGAGGTGGAAGAGGAGGCGCTGCGCATCCTCGCCCGCGCCTCCGAGGGCTCGGTGCGTGACGCGCTCTCGCTGACCGATCAGGCGATCGCGCATGGCGCGGGGCTCGTCACGGCCGGCGAGGTGCGCGACATGCTCGGTCTTGCGGATCGCGTGCGCGTCATCGACCTGTTCGAGACTCTGATGCGGGGCAATGCGAGCGCTGCCATCGCCGAACTGCGCGAGCAGTATGCCAGCGGCGCCGATCCGGTCGTCGTCCTCACCGACCTTGCCGACTTCACCCATCTCGTCACCTCGCTGCGCTTCGTACCCGAATCCGGCGACGATGCGTCGCTTTCACCGGCCGAGGCCGAGCGCGGACGGCGCTTCGCCACCGAACTCTCCGTGCGCACGCTTTCCCAGGTCTGGCAGATGCTGCTGAAGGCGATCGAGGAGGCGCGCCTTGCCGCCTCGCCGCGGCAGGCGGCCGAGATGGCCCTGATCCGCATCGCGCATGCTGCCGATCTACCCGATCCCGAGGATCTGATGCGCATGCTGGCGGGCGGCGAGGCACCGGCCTTGCCGGCCGCAGCACCCTCGGCTTCCGCCACCCCGGTGCCGTCCTTACCCGCGGCGCCGCGTGGGGCCGCAGCGTCCGCGCCTTCGTCGCTCGTGTCGTCTTCACCCCCTTCCGCTCCGGCGCCCGCCTCGTCCGCCGGCTCCGCACCGTCCACCAGCTATCCCTCGCTGCCGCAGGGCGGCGGGCCGACGGCCAGCCTCTCGCGCCTCGGCTCCGGCGGCGGGCCGAACCTTGCCCTGATGATGCGTGCCGCCCCGCCCAGCGTCGCACCGCGCGTGGAAGCGCAGCAGGTCGAGGAGAGCGACCTGCCGACCTCGCTCGCCGGCCTCGAGGCGCTGGCCAACGAGAAGCGTGATTCGCTGATGCGCGCTCGTATCCGCCGCTATCTGCGCCTGGCTTCCATCGAGCCGGGCCGTATCGAGGCCGCGCTCGCGGACGGTGCCCCCGCGACCTTTGCCAACGACCTCTCGCGCAAGCTACATGACTGGACGGGCCGGCGCTACGTCGTCTCGCTCGTCTCGCAGGGCGGCGGCGAGACGCTGGAGGAACGGGACGCGCGCCGGCGCGCTGAGCGCATCGCGGATGCTGCGTCCCATCCGGACATCGCGGCGATCCTCGCTGCCGTGCCGGGCGCCGAAATCCGCGAGGTGCGCATGCGCGGCGAGAGCGACGAGCCGGACGAGCCCGTGATGCCAGAACCGCCGGCGCTCGCCGACGAGGTGGACCTGCCGGAGCGCTTCGACATGGCCGAGGACGACGAAGCACCGTTCGGTCAGGCCGGCGAGGAAGAGCCCGCCGACGAGATCTTCGACCCCATTGACCCCACCGACGACGAGGACGACGACCGATGAAAGACCTGATGGGCATGATGAAGCAGGCCAAGGCCATGCAGGAGAAGATGCAGGGACTGCAGGCCGAGATCGCCGAGATCACCGCCGAGGGCCAGTCGGGCGGCGGGGTCGTCACCGTCACCTTGAAGGGGCAGGGCGAGCTGGTGTCGCTTTCGATCGATCCCTCGCTCCTCAAGGCCGAGGAGAAGGATATCGTCGAGGATCTCGTCGTCGCTGCCCATGCCGACGCCAAGAAGAAGCTCGACACGACGATCGCCGAGAAGACGCAGGAACTCACTGCCGGCTTGCAGCTTCCCGGCGGCATGAAGCTGCCCTTCTAGCCGCGGCGCGCGAAGACATCATCCATGGCCAAGTCCATCGCCGGGCCCGAGATCGAGCGCCTGATCCAGCTTCTCGCGAAGCTTCCGGGGCTCGGGCCCCGCTCGGCGCGACGTGCCGCGCTCCATCTCGTCAAGCGTCGCGAGCAACTTCTCGCCCCGCTCGCGGGGGCGATGGCCGAGGCGAACGAGACCGTGCGCACCTGCTCGAACTGCGGCAATGTCGATACGCGCGATCCTTGCACGATCTGCGCGGACCCGATGCGCGACCACTCCACGGTGATCGTCGTGGAGGACGTCTCTGACCTTTGGGCGCTGGAGCGCGCGAAGGCCTTGAACGCTGCCTACCATGTGCTCGGCGGCGTCCTATCGCCGCTGGAGGGTGTCGGGCCGGACGAGTTGACCATCGCGCGGCTCGTGGAGCGAGTGGCGGAGGGCGGCGTCAAGGAAGTGGTGATCGCGGTCAACGCCACCGTCGAGGGCCAGACGACGGCGCATTACCTCATCGACCAGCTCGAAGGCTTCGAGGTCTCCATCACGCGCCTCGCGCACGGCGTTCCGGTGGGCGGCGAACTCGACTATCTCGACGAAGGCACACTCTCGGCGGCCATGCGCTCGCGCACGAAGTTCTGACGCTCGGCGCCGGGCGGTGCTGGCCGCGAGGCTACCTGCTCAGACGGTCGAACCATCGCTTGAGGTCGGCCGCCACATCGCTGTCGCGCGGATGCTCGCCCGCCCGCACGCGGCTGCGCAAGGCCGCCGGCGAGTAGCCGAATTCGCGCGCAAAGGCGCGCCGGAACGTGCGCTCCTCTACGAAGCCCTGAGCAAGGCCGATGTCGCGGATCGACGTGCGATCGCCGTTTGTCGAGACGATCTGGCGGTGTGCCGCGCGCAGCCTCAGCCTGCGGATCATCGCCGCCACGTCGCCCTGCGCGCCGAGCGTGCGATAGAGCGAGGAGCGCGACAGGGCGAACTCGTCCGCAATCATGCTCCAGCCGAGGTCGGGGTCGGACAAGTTGTCGAGAATGAAGCGCCGCACATGCCGCTGCAATTCCTTCGGCTCGTCCAACCGCGGGCGTGCTGTGCGCTTGTCGATGCAGTTCGCGAGCAAGGTCAGGGTCGTGTCCTCGCACTGAGCCGAGACACGCGTTGGCAGAGGGTCGGCCAGCTCGGTCAAGGCGAGAAGATGAGCACGCAAGATCACGGCCTGCATCGAGTGCGGTGCGAACACCAGCGCGTCGAGGTGCGGCCGCCATTTCGTTTTCCGCTCGAAGAGTTCGAGAGGCACAGCGAGCCCGAACCATTCGGCATCGGCGATCGTAAGGTCCAGCGTGCTCGATCGGCGAACCAGCGAGATCCCGCCAACGGGGAGCTCGAAATTTCGGCCGGCCGCCGTTCCGGCAAGGCTGCCGCGCAGGAGGAGATTGACGAAGACGTTGTCGGCTCCGAGGAGTTCGTCGCGCGTCAACCTGAAGGTTGAAGATGCGATGCGCATCGCGAGCAGATCGCCGATCGGACGCGTGGAAAGCGAGCCGGTGAAGGCTGGTGCTTGGTCGGGCACGATCGAAACGTTGCCCGCCTCGCTCATGATCTCGGTCCAGCGGGCGACACGTTCGGTGCCGTCTTCCTTCTCGTTCCCGACCACGACCGTCTTAGTCTGCTGCAAACCCACGACCCCGCCCGGACAATCGATCTCATTCTGATCGGCCAGTCTGCAGGGGAGTCCGGAGCAATGCAAAGGCGTTGACAAAAAC